>NZ_JBFASK010000010.1:129358-189092 GCF_040677675.1 Streptomyces sp. NPDC053755 | reverse complement strand
TCTTCGGACGGGCGGTACAGGTCGAAGTCCTTGCCCATGATCTGGAGCTCCCCTAGAACAAACGCTAACTACCGTTAAGTAACCAGAATGTTAGGGCGTGCCGGTCCTCCGCCACCAGGTGAGCTTTGCGACAGCCCGCGCCCGGCCGCACCGCGTCCGCACGCGCCCCGACTATGCTCGGGCAGGCATTTTCCGCCCTGCACGCACATGGAGTCCCGCATGGCCCTCAAGATCACCGTGATCGGCACCGGCTACCTCGGCGCGACACACGCGGCGGCCATGGCGGAGCTGGGCTTCGAGGTCCTCGGACTCGACGTCGTCCCCGAGAAGATCGAGATGCTGGCGTCGGGCAGGGTGCCGATGTACGAGCCCGGCCTGGAGGACCTCCTCGCGCGGCACGCCCACGGGATCGAGGGATCGACGGGCCGGCTGCGGTTCACCACCTCCTGGGAGGAGGTCGGCGCCTTCGGCGACGTGCACTTCGTCTGCGTGAACACTCCGCAGAAGCACGGTGAGTACGCGTGCGACATGTCGTACGTCGACGCGGCCTTCGCCTCGCTCGCCGGTGTGGTGCGCGCGGGCGCGCTGGTCGTCGGCAAGTCGACCGTCCCCGTCGGCTCCGCGGAGCGGCTCGCCGGGCTGCTGCCCGAGGGCGTCGAGCTGGCCTGGAACCCGGAATTCCTGCGGGAGGGCTTCGCCGTCCAGGACACCCTGCGACCGGACCGGATCGTGGCGGGCGTGCGAAGCGAGCGGGCGGAGAAGACGCTGCGCGAGGTGTACGCCGGGCCGGTCGGCGAGGGCACCCCGTTCGTGGTGACGGACTTCCCGACGGCGGAGCTGGTGAAGACCGCCGCCAACTCCTTCCTGGCGACGAAGATCTCCTTCATCAACGCGATGGCGGAGGTGTGCGAGGCCGCGGGCGGCGACGTCGCGAAGCTGGCGGAGGCGATCGGCTACGACGAGCGGATCGGGTCCAAGTTCCTGCGGGCCGGGATCGGCTTCGGCGGCGGCTGCCTTCCGAAGGACATCCGGGCGTTCATGGCGCGGGCGGGCGAGCTGGGCGCGGACCAGGCGCTGACCTTCCTGCGGGAGATCGACTCCATCAACATGCGGCGGCGCGGCCAGATGGTCGCGATGACGCGCGACGCCCTGGGCGACGGCTCGTTCCTCGGCAAGCGGGTCGCGGTGCTCGGCGCGACGTTCAAGCCGGACTCCGACGACGTACGGGACTCGCCCGCGCTGAACGTGGCCGGCCAGATCCATCTGCAGGGCGGCCAGGTGACGGTCTACGACCCGAAGGGCATGGACAACGCCCGCCGGCTCTTCCCGACGCTCGGGTACGCGGATTCGGCGCTGGAGGCCGCCCGGGGCGCGGACGTGGTCCTGCACCTGACCGAGTGGCGCGAGTTCCGCGACGCCCTGGACCCGGCGGAACTCGGCGAGGTCGTCACCAGCCGGGTCATCCTGGACGGCCGCAACGCCCTGGACGCGACCCGCTGGCGCGAGGCGGGCTGGGTCTACCGGGCGATGGGCCGCCCCCGCGCCTAGGAAGGGCCGGCGGGCGCCGGCGCTCTCCCGGCGCTCCCCGGGGCACGGCCCCGTCAGGCGGGAGGACGGCGCAGGCGCTTGGCGCGGGAGTGGAACTCGGACTCGCGCAGGACGCGGGCCACGTTGCCGCCCGTCAGGGCCTGGACGTCCGCCTCCTCCCAGCCCCGCCGGAGCAGCTCCGCGACGAGGGCCGGATAGCCGGTGTGCGGGGCGGGGCTGTGGGAGAGGCCGACCGAGCGCGGTCCGGCCAGGGTCCGCAGCCGGTCCAGCGCGTCGGCCGTGGCGGCGACGCCGTCCGTCAGCGGGACCATGCACACGCCGCCGTTCTCGCCCAGCAGGCCCAGCACGTCGTCCGGCAGCGCCGTCGGCTCCGCGCGGGTCAGCAGGACCGGGGCCTTGGTGGTCCCGAGCGCGCTCCTCAGCGTGTCCGGGGCGGCGCCCGAGAGATCGACGAGGACGCCCAGGCGGTTCATCTCCCGTACCGCCTGATGGGTGAAACGGTCGAAACCGGTCAACGTGATCGCCCGGACGCCGAGCTCGTGGTACGCCCGGAGCGTGGCGAGCGAGCCCCCGAGGGCCACGGCGCTCGCCGGGCCCAGCAGGGCCGCGATCCGGCCGCAGTTGCGGGCGTCGTCGATCTCCGTCGTCGTCCGCGCCATGCGGAGGTCCTCCGGACACGCGGCGACGAGGGTCCGCACGGTGTCGATCCGGCGCAGCGTCTCGACCACCGGGTCCTCGCCGGGCTCCGGGTGCAGGGACCAGAACTGCGCCGCCACCTCCGGCGCCCGCAGCGGAGGCAGGTCCTCGGGATCGGGGATCTCGGACAGGTGGGCGTACCCCTCGACGACCGGGTACGCGGCCAGCAGGACGCGGGCGCGCTCCTCCACGTCCGGGACCGGCGGAGGTCCGGCGGAATCGAGCTCACCGACGGCGGGGGAAGCGGCCGAGAGGGCAGGGGCGTCGTCCAGCAGGTCTGCCATGAGGGACTCCGAACTCGGGTGCGGCAGTACCGCCTCGCCGGACGCGGCGGGGCAGTACCGTCCACCGTGCCACCGTCGCCCGCGCGGGTCGCGGTGGGCGGCGCGTTCGAGGGACGGACCGGCGGCCGGGCGCGCCTCGGCGGGCCCGCCCGTCAGTCCTTGCGGCCCACGACCCACTCCATGCCGAAGCCGTACGCCCGGTCCATCTGCGGCTGCGGCCCGTGCGTCTCGGTGCCCATGAACCAGCTGACCTCCCGGCGGACCGCCAGCCCGCCCGTGACCGGCTCGATCAGGGCGATCGCACAGCCCAGCGCCCCGGCCGGGGCGTCGTCGAGGAGGATCCGGAAGCCGCCCGACGGCGCGGTGACGGTCACCGCCGCGCCCAGGCTGCGGAAGTCCACCGCCCCCTCGTAGACGTATGTGAAGACCAGCAGCCTGCGGAAGCGGGCGCGGTGCTCCAGGCTCACCCGCAGCGTCTCGCCGTCGGAGGAGGCCCCGGTCCTGTCGTCCCCGTCGAGCCGCACGTACGGCGCCTCGGTGAGCGAGCCGAAGAGGCGGCCGAGCGGCTGCACCACGTGCGCCCCGCCGTCGGTGAGCGCGACCATGCAGCCCAGGTCCAGGTCCGCGCCCGTACCGGCGGACCAGTTCAGGTTCGCCTGGAGCACTCCGCGCCCGGACACCTGGGCGGTGGGCGCCGCCCGGGTCAGGAGCGCCTCGGCCGGCCGCTTGAGACGGACCACTCCACGCGGACGGTCGGCACGCACAACAGGCCCCCCGGGAAGACGAGTTCACTGGGACGCAGAGTAGCGGCGTGGGCTACGATCGGTTCCCTTCGGGGGAAGACGAACGGTGCTCCGTCCGCGCTGGGGAGCGTGCTGCGCGGACCATCGGCCCCCTGTTCTCTGGTGTGGGGGTGGGCATGCCCGTGCGGGCTCCGGCGGACCGTTCCTCGGTCGCGCGGCAGATCGAAGAACTGGCCGCCGAGGCGGAGTTGTCCGCCCGCGCCGACGAACTCAGGTCCCTCTCGGACGCGTTGCGGGCCGCGGACGACTCCGGGCTGCTCGATCCGTGGGCCGACCTCGATCTGCTGCACGCCTACGCCCGCCCGGAGAGCGTGGACGACGGCGCGCCGGAGCAGGAGCACGCGGCCTGGGGCTGGCTCGAGACGGTGCTCGGCGGCCTGGTCTTCGTCCCCCTGGCGCTGACCTGGCTCGGTCTCACCCGTGCGACCAGTGCGTACGAGGCCCTGACCGGCGCCGACCCGAAGGCCGCGGGCCGGCCCTTCCTCCAGCTGTGGCAGTCGGGCTTCGAGGGCCGGCTGACCGGCTTCTTCACCTTCGGCCACGTCGCCCTGTTCGCCACGATCGCGATCCTGGTGCTGCTCGCCCTGGTCCTGCTGCACGGCTGGCGCAAGGCCACCCTCGCCCGGCGGGCGGAGGACGGGCGGCGGCGCGCCGACGCCCTGCTCCGGCGGCTCGTCCCGGTGCTGACCCAGGCCCAGCTGCACCTCAACGACCACCGCATGGCCTCGCCGCAGCGGTTCGCGGCCGAACTGACCCGGTCCGCGGCGACCCTGAACCGGCTCGGCGAGACGGCGGCCACGACCCAGCGGGAGCTGACCCAGGCCGCCGTGATCGTCGGCGACTCCGTGGACAAGGCCGAGCGCCGGCTGGCCGGGATCGACACCTCCGTACGCCCGCTGGAGTCGGCCGCGAGCCGGATCGAGGACGCGGTGCGCGGGAACACCAAGGAGATCGAGGCGGCGGTCAGCGGCAGCGGGGCGACCGTCCGCAAGGCGCTGGAAGACGTGCGGGAGATGAGCGGGGAGGTCCGGGACGTCCTGGACCGGGCCGGTGAGCGGGTGGAGGACTCCGTGACGGTGCTCGCCGCCTCGCAGCGCTCCTTCACGACCGGCATCGAGGTCACCGGCGACGTCTCCGCGCAGGTCCTGGGGCGGCTGGCGGAGGTCGTGGAGGCCACGGCGCGCGGCGGCGACGAGGCGCGGGAGCTGCTGGGGAGGCTCGTCGCGCAGACCGAGGCCCTGGGGCGGGTGGCCGAGCGGTTCGGGGACGCCGTCGAGGCCCTGCGGTCGCTCCCCGCCTCCCCCGCCCCGGCGCCCGTCGTGCCGGGGTCGCAGGGCACGGGCCTCCACGGCCAGGCGCCCGTCGTGCCGGGGGCCGTCGCGCCGGACGCCTCCGGGAACGGCACGGGGTACGGCCACGGAGCGGCGGAGGGCCACGGGCGCGCCGCGGCCCCGCACGACGCCCCGCGTCCTCCCCTGCCCGCCGCACCGCGGGACGCCGCTTCCCGGAACACCCCGCAGGACGCTCCCCAGGACGCCGTGCCGCCGCGGGCGGACGCCCGGTGAGAGCGCCGCGGTTCAACCCGCTGCACCTGGCCGGCTGGCTCTTCGCGGACATGCTGCTGGTCCTCGCGCTCGTCGCCATGGGCGACCAGGGCGACCCGCTCGCGGCCGAGGCGGACGCCCCGCCGAAGGCCTCCGGGAGTGCCGAGCCGGGGCCCTCCAAGAGCACCCGCCCCAAGGGCCCGCGTGCCGTGACCCGTACGCCCGTGAAGGTCTCCATCGACGCGGCCCCCGGCGACACGGCGCGGATCCAGGCGCGGCTGCGAGCGGTGACCGCGCGGTACGAGGGGCGGCAGGCGGCGTTCGTCCTGACCTTCGGGCGGCACTCCGACCCGGGCGCGGGCGGCGACTACGCCCACGAGGTCAACTCCCAGCTGGAGAAGGCCCGTCCGCGGATGTTCGCGGGCGCCACCACGCGCGACTTCTGGAAGGGCGGGGCCTCGGGCGGGCACGCCGACCTGGAGATCTACTTCTACACCTACTGACGTCCACCGATCCCCCACCCGGAGGGAAGCAAGCCGTGCAGATTCTCCCGTTCTACCTGTTGTGCGACGAGTCGGGGTCGATGGCGGGCGACAACCTCGACACGCTCAACTCGACCCTGCCCGAACTGCACCACGAGATCAGCACCAACCCGACCGTGGCCGACAAGACCCGGTTCTGCCTGATCGGGTTCTCCACCGAGGCGAACGTCCTCCAGCCGCTCGTCGACCTCAGCGACATCGAGGAGGTGCCCGCGCTCGCGGCCGGAGGGCTCACCTCGTACGGCAACGCCTTCCGTACGCTGCTGCGCTGCATCGAGACGGACGTGGCCGCGCTCAAGGCCGAGGGGCACGAGGTGTACCGGCCGGTGGCGTTCTTCATGTCGGACGGCATCCCGACCGACGACGACTGGCACCAGGCGTACAAGGAGCTGACGGAGTCCCGCTACTGCCCGAAGATCATCGCCTTCGGCATCGGGGACGCCGAGGAGGGCACGATCGCCCACGTGGCCAACTTCCGCGCCTTCATGCAGCAGAACAGCCAGGTGTCGGCGGCGCAGGCCCTGCGGGAGTTCGCCTCCAGCCTCACCCGGTCGATCGTGCGCTCGGCGAGCAGCATCGCGGCGAACGGCGGGTCCGACTTCACCCTCACCGTCGACGAGACCGTGCCCGGCTTCGCGACCGTGTCGCTCGACAAGCTCTGAGGACGAAGGACGAAGGACGAGGACGAGGACGGCGATGGAGCAGGAGCAGGAGAACCCCCCGGCGGCGCCCCCGGCCCTCGGGGTCCCCGCGCACAGCGGCCGCAAGCCCCCGAGCTATCCGCCGGTACCGCAGGCGCTGCCCCGGGTGTCGGACGACCCCACCGCCGCCGTACTGCCGGACATCGTGCTGGACGGCGCCGCGCACGGCCCGCTGACGGTCCGGGCCGCGTCCGTACGCGGTGACTCCCACCGCTATCTGGGCGAGCCCCGGCAGGACGCGCTCGGCGTGAGCCTGCTCGGCGAACCCGGGGCGGCCGAGCTGCTGATGCTCGCCGTGGCCGACGGCGTCGGCTCGGCGCGCCTCTCGCACGTCGGGTCGAACCACGCCTGCCGCTGGGCCGCCTGGATCCTCGCCCGCTACGCCGAGGAACTCCACGAGTGCCTGGTGACCGGCGACGCGGACCGCTTCGCCGCGCTCGCGGACATGGCGGCGGAGTGGATCGCGGCGCGCCTGACCCGTACCGCCGAACGCGCCACGCACGAGCCCGCCGGCTACGCCACCACCCTGCGCGTCCTCCTCGTCCCGCTCGACCCCGCCGTCCGCACCCGCGGCTTCCTGGCCGTGGGCGACGGCGGCACCGCGCTGCTCAGCGACGGCCGCTGGGACCTGACCGTCACCGAGCCCGGGCCGGGCCCCGACACCGCCAGCGGCGCCGAGCCGGCCGTCATCGACACCAGGACGGCCGCCCTGCCGCTGACCGGGACCGCCGTCACCCGGCTGATCAGCACCCGGCCGGGGGACGTCCTCGTCCTCGCCACCGACGGCCTGTCCACGCCGCTGGCCGGCGAACCGGAGATGCGGGACTTCCTCCGCACCGCCTGGGGCGGGGGGACCGTGCCCGAGCCGGCCGACTTCCTCTGGCAGGTGCAGTACCGGGTGAAGTCGTACGACGACGACCGCACGGCGGCCGTCCTGTGGGAGGCCCCGGCGTGAGCGCGCACGACGGCTCCGACGTCACCCAGTCGTCCCTGAAGATGCTGGGCAGGCTGTCGGTCGGCGGACAGGGCGAGGTCCACGAGGTGGGCGGTCCGGGCGGCCTGCTCTTCAAGAAGTACCTGGAGCCGCACAAGGTCGACGGGGACGCCCTCGCCTCGCTGGTGTCGCTGCGCCAGGCGCTCGCCCCGGCCGAGCGGGACCGGCTCGACCGGGAGGCCGCCTGGCCGCTCTGCCGGGTGGTGGACAGCGGCCGGGTCACCGGCTTCCTGATGCGCCGGGCGCCCGCCACCATGAGCTGGCGGACGGGCAAGGGCGACAGCAAGCTGATCGAGCTGTCGTACCTGCTGCGCGCGCCGAAGGCCGCCTGGCAGGGGGTCCGGCAGCCCTCCCCCGCCGAGCGGCACGCCCTGACCGTGGCGATCGTGGAACTCTTCCAATGGCTGCACGCCATGGGGCTCGTCGTCGGCGACCTGTCACAGGCGAACGTCCTGTGGTCCCTGGACCCGGGGCCCTCCGTCCATCTGCTCGACTGCGACGGCATCCGGATCACCGGCCGGCCGCCGGTGCTCGACCAGGCGGACACCCCGGACTGGCTCGACCCGCACGCCCCGCCGGGCTCGGTCACCGTCGACAGCGACCGCTACAAGGCGGCGCTGATGATCGGCCGCGTGCTCGCCCAGGACGCCTACGCCGCTCCCGACAAGCCGCTGGACCCGGTCGCCGGGGTGCTCGACGAGCGCCGGACGGCGGCGGTGCGGCGGCTGTGGGCGATGGCGGACGGTGCATACGGCACCCGGCCGGACCTGGGACAGTGGCGCACCGCCCTGGCCGGGCGGGACACGATCCGCCTGATCGCGACCCGGCCGGCCGCACGGCCGGCGGTGGACCGCTCCCGGTTCGACGGGGGCGGGAACCGGGAGCGGGGGACCATCCCGCTGCGGGACTAGGGCGTGTCTCGAAAGGAGTGCCGACCGCCCGCGAACCGGCCGAGGGAGCCCCTTCCGGACCGGACCGGCGAGGCGCCGCCCCCGAGCCGCACGGGCAGGGCCCCGTCGCCCCGCGGGGCCGGCCTCCGGTGGGGCGTCAGCCGGCCGGTGTGTCCAGTGACTCGATCGTCGCGATCGACGGCCCCCGGCTCGCCCGCAGGTCGCGGGAGACCGCCTCGGCGTCGCGCAGCGCGCGGACCGCGTTGGACCAGGTCAGTTTGGCGATGTCGGCGTGCGACCAGCCGCGGGTCAGCAGCTCCGCGATCAGGTTCGGATAGCCTGCGACGTCGTCCAGCCCGGACGGGGTGAACGCCGTGCCGTCGTAGTCACCGCCGATGCCGATGTGGTCGACGCCGGCGACCTCGCGCATGTGGTCGAGGTGGTCGGCGACCGTGGCGGCGGTGGCGACCGGCCGCGGGTTCTCCGCCTCGAAGGCGCGGTGGATCCGCATCGCCGCCGGGGTGGTGTCGAGGTGGTGCAGACCGTGGGCCCGCATGTTCTCGTCGGCCCGGTTCGTCCACTCCACGGCGGCGGGCAGGATGAACTTCGGGACGAACGTCGCCATCGCCACGCCGCCGTTGGCCGCGAGCCGTTCCAGCACGTCGTCGGGGATGTTCCTCGGGTGGTCGCAGACGGCCCGGGACGAGGAGTGCGAGAAGATCACCGGCGCGACGGAGGTGTCGAGGGCGTCCCGCATCGTCGTCGCGGCGACGTGCGAGAGGTCGACGAGCATGCCGACGCGGTTCATCTCCCGGACGACCTCGTGGCCGAACGCCGAGAGCCCGCCCACGCCCGGCTCGTCGGTCGCCGAGTCCGCCCACGGGGTGTTGTCGTTGTGCGTGAGCGTCATGTAGCGGACGCCCAGGGTGTGCAGCGCCCGCAGGGTGGCGAGGGAGCCGTTGATGGAGTGGCCGCCCTCGGCGCCCTTCAGGGAGGCGATGCGGCCCTCCCGGCGCGCGGCCTCCATGTCGTCCGCGGTGAGGGCGGGGGCGAGGTCGGCCGCGTACCGCGCGAGGAGCAGGTCGACGACGTCGATCTGCTCCAGGGTGGCGCTGACCGCGTCGTCGCCGGTCAGGTGGCAGGGGACGTAGACCGACCAGAACTGGGCCCCGACGCCGCCGGCCCGCAGCCGGGCCAGGTCGGTGTGGAGCGCTCCCGACTGGTCGGCCGCGATGTCCATGCGGTCGAGGTCGTAGCGGACGTGCTGGCGCAGCGCCCACGGCAGGTCGTTGTGCCCGTCGACGACGGGAGCGGAGGCGAGCAGCTCGCGCGCCTCCGCGAGCCGGTCCGCCGCGCTCACTTGGCGAACCCGAAGGACTCCGAACCCTCGACCTTGGCCCGCAGCCGCTTGCCCTTCTCGGTCGCCTGGTCGTTGAGCTCCTGCTGGAACTCCCGCATCCGGGCCTGCAGCTCCGGGTCGTGCGCGGCGAGCATCCGGGCCGCGAGCAGACCGGCGTTGCGCGCGCCGCCGACCGAGACCGTGGCCACCGGCACCCCGGCCGGCATCTGCACGATGGAGAGCAGCGAGTCCATGCCGTCGAGGTACTTCAGCGGGACCGGCACGCCGATGACGGGCAGCGGGGTGACGGAGGCGAGCATGCCCGGCAGGTGGGCGGCGCCGCCCGCGCCCGCGATGATCGCCTTCAGACCGCGCCCGGCGGCCTGCTCGCCGTACGCGACCATCTCGCGCGGCATGCGGTGGGCGGAGACGACGTCGACCTCGTACGCGATCTCGAACTCGTCCAGGGCCTGGGCCGCGGCTTCCATGACCGGCCAGTCGGAGTCGGATCCCATGACGATGCCTACGACGGGGCTCTCGGGACGCTCGGGGCTCATTCGGTGATCGTTCCTCGCAGATAGCCGGCGGCGTGACGCGCGCGCTCCAGCACGTCGTCGAGATCGTCGCCGTAGGTGTTGACGTGCCCCACCTTGCGGCCGGGCTTCACGTCCTTGCCGTACATGTGGATCTTCAGCTGAGGGTCGCGGGCCATGCAGTGCAGATAGGCGTAGTACATGTCGGGGTAGTCCCCGCCCAGCACGTTGCACATGACCGTCCAGGTCGCGCGCGGCCGCGGGTCGCCCAGCGGGAGGTCGAGGACCGCCCGGACGTGGTTGGCGAACTGCGAGGTGATCGCGCCGTCCTGGGTCCAGTGGCCGGAGTTGTGGGGGCGCATCGCCAGCTCGTTCACGAGGATCCGGCCGTCGGTGGTCTCGAAGAGCTCGACCGCCAGGTGGCCGACGACCCCGAGCTCCTTGGCGATCCGCAGCGCCAGCTCCTGCGCCTGGCCGGCCAGCTCGTCCGACAGGTCGGGGGCGGGCGCGATCACCGTGTCGCAGACGCCGTCGACCTGGCGGGACTCGACGACCGGGTAGGCGACGGCCTGCCCGTGCGGGGAGCGGACGATGTTCGCGGCCAGCTCGCGCGCGAAGTCGACCTTCTCCTCGGCGAGGACCGGGACTCCGGCGCGGAACGGGTCGCGGGCGTCGGCCTCCGTACGGACGAACCACACGCCCTTGCCGTCGTAGCCGCCGCGCACGGTCTTCAGGATGATCGGGAAGCCGCCGACCTCGGCGGCGAAGGCCGCCGCGTCCGCCGGATCGGCCACGATGCGGTGGCGCGGGCTCGGCACGCCGATCTCGTCGAGCCGGGCGCGCATCACCCCCTTGTCCTGGGCGTGCACCAGCGCGTCGGGCCCCGGCCGGACGGGGATGCCGTCCGCTTCCAGGGCCCGCAGGTGTTCGGTCGGGACGTGCTCGTGATCGAAGGTGATCACGTCACAGCCGCGCGCGAAGTCACGCAGCGTAGCCAGGTCGCGATAGTCGCCGATGACGACCTCGCTCACCACCTGGGCCGCCGAGTCCTGCGGGGTGTCACTGAGGAGCTTGAACTTGATGCCGAGGGGGATGCCCGCCTCGTGGGTCATACGGGCGAGCTGACCGCCACCGACCATGCCGACTACCGGGAACGTCACCCTCTTAGGGTATCCGCACCATCGGCGGGCCCTCGTCCACCTGTGCTTTGGCACAGGGACACCCGGTTTTCACATGCTTTGCGATGTCCAGGGGCGGGTCGGAGACGGGCTGGTTAGCATGGCTGGGTTGACATCATCCGACGGACGGGGCTGAGCAATCACCATGAGTGAACAGAGCGCACTGCGTGTGCGGCTTGACCAGCTCACCCGCGAGTTCGCGAAGTTCGGCGCGGTCGGTGCTCTCGGGCTCCTGGTGGACCTCGGGGTGTTCAACCTCGTGCGCCACCTCACCGACCTGCCGGTTGTGCGGGCGAGCATCATCGCCACCGTCGTCGCCATCGCCTTCAACTACGTGGGGTTCCGCTACTTCACCTACCGTGACCGGGACAAGAGCAGCCGGACGAAGGAGATGTCGCTCTTCTTCCTGTTCAGCGTCGTCGGCATGGTGATCCAGAACGGTGTGCTGTACGCGGCGACGTACGGCTTCGGCTGGGACACCCCGCTGCAGAGCAACGTCTTCAAGTTCCTCGGGATCGGCGTCGCGACGCTGTTCCGCTTCTGGTCGTACCGCACGTGGGTCTTCCGTACGCTGCCGGCGCGGGAGGCCGTGCAGACCGCCGAATCGTTCCTGGAGCAGGCTCCCCGGCAGGCGGTCAGGAAGCAGCCCGACCGCGTGTGAGCCGCGTCCGCCGCGGGTGCCCTGCGCCGGCCCGGTGGTGAGCCGCGTCGGCAGCGCGTGTCCTCTCCGGCCCGGTGGTGGCCCGCGTCGGCAGCGCGTGTCCTTCGCCGGCCCGGTGGGTGAGCCGCGTCAGCGGACCGGGCGCTCGTGGTCCGCGTGGCTCTTGACCTCGCGGCTGAGGAAGAGCGCGAACACCGGCGGTTGCTGCTGGAGCAGTTCGAGCCGTCCGCCGTCCGCCTCCGCGAGGTCGCGGGCGACCGCGAGGCCGATGCCGGTGGAGTTGCGGCCGCTGATGGTCCGCTCGAAGATCCGGGCGCCGAGGTCGGCGGGGACGCCGGGGCCCTCGTCGGTGACCTCGATCACGGCCTGGTTGCCGGTGACCCGCGTGCGCAGGGCGACGGTGCCGCCGCCGTGCATGAGCGAGTTCTCGATCAGCGCGGCCAGCACCTGGGCCACCGCCCCGGGCGTGCCGACCGCGCGCATGCCGTGTTTGCCGGAGTGGACGATGGCCCGGCCGGCGCCCCGGTAGGCGGTGCGCCATTCCTCGATCTGCTGCTTGACGACCTCGTCGAGGTCGAAGGCGATCGCGGAGCCGGTCCGGGGGTCCCGGGAATTGGTGAGCAGCCGCTGGACGACGTCGGTGAGCCGCTCGACCTGGGTCAGTGCGATCGTCGCCTCCTCCCGGACCGTGTCGAGGTCGTCGGCGACCGCCACCTCCTCCAGGCGCATGGACAGGGCCGTGAGCGGTGTCCGCAGCTGGTGCGAGGCGTCGGCGGCGAGCCGGCGCTCGGCGGTGAGCATCCGGGCGATCCGCTCGGCGGAGGCGTCCAGCACGTCGGCGACGCGGTCCAGCTCGGGCACTCCGTACCGCCGGTGGCGCGGGCGCGGGTCGCCCGAGCCGAGGCGCTCGGCGGTCTCGGCCAGGTCGGTGAGCGGTGACGCCAGCTTGTTGGCCTGCCGCACGGCGAGCAGGACGGCCGCCACGACGGCGAGCAGGGCCACGGCGCCGATGATCAGCAGGGTGCGGCCGACCTCCGCGGTGACGGTGGACCGGGACTCCTCGACCGTCACGGTCTCGCCGCGCTCGCCGTCGGCGGTGGCGCGGATGACGCTGCCCTCGGGCCGGGTGCCGATCTCGATGGGGTTCCGGCCGGGGATCTCGATGAGGGCGTACCGCTTGGCGCCGCTCTGCTCGGCGAGGATGTCGGGATTGACGGGCTCCCCGCCGATGAGGCGGCTGTCGACGATCGCGACCAGGCGCAGGGCCTCGGAGTCCACGCTCTCCTGCGCGCTGCTGGAGATGGTGCGCGTCTCGACGAGGACGAGGGAGACCCCGAACACGGCGATGACGACGAGCACCACGGCGAGCGTGGAGTTGATCAGCCTGCGGCGCACGGTGCCCTCCGGGCGGGGGTGGGGGTCCTGCCGGCCCGAGCCTACGACTCCGGCTCCGGCCCGGATGCCGGCCAGGTCTCCGACGCGGCCTCGGGCTCAGCCCGGACCCCGGCCAGGACGCCCACTCCGCCCCGGGTTCGGGCTCCGACCGGGCTCGCGCTCGGGCTCCGACCCGGGCTCGGGCTCAGCTCTTCTCGAATCGGAAGCCGACGCCACGGACCGTGGCGATGTAGCGGGGGTTGGCCGCGTCGTCGCCCAGCTTCTTGCGCAGCCAGGAGATGTGCATGTCGAGGGTCTTCGTCGACGACCACCAGGTCGTGTCCCAGACCTCCCGCATCAGCTGGTCGCGCGTCACGACCCGTCCGGCGTCGCGGACCAGGACCCGGAGCAGGTCGAACTCCTTGGCCGTCAGCTGGAGCTCCTCGTCGCCCATCCAGGCGCGGTGCGACTCGACGTCGATGCGCACGCCGTGCGTCGACGGCGCGACGGCCGGCTCGGTGGCGCCGCGCCGGAGCAGGGCGCGGACGCGGGCGAGGAGTTCGGCGAGGCGGAAGGGCTTGGTGACGTAGTCGTCGGCGCCCGCGTCCAGGCCGACGACGGTGTCGACCTCGTCGGCGCGGGCCGTCAGGACCAGGATCGGGACCGCGTGCCCTTCGGAGCGCAGCCGCCGGGCGACCTCGAGTCCGTCCATGCCCGGCAGCCCGAGGTCGAGCACGACGAGGTCGACTCCGCCCTGGAGTCCGGCGTCGAGGGCGGTGGGCCCGTCCTCCCGCACCTCGACCTCGTACCCCTCCCGCCGCAGGGCGCGGGCCAGCGGTTCCGAGATGGATGCGTCGTCCTCGGCGAGCAGTACACGGGTCATGGGGTGATGGTAGTCCGCACGGCCCCTGGCCAGGGGGCCGATCCGCCGGGTGAGGGTCACCCCTGGGCATCAGGGCGGCTAACCTGCTGATGACCTTCGATCATGGTCATGTGGTTCCCTCGAAGCCTGTGATCCATCTCTCAAGTCCTTCCATATCCGCCCCTGTCGTGTCGTATGGTGGCGAGACGTCTGTTGCGGTAATCGGGGACCTTTGGCTGCTTCGCGCACCAAGGGTCTCTTTTCTGCGTGAGGTGGGCTTCGCCGGCCTCAAGGACAGCGAACGACCTGTGGGCCGGGTCCCGGGACGCCATGCGGCGTCACGGGGCGTGGATCCCGGCGGGGTGCGACCGCTCCTCGCCGGTGCCGGCCTCCCCCACCGGGCGCACCACGCTCACAAGGCGCGCGTCCCGACAGAGCAAGGATCGACATGGCGTCCAGCCTGACGACGACTTCGTCCGGAACCCCCGGTTCCGAGAAGACGTTCTTCGGCCACCCCCGCGGCCTGGCCACTCTCTTCATGACCGAGATGTGGGAGCGCTTCTCCTGGTACGGAATGCGCGGCATCCTCGTCCTCTACCTGGTCGCGGGTGTGCTCGACGGCCCTCTCGAAGGGCGTGAGGCGCTGGCCGCCTCCATCTACGGCGTCTACAACGCGGTCGTCTACATGGCCGCGATGCCCGGCGGCTGGGTCGCCGACCGTCTCTGGGGCGCGCGCAAGGCGGTCCTCGTCGGCGGAATCGTCATCGCCCTGGGCCACTTCACCCTGGCGATCCCGTCGGACACGGCGTTCTTCGCGGGCCTCGCGCTCATCGCCGCCGGTACGGGTCTGCTGAAGCCGAACATCTCGGCCATGGTCGGCGGCCTCTACGAGGGCCAGCCGAGCGCCCGTCGGGACGCCGGTTTCACGCTGTTCTACATGTCGATCAACATCGGCGGCATGGCCGCTCCGCTGGTCGTCGGCTACCTCGGCGAGAACGTCAACTGGCACCTCGGCTTCGCCGTCGCCGGCATCGGCATGACCCTGGCGGTCCTCCAGTACATCCTCGGCTCGCGCCACCTCGGTGACGTCGGCAAGGAGCCGGGCACCCCGGCGACGCCCGAGGAGAAGCGCAGCGCGCTGCGCAAGGTCCTGCTCTGGGGCGGTCTGGCCGTCGCCGCGCTCCTGGCCGACATCGTCCTCGGCACGTACGACATAGAGCACATCGTGAACGTGCTCGCGGTCCTCGGCATCGTCGTCCCCGTCGTGTACTTCGTCGCGATGTACCGCAACCCCGCCCTGGCCGCGGAGGACAAGCCGAAGATCAAGGCGTTCGCGTGGTTCTTCGCCACCGCCGTCCTGTTCTGGATGATCTACGACCAGTCGGGCTCGCTGCTCACCCTCTTCGCCGACAACAAGACCGACCGCATGATCGGCGGCTGGGAGTTCCCGGCGTCCTGGTACCAGTCGGTGAACCCGGCGATGGTCATCGTCCTGGCGCCGGTCTTCGCCGCGCTGTGGGTGAAGCTCGCCAAGCGCAACCGCGAGCCCAGCGCTCCGATGAAGTTCGCCCTCGCGATGCTCCTCATCGGCGGCTCGTTCGCCATCATGGGCCTCGCCGGCGCGG
Organism: Streptomyces sp. NPDC053755; assembly: GCF_040677675.1. Taxonomy (NCBI): domain Bacteria; kingdom Bacillati; phylum Actinomycetota; class Actinomycetes; order Kitasatosporales; family Streptomycetaceae; genus Streptomyces; species Streptomyces sp. NPDC053755. The sequence continues at coordinate 173,518 of NZ_JBFASK010000010.1, read as the reverse complement.
CCGCGGCGAACAGCGACACCGGCAAGGTCACCGTCTTCTGGCTGCTGAGCGTCTACCTCGTCCAGACCATCGGCGAGATGTGCCTCTCCCCGGTCGGCCTCTCCCTCTCCACGAAGCTGGCCCCCAAGCAGTTCGTCGGCCAGATCATGGGTCTGTGGTTCCTGGCCACGGCGACGGGCAACGCGCTGAACGGCTGGACCACCAAGCTCAACAAGCCCCTGGGTGACGCGATGTACTACACCCTGTGGGCGGTCGTGGCGGTCGCCGCGGGCCTCGCGTTCATGACGGCGGGCAAGAAGATCCGCGCGCTCATGGGCGACGTGCGCTGACGCGTCCCTCCCCCACGGCACAGAGGTCCGGCCCGGCACGCGACGCGTGCCGGGCCGGACCTCTCTCTACCGCCGCGCGGTCACCTGGTCTGCACGCTGAAGCCGCGCAGGAAGTTCTTCGTGCCGCAGTGCACGTTCGACTTCTGGCCGGGCCCGACCCAGGAGCCGTACAGCGTCCAGGTCATGACGTGCTCGCGGGCGCCCTGTACCTGGTCGCACTTGATGACGACCCGGTGCTTGCTCACGCCCTTGCCGCCACCCGCCTTGCAGGTCGAGTAGGCGGTGGGCCGGCCGATCTTGTCCATGGAGGCGTAGGCCTTGCAGGTGTACTTTCCGGCCGCCTGAGCAGGAGACGCGGCGATCAGGCCCGCTCCACCGACGCCCATCATCACGGCGAGTGATCCCGCGGCGAACTTCTTCCCCCAGCGCATCTTCGTTCCCTTCTGCGCGTCGGGCCCTCGCGGGCCCGACGCATCGCTCCCCTGCTGGTCAGGCAGGTCGGTTCGCGGACGCCCATCGTTCGGGCGCCCCGGACGAACACAACCATCCGGACCTCGCTCCTCACAAGGAGTTACCAGGGGACATGAGGAACATCTGAGCCTTCGGCCTACGTCAGCGCCTGAGCCTGGCCCACGGGGTGAAGGTGAACACCGCTCCGCCGAGCAGGATCACCGTGCCCGCCACCAGGGCGAGGGCCCGCAGGGCGCCCTCGTCCTCGGCTCCGGTGTCGGCGAGGCCGCCGCCGGAGCCGGCCGAGCCGCCCGTGCCGCCGCCGGCGCCCGCGTCACCGCCGCCGCTGCTGCCGCCGCCGCCCGATGCGCCGCCCGCCTGCTCGGTCGTGTCGAGGGTGAGGGACGCCTGGACGCTCCCCTTGACCCGGCAGGGGATCACGATCGGTGAGCCGCCGAGCGAGACGTTGATCGTCAGGGTGCCGGGGGCGAGGGTGGCCTTGCCGGTGGCGCCCGGCTTGTACGTCCCCTTCATGTCGGGCAGGTCGACCGGCTTGCCCTGCTCCAGCGGCGTGGAGTTCGCCGGGCCCTCGACGTTGACCGTCCCGCTGTCCGCGCCGCCGAGTCCGACCGCCATGGACGGCTTCAGCGCTCCGGCGGGGAGCGGTGCGGGGCTGTCCATCACGCCCTTGGCGGTCTTGACGGTGAGGTCGTAGGTGCCGCCGTTCTTCCTGGCGTCGATGGTCACCTTGGAGGTGATGTTCGCCGGGCCGGGCGACTGGCAGGCGAACTGGACCGCGACCTCCTTGCCGGCGAAGTCCGTCTGCCCGCCTCCACCGCCGGAGGTGGACCCGCCGGAGGTGGTCGAGCCCCCCGACGTCGTCGTACCGCCGGAGGTCGTCGAACCGCCGGACGTCGTCGTACCGCCGGAGGTGGTCGAACCCCCCGACGTCGTCGTACCGCCGGAGGTGGTCGAGCCGCCGGACGTCGTCGTACCGCCGGACGCCGAACCGCCCCCGCCCGCCGACACCTTGATCGTCGCCCCGACCGGCACCGTCTCCTTCGGGGAACACTTCGTGTCCGTCGACAGCGGCTTCGAGACGTTGATCGTGTACTTGTCCGGCGTCAGCGTGATCTCGCCCGCCTTCTCCAGCTTCAGCCTGCCCTTCATGTCCGGCAGCACCATCGGGCTGTTCTTGGGGATCGGCGGGTTCTGCCGCGGACCCTCCAGGGTCAGCGTGGCGCTCGCCGCCCCTCCCACCTTGACCACCCCGGTCGGCTTGACCGTGTCCTTGTCCAGGTCGAGGACGTCGGGGTTCTTGGACGCGGCCGCGACCGTCTTCCAGACGATCTCCACCTCGTCGCCGACCTCGGCCTGAGCCGGCGCGGTGATCTGCACCTTGGTGGTGCCCTGCACCGGTGGCAGGCCGGAGATCGCCGGTGGAACGCACTCGGTCGCGAACGAGACCTCGGCTGCCTGGGCGGGGGCGGCGGCCGGCAGGATCCCCGCGCCGCCGAGCATCAGCGCGACTCCCGCCACGCTCATCCTCCGTTGCGTGCTCACGAATGTCCCTTCGTCGTCGGGCTGTTCTGTGACGGTGCGGAGTCGGGGGTGAACCACGGCAGGACCGTGGTGGTCTCGTCCCCGTCGGGGACGGGGCCGGAGGTACGCGCGGGACGACGGCGTACGGGAGTCCGGCCGCCGGAAGTCCGGCGTGCGGACGCGCCGCGCACGGAGGCGCCGGCGGCCCGGCGGTGCGCGGGGCCGGCGCCCGGCCGTACCCGGTCCACCACCGCCATGCCGATACGGAAGAGGGCGGCCGGGACGACCACGGCGAGCAGCAGCCAGAACAGGGTGACGCCCCACGGCCGGCCGACCCCCCACGGCTGCTCGACCAGAACCTTCCCGGCGTACCCGACCGTGACCTGGTAGTCGCCGTGGGCGCCCGCGGACAGCTCGACGGGCAGGGTGATCAGGGCCTTCCTGCCGGGTCCGATGGTGCCGCGCCACTGCCGTTCCTCGTACTGCGGCGCGAAGACGCCGTGGCTGGTGCCGACCTGGAAGACCGGGTCCTTCACGGGCGCGCTGCCGAGATTGCCGACGGTGAAGACGACCTCGCGGGCGGGCGGGGCGCCGAACCAGACCAGGACGCCGCTGGAGCCCTTCAGGCGGGCGGAGGCCAGGACGGCGAGCCTGCCGTCGCCCGTCGCCTCGGGCAGAGGGGCGGTGGGGTGCCCGGCGACGGTGAAGGCCACGTCCACGGCGTCCCGCGCGCCGGTGACCCCGGCGACGTGCACCACGCACGGGCAGGGCACGGGCGGCTCGGCGACCGGCACCTTCTGGCTGAAGGCACCCTGGGCGTCGACGGTGGCCGCTCTTCCGACCGTGTTGGCGCAGGAGTTGGTGCCGCCGATGACACCCCTGCCGGGCGCGGACTGCCCGCAGATCAGCAGCATGAGCAGGGCACCGGGCTTCCACTTCGCCCCGCTGACGGTGATCTCGCCGCCCTTGCCGCCCTCGGGACGCGACAGGGACACCGTGGGACCGGGGCCGTCCGCCCGGGCGGACGGCACACGGGACGCGACGCCGGACGGAACGGCGGAGGCGGGAGCGGCGAAAACCCCGGCAGCGGGCAGGAGAGCGCACAGCAGCGCGGTCAGGAGCAGCCACACCGCCACGCCGGCCCTGCGACGGCTGCCCGCCAGGGAAGGGACCGTCACGCTCATCGCTTCTCTCCTGCCGTCGCCTCGGCCGACCGGCTCTCGTCCGTCCGCTCTTCGGGCGCCGGCCCGGGCGGCGGGGCCCGTCGGCGGCGCACCGCGCGTGCCCGGGCCGCCGTCGCCACCGCCGCTGCCGCCGCCGCGAGGAGCACGCCTGTGACGGCCGGGACCGCGGAGACGAAGACCGCCGACGCCCGGGCGGTCACCGGCGCCGCCCCGGGGGCCGTGGCGCGCAGGTCGACCGTCACCGAGTCGAGGGTGGGCGGGTCGGGCCACGGTTCGGTGCGGGTGAGCCGTTCACCGGGTCGCAGGGAGACCGGCAGCGCGCGGGAGGGCCGGTCGAGGACCGTGCCGAGGAATCCCTGGGCGCGCACGGCCAGGCGGGGGGCGAGGACGGTGTTGCCCCGGTTGACCAGCGTGTAGCGCAGGGTGCCCGCGTCGTCGAGCCGGACGTCCTCGACGGTGAACGCCGCCAGGCTCGGCCCGTTCACCCGCAGGTGCACCGGCACCCGCACGAGCCGGCCGCCGCTCTCCGCGAGCACCACGCCCCGGTGGTCGCCCGGTGAGGTGTCCGCAGCCACCGTCACGGCGAACGGCACGTCCGCCCGGGTCCGCGCCGGGACGGTCAGCGCGGGAGCGGCGAAGGCGAAGGACGCGGCGCCCCGGCCGCTCAGCCGTACCGTGAGCGGCGCCGTCCCCTCGTTGGTCAGGGACAGGGTGTCCCGGAGGACGCTCCCCGCCTCGCCCTCCACATAGACGTACGGCCGCGCCTCGGCCGGGGCGGCCGTCCAGTCCGGCGGGGGCGCCGCCGCCACGGCGCCCAGCAGCGCGGCGACGGCGGCCAGCACCCGCGCCGGGCGGCCGGCCCACGCTCCCCGCATCAGCGCGCCGTGCGCCGCGTGAGCCAGAGGACTCCGGCCGCACCGGTCAGCAGCACCGTGCCGCCGAGGGTGCCGAGCGCCGTCGCGGAGTCGAGCGGGCCGGTCCTGGGCAGCTCGCCGCCGCCCGAGGAGGGGGTCTCGTCCGTGTCGCCGCCGGAGGGCCCCCCGGAGCCGCCGGGGGCGGTGACCTCCAGCTCCAGTGAGGGCTTGGGGCCGTTCTTCGGTGTGCAGACCGCCGCGTCCATGCCGAGGGCGTGGACGGTGAGCACTCCGGCCGTGAAGGTGACCTCGCCGCTCTTCCTCGGGGTGTACGTACCCGTCAACCGGCCTATCTTGATGGGCGTGTTCGGTGGAATCGCCACCGTGTTGGGGGTGCCCTTGACCTTGAGCGTGCCGCTGTCGGCGCCTCCCAGCCGGAGTTCCGCGCGCGGGGTCATGACCCCTTTGGGAAGCTCGACGGGGCTGTCGGAGACGCCCTTCTCGAAGGACATGGTGATCGTGTAGGAGCCGCCGCTCCTGACGGCCCTGATGTCGACGGGCGAGACGGCGCTCTTCGGGCCGATCTTCGTCTCGCAGGCGTAGTCGACGTCCACGACGGCGGCCTGGGCGGCGGGGGCGGAGGCCAGCACCACCGAACCCGCCGCCGCCATGGCCAGCGCGAAAGCTGTTCTCCTCCGGTACGGCACCTCGAGCACCCCTCACCGCGAAGTTACTGACGGCTTATCAGATTGGGCGTCAAGGTACGCCTGAGGTCTTGAGGAGGGAAGACACGCGGACGGGCGAACTACGGACACCGCCGCGGACGGCGGCCTCGCGCCGCAGAGCCTCGGAGACAGCCGTACGGAGCGGTCGGGGGGAGCCGGTGGCGCGGAGGCGTCCGTAGCGCGTCGGCCGCACGGGAAGCACCCGTGGGGCGTCGGCCGTGCGGGGGCGGCCGCACGGAAGGGCCTTGGGGCGGCGGAGGGTCCGGAACGGCTACGCGGAGGCGGAGGGTCCGGCCCGCCTACGCCGGAGCGGCCAGTTCGGCCCACACCGTCTTGCCGGGGGCGCCGGGCGTGCGCTCGATCCCCCAGTCCAGACAGAGCCGCTGGACGATGAACATACCGTGACCGCCGGGGCGCCCGGCCCGGTGCGGGGTGCGCGGAGCGGGCTGTCCGGCGCCGCGGTCGTCGACCTCCAGCCGCAGCACCTTGGCGCGGCGGCGCACGCGGAGCTCCTCGGGGCCCTCGGCGTGCAGACAGGCGTTGGTGACCAGCTCGGAGACGACGAGGAGGACGTCCTCGGCGGCGGCCCGGGCCTCGGCGGTGGCGGCGGGCAGCCAGCCCCAGTCGTACAGCGCCGACCTGGTGAAGTCGCGCGCGAGGGGGACGGTGCCGCTGGCGGAGCCGAGGGGAAGCGTCCGCGCGTCGAGGTCGGCGCCGGTGGGGGCACTGTCGGTCATCACGTCCGCACCCAAGGTCACGCCGTCGGTGCCGACGAGGGCGGCGTCGGCCGAGGGGGACGTGCCACCGGAGGCGGCGCCCGCGTCGGCACCCGCGTCGGGGCCAGCGGGCCCCTCGACCTCCCTGCCACCGGCAGCAGTGTCCATCAGCGCTTCACCTCACCGATTCAACCGATTCACCAGACAACGCACGAGCCTGGGCTCTTCTGCCCGGGCATTTCCTGACAACACCCGAATCACTCGGGGAGGGCCGCCGCGAGGCTGTCGTGCACGGTGAAGACGACGTCCGCACCGGTGATCTCGAAGACTCTCGCCACCACGGGCCGCATCCCGGTCAGGTGGACCCCTCCCCCGGCGGCGTCGGCCTTGAGCCGGGCGCCGAGGAGCACGTTCAGCCCCGTGGAGTCGCAGAAGTCGAGACGCGAGCAGTCGACCACGAGCCGTGAACGGCCCGCGTCGAGCGCTTCCTCGAGTGGTGTACGCAACAGGTCGGCGGTGTGGTGATCGAGCTCACCCACCGGAGTGAGGATCTCGCTCGACCCCACGGTGCGGACCTCGACCCGCAGCCGTACGGGCTGCGCGCTGCCGACGTTCTGGCGGTCCATGCCCGTGCCTCTTCTCGCTCTCGCGGATGCCGGTTGACGTGCGTCGAACCATACAAGGTCAACGCGCTCAATGGCAGTCGGCCTCTGCCATATAACGCATCAAAAAGGACAATTGACACTTGCAACGATCCCCGGGAAGCAGGTAGGGCTAGTAACCGACATCCGACACGACCGGCTTTGGAGGCGCCGCAAACCGCAGCGAAAGAACGATGGAGGAGACCATGTCACCCCGGCTCGACGCTCCGCGTACCCCCGACGCGCCGTCGGCAATCACCACGCCCCCCACCCACGATCTCGGCCCCGGCTCGGGCCTCGGCTCCGACGCCGGCCTCGGCCTCGGCCTTCCCGAGATCCCGCCCTTCGACCAGGTCCAGGCCCTGGACGCCCGGGCGCTCTCGAAGACCCTGTTCGCCCGCCTCGAAGGCCTCGAGGAGGGCACACACGAGTACGCGTACGTCCGCAACACGCTCGTCGAGCTCAACCTCGCCCTGGTCAAGTTCGCCGCCTCACGGTTCCGCTCCCGCAGCGAGCCGATGGAGGACATCATCCAGGTGGGCACGATCGGTCTCATCAAGGCCATCGACCGCTTCGAGCTCTCCCGGGGCGTCGAGTTCCCCACCTTCGCGATGCCGACGATCATCGGCGAGATCAAGCGCTTCTTCCGCGACACCTCGTGGTCCGTGCGCGTGCCGCGACGGCTGCAGGAGCTCCGCCTCGACCTCGCCAAGGCGGGCGACGAGCTGGCCCAGCGGCTCGACCGCACGCCGACCGTGGGCGAACTCGCCGCGGAGCTCGACCTGAGCCGCGAAGAGGTCGTCGAGGGCATGACCGCCAGCAACGCGTACACCGCGAGCTCGCTGGACGCCCAGCCCGACGACGACGACGGCGAGGGCGCGCTCGCGAACCGCATCGGCTACGAGGACGACGCCATCGAGGGCGTCGAGTACATCGAGTCCCTCAAGCCGATCATCGCCTCCCTGCCCTCCCGTGAGCGGCGCATCCTCTCGCTCCGCTTCGTCGCCGGCCTCACCCAGTCGGAGATCGGCGAGGAGCTCGGCATCTCACAGATGCACGTCTCCCGGCTGCTCTCCCGCACGCTGGGCCGGCTGCGCAAGGGGCTGACCCTGGAGGAGTGAGCGCGGGGCGCCGGCGCCGGCCGCACGCCTGCGAGCCCGCCGCGAGACGCCATGCGGAAAGGGCCCGTTCCGACCGAACGGGCCCTTCCGCCGTTTTCGCACACACTTGTCCCTGCTGCTCCTGCCCTGCGGCGCGCCGGTCATGCGCGGAGCGGCGGCGCTCGCGGGCTCCGCCGGATCGGGCTGGTGGTCAGCGGGTTCGCGCGCCGGTGAGGACTCCGCGGCGCCAGACGTCGGTCACCAGGGGGACTCCGGGGCGGTAGGCGAGGTGGACGTGGGAGGGGGCGTCCAGAAGCGAGAGGTCCGCGTAGGCGCCCGGGGAGAGGCGGCCGACGTCCGTGCGGCGGAGGGCGGCGGCGCCGCCGGCCGTGGCGGACCAGAGGGCCTCGTCCGGGGTCATCCCCATGTCCCGTACCGCCAGCGCGACGCAGAACGGGACGGAGCTGGTGAACGAGGAGCCGGGGTTGCAGTCGGTGGACAGGGCCACGGTGACGCCCGCGTCCAGGAGGCGGCGGGCGTCGGGCCACGCGGCGCGGGTGGAGAACTCGGCGCCGGGCAGCAGGGTGGCGACGGTGTCGCCCGAGGCCAGGGCGTCCACGTCGGCGTCCGTCAGGTGGGTGCAGTGGTCGGCGCTCGCCGCGTCCAGTTCGACGGCGAGCTGGACGCCGGGGCCGTACGAGAGCTGGTTGGCGTGCACGCGCGGGTGCAGGCCCCTGGCCTTGCCGGCCGTCAGGACGGCCCGCGCCTGGTCCCCGTCGAACGCGCCCTTCTCGCAGAAGACGTCGATCCAACGGGCGTAGGGGGCGCAGGCGTCCAGCATCTCGCCGGTGACGAGGTCGACGTACGCGGCGGGGTCGTCGGCGTAGTCCGGGGACACGATGTGCGCGCCGAGGTAGGTGACCTCGTCGGTGTGGGCGGCGGCGATCCGCAGGGCGCGGGCCTCGTCCTCGACGGTCAGGCCGTATCCGGACTTGGTCTCGAAGGTCGTCGTGCCCTGGGCGAGGGCCTCGCGGAGGTAGCGGGCGACGTTCGCCGAGAGGGCCTCGTCGGAGGCCGCGCGCGTGGCCGCGACCGTCGTGCGGATGCCGCCTGCGGCGTAGGGCTGCCCGGACATCCGGGCGTTGAACTCCGCCGTGCGGTCGCCCGCGAAGACCAGGTGCGAGTGGGAGTCCACGAACCCGGGGATCACCGCCCGGCCGCCGGCGTCGACCCGGTTGTCAGTGGCGGGTGCTTTTCTTGATTCACCGACCCAGACGACCCGGTCGCCGTCGATGACGACGGCCGCGTCCTGGATCAGGCCGAGAGGGGTTCCATCACCGAGGGAGGGGTCGTTGGTGACGAGGCTGGCGATGTTGACGATGGCGGTGGCCGCCGTCGCCACGGGGCTGTTCGTGCTCGTCGGCGCGGAGGTCGCCGCGGGGCTGTTCGTCGCCGCAGGGCCCGTGTTCATGGTGAGGGGTGTCTCCTTCAGCCGCGCAGGGCGGCGATCGAGTCGGCGAGGGCCCGGGGTACGTCCGGGACGGACTGGTGCACCCCGTCGACCACGACGGGCCGTCCCGCCACGACCGTGTGCCGGACGTCCGCTGCCGACGCTGCGAATACCGCCGTCTCGGCTGCCAGACGCGGCACCGGTCCCGCTGTCCTGACGGAGTCCAGGGCGATCGTCGTGAAGTCGGCGAGGGCGCCCGCCGCCAGGCGGCCCGCCTCGCTCCAGCCGAGGGCCGCGTGGCCGTCGGCGGAGGCGGCCCGCAGCAGGGCGGCGGCCGTCCAGTGGCCGCGGGTGCGGGTGCGCAGGCGCTCGTTCAGCTCCATGGCCCTGGCCTCCTCCAGGAGGTCGATGACCGCGTGGCTGTCGCTGCCGAGCGACAGCGGCGAGCCCGCCCGCTGGAGGGCGACGGCCGGGCCGATGCCGTCCGCGAGGTCGCGTTCGGTCGTCGGGCACATGCAGGTGCCGGTCGTCGTGGAGCCGAGCAGCGCGATGTCGGCGTCGGTGAGGTGGGTGTTGTGGACGCCGGTCGTCAGCGGGCCCAGCACGCCGTGGTCGGCGAGCAGCCGCGTCGGGGTGCGGCCGTGGGCGGCGAGGCAGGCGTCGTTCTCGGCCGTCTGCTCCGAGAGGTGGACGTGCAGGGGCGCCCCCCGCTCCCGGGCCCAGGAGGCCACCGTGGCCAGCTGGTCGGCGGGGACGGCCCGTACGGAGTGGATGGCCGCCCCGATCCGGACGCCGTCGTCCGGGCGCTCCTTCAGCAGGGACGCGCGCCCCGCCCAGGCGTCCGCCGTGCCGTCGGAGAAGCGGAGCTGGTGCCGGTCGGGGGCCGCGCCGAAGCCGGAGGAGAGGTAGGCGGTGTCGAGGAGGGTGATGCGGATGCCGGCGTCGGCGGCCGCGGCGATCAGGGCCTCGCCCATGGCGTTGGGGTCGGCGTAGGGGGTGCCGCCGGGCGCGTGGTGGAGGTAGTGGAACTCCCCGACGGCGGTGATGCCGGCCAGCGCCATCTCGGCGTACACGGCCCGGGCGAGGGCGTGGTAGGTCTCCGGGGTCAGCCGGGAGGCGACCTGGTACATCACCTCGCGCCAGGTCCAGAAGGTGCCGGAGCCGACCTGGACGGTCCCGCGCAGGGCCCGGTGGAAGGCGTGCGAGTGGGCGTTGGCGAGGCCGGGGACGGTCAGGCCGCGCAGGACGACGGCGCCGGGCGGCGGGGCGGCGGCCCCCGTGCGGACCGCCGCGATCCGGCCGTCCGCCACCTCCAGGGCCACGCCCGGCTCGACGTTCGTGTCGAGCCAGGCGTGCTCCAGCCAGTACGTCGTCCGCGCGCCGGTGCTCAGCTGCACGCCAGTCCTTCCAGTACGTCGGCGAGTGCGAGGACCCCGGCCACGCAGTCGTCCTCGGCCGCGAACTCGGCCGGGGAGTGCGAGACGCCCGTGGGGTTCCGTACGAACAGCATGGCGGTCGGGAGGGAGTCCGAGAGGATTCCGGCGTCGTGTCCCGCGCCCGTGCCGAGGACGGGGGTCTTCTCCCCGAGGATTCCGGCCAGCTCGTCCCTGAGCGCGTGGGCGAACTCCACGACCGGGGTGAAGGACTCCCGGACGACGGTGAGGTCGATGCCGTGGCGGGTGGCGTGGTCGCGGGCGGCGGTCTCGATGCCGGCCGTGACAGTGTCCAGGGAATCCTGGTCGGCGGCCCGGGCGTCGAGCCAGCCGCGGACGAGGGAGGGGATGGCGTTGACCCCGTTCGGCTCGACGGCGATCTTGCCGAAGGTGGCGACGGCGCCGGCGAGTTCGGCCTCGCGCCGGGCGGCGAGGACGGTCTCGGCGTAGGTGAGCATCGGGTCGCGGCGGTCGACGAGGCGGGTGGTGCCGGCGTGGTTGGCCTCGCCGGCGAAGTCGTACCGCCAGCGGCCGTGCGGCCAGATCGCGGAGGCGATGCCGACGGCGTCCCCGGAGAGGTCCAGGGCGCGGCCCTGCTCGACGTGGAGTTCGACGAAGGCGCCGATCCGCGCGAGGCGCTCGGGGTCGGGGCCGATGGCCTCGGGGTCGTGGCCGGCGGCCTCCATGGCCTGCGGGAGCGTGATGCCGTCGGCGTCGCGGAGCCGGTACGCCTGCTCCTTGGTCAGCCGGCCGGCGGCGAGCCGGGAGCCGACGCAGGCGAGACCGAAGCGGGCGCCTTCCTCGTCGCCGAAGTTGACGATGGCGAAGGGTCGCTTGAACTGCACCTTCCGGTTGCGGAGCTCGTCGAGCGCGGCGAAGGAGGACACGACACCGAGGGGGCCGTCGAAGGCGCCGCCGTCGGGGACGGAGTCCAGGTGGGAGCCGGTGACGACGGCGTCGCCGGCCGCCGGGTCGCCGAGCCAGGCCCACTGGTTGCCGTTCCGGTCGACCTCGTAGTTCAGCCGGCGGGCCTCCGCCTGCATCCGGAACCAGAGCCGGCAGTCGGCGTCGGCGCCGGTCCAGGCGTAGCGGCGGTAGCCCCCCGAGGCGTCGCTGCGGCCGATGGGCCGCAGCGAGCGCCACATGGCGTGGAAGGAGTCGCTCACGCGGAGCCGTCCTCGCGCATGGGGACCCGTACGCCCTTGTCGTCCGCGACGGACTCGGCGATGTCGTAGCCGGCGTCGACGTGGCGGATGACGCCCATGCCGGGGTCGTTCGTCAGAACGCGGCGGATCTTCTCGCCGGCCAGCGGGGTGCCGTCGGCGACGGTGACCTGTCCGGCGTGGATGGAGCGGCCCATGCCGACGCCGCCGCCGTGGTGGAGGGAGACCCAGGAGGCGCCGGAGGCGACGTTGACCATGGCGTTCAGGAGCGGCCAGTCGGCGATGGCGTCCGAGCCGTCGAGCATCGCCTCGGTCTCGCGGTACGGGGAGGCGACCGAGCCGCAGTCGAGGTGGTCCCGGCCGATGGCGAGGGGGGCGGCGAGCTCGCCGGAGGCGACCATGTCGTTGAAGCGCTCGCCGGCGCGGTCGCGCTCGCCGTAGCCGAGCCAGCAGATGCGGGCCGGCAGGCCCTGGAAGTGGACCCGCTCGCCGGCCATCTTGATCCAGCGGTGGAGGGACTCGTTCTCCGGGAAGAGTTCCAGCATGGCCTTGTCGGTCTTGGCGATGTCCGACGCCTCGCCCGAGAGCGCCGCCCAGCGGAAGGGGCCCTTGCCCTCGCAGAAGAGGGGGCGGATGTAGGCGGGGACGAAGCCGGGGAAGGCGAACGCCCGGTCGTAGCCCGCCAGCTGGGCCTCGCCCCGGATGGAGTTGCCGTAGTCGAAGACCTCGGCGCCGGCGTCCATGAAGCCGACCATGGCCTCGACGTGCTTGGCCATGGACTCGCGGGCCCGGGTCGTGAAGCCCGCCGGGTCCTTGGCGGCGGCGCTCGCCATGTCGTCGAAGTCGACGCCGACCGGGAGGTAGGAGAGCGGGTCGTGGGCCGAGGTCTGGTCGGTCACGATGTCGATCGGGGCGCCCTCGGCGAGCATCCGCGGGAGCAGTTCGGCCGCGTTGCCGAGGAGGCCGATGGAGAGCGGGCGGCGGGCGTCGCGCGCCTCGGTCGCCAGCGCGAGCGCGTGGGCGAGGCTGTCGGCCTTCACGTCGAGGTAGCGGTGCTCGATGCGTCGCTCGATGGCGCGCGGGTCGACGTCGATGCAGATCGCGACGCCGTCGTTCATCGTCACGGCGAGCGGCTGGGCACCGCCCATGCCGCCGAGGCCGGCGGTCAGCGTGATGGTGCCGGCGAGGGTGCCGCCGAACTTCTTCGCCGCCACGGCCGCGAAGGTCTCGTAGGTGCCCTGGAGGATGCCCTGCGTACCGATGTAGATCCACGACCCGGCCGTCATCTGGCCGTACATGGTGAGCCCCAGCTGCTCCAGGCGGCGGAACTCCTCCCAGTTCGCCCAGTCGCCGACCAGGTTGGAGTTGGCGATGAGCACGCGGGGCGCCCATTCGTGCGTCTGCATGACGCCGACGGGACGGCCGGACTGGACCAGCATCGTCTCGTCCTGCTTCAGCGTGCGCAGCGTGCGGACCATGGCGTCGAAGGAGCGCCAGTCGCGGGCGGCCTTGCCGGTGCCGCCGTAGACCACCAGCTTGTCGGGGTGCTCGGCGACCTCGGGGTCGAGATTGTTCTGCAGCATGCGGAGGGCAGCCTCCTGCTGCCATCCCAGGGCGCTCAGTTCCGTACCGCGCGGGGCCCGTACGGGGCGGGGTCCTGACATGGGGCGGCCTCCTCCGATGTGATTCAGTTATTCACATCCTGGACTGCTGAATATCTGTAGTCAACAGCTGCGTCCGCCCGCCACCCGGTGGTGGGATGGGGTCATGGCTTCCCACCGTCGCGATCAGGCCGTCCGTGCCGCCGTCGAACAAGGCCTCCTCTCCCCCACCGACCCCTCGCAGCAGATCGTCGCCCTCCTCGACACGGCCGGCGTCCGCGCCTCCGCCGCCGCCCTCGTCGACGCCTTCGCCGCCGTCACCGACGCCCCCGTCCTGCACGCCTTCGCCGTGAAGGCCGCCCCGCTCGTGCCGGTCCTGCGCCTGCTGCACGACGCCGGGCTCGGCGCCGAGGTCGCGAGCCCCGGCGAGCTGGCCCTGGCCCGGGCGGCCGGCGTCCCGGCGGCCCGTACCGTCCTGGACTCCCCCGCCAAGACACCCGCCGACCTGCGCCAGGCCCTCGCCCTGGGCATCGCCGTCAACGCCGACAACCTGCAGGAGCTGGCCCGGATCGACGCGCTCGTCGCCTCCGCGCCGACGGCGAGCCCGATCGGCCTGCGGGTGAACCCGCAGATCGGGGCCGGTTCGATCGGCGCCCTGTCCACCGCGACGGCCACCTCCAAGTTCGGGGTCGCGCTGCGCGACGAAGGCGCCCGTGATGCCGTCGTCCAGGCGTACCTCGACCGGCCCTGGATGACCCGGCTGCACACCCACACCGGCTCCCAGGGCATCCCGCTCGCCCTGATGGCCGAAGGGGTCGCCGCCGCCCACGCACTGGCCGAGGAGATCAACACCAAGGCCGGACGACAGCAGATCGACACCCTCGACATCGGCGGCGGGCTGCCCGTGAACTTCGCCTCCGACGAGGAGACCCCGACCTACGCGGAGTACGCCCGGCTGCTCGCCGCGACCGCCCCGGGCCTCCTCGACGGGCGCTACGCCCTCGTGACCGAGTTCGGCCGGTCCCTGCTGGCCAAGCACGGCACGATCCTGGCCCGTGTGGAGTACACCAAGACCTCCGGCGGGCGGCCCATCGCCGTCACCCACGCCGGGGTCCAGGTCGCCACCCGCACGGTCTACGCCCCCGAGTCCTGGCCTCTGCGCGTCCTCGCCTACGACGCCGACGGCCGGCCCCGCACCGGCCCGGACGTCCCGCAGGACGTCGTCCAGGACGTGGCCGGGCCCGCCTGCTTCGCCGGCGACATGCTCGCCGTCGGCCGCGCGCTGCCGCTCCTGCGGCCCCGGGACATCGTCGCCGTGCCGGACACCGGCGCGTACTACTTCGCCCACCACTACGCCTACAACAGCCTGCCCCGGCCCGGTATCCACGGATTCACCCTCGACGAGGAGGGCGCCGTCTCCTTCACGACCGTCCGCAGGCCCCAGACACTCGACGAGATCGTCGCCGAGTCCGGCGGGGACCGGCCCGACGCCCTGCTGCCGTAGCAAGGGGAGCGGGCGCCGGTGCCCGGTGCTTCCATGGAGCCATGGCTACCAAGAGCGTCGTCGTCGAACGCAGGATCCAGGCGTCTCCCGGGCCGGTCTGGGAGACGCTGACCGACCTCAAGGGCCTGGAGCGGATCCTCGGCGGCGTCGACCGGGTCGAGGTGCTGACCGAGGGCGGCTTCGGGGTCGGCACCCGCTGGCGGGAGACCCGCACCATGCTCGGCAAGGCGGCCACGGAGGAGATGACCGTGACCGAGAGCGAGCCGCCCGACCGGTACGTCACGGTGGCCGACTCCCACGGCATGCGCTACGTCTCGGAGATCGCGCTCAGGCCGGACGGCGCCGGGGCGACGACGGTACGGATGACGTTCTCGGCCACCCCCGCCGCCGGCCGCTCGACAGGGCTGCTCGCCCGGCTCCTCGGCGGCCTCGGCGCCAAGGCCGTGAGCCGGGCCCTCGCCAAGGACCTCGACGACGTGGCCGCCTCCGTGGAGCGCCGCGCCTGAAGACGCGGCGGGACGCGCGAGCCCGTACGGAACGCTCCCCCGCCGGATGACGGGCCGGGCGCCCGAGCCGTACGCCCGACCGGCAGACGGGCATCAGATCACCGCCCTGGGGCAGGACCATCCCATTCGCACACGGGAAAGGGGTCCCCATGGCCGCAGAGGCGTCCCGACAGCCCGCCCTCAAAAGGGTGCTCGGGCCCAAGCTGCTGATCCTGTTCGTCATCGGCGACATCCTGGGCACCGGCATCTACGCCACGACGGGCAAAGTCGCGGGCAAGGTCGGCGGCGCGCTCTGGCTGCCTTTCGCGATCGGCTTCGTCGTCGCGCTGCTCACCGCCGCCTCGTACGTCGAACTCGTCGGCAAGTACCCGAAGGCGGCCGGCGCAGCGCTCTACACCCAGAAGGCGTTCAAGGTCCCCTTCCTCACCTTCATCGTCGCCTTCATGGTGATGTGCTCGGGCCTCTCCTCCGCGAGCGCGGCGGCCCGGGCGTTCAGCGGGGACTACTTCCACGAGTTCACCGACGCGATTCCGCCGACCCTCATCGCCGTCGTCTTCCTCGTCGCCCTCGCCTGCCTCGCGCTGCGCGGTGTGTCGGAGTCGGTGAAGACCAACGTCGTGCTCACCGTCGTGGAGCTGAGCGGCCTCCTGATCATCCTCGGGATCGGCGCCTGGGCGGTGCTCAACGGCGACGGAGAGCCGTCCCGGCTCGGCGACTTCGAGGCGTCGGGAAGCGGCTACGCCCTGATGACCAGCGTGCTGGGCGCCACCGCGCTCGGCTTCTTCGCCTTCGTCGGCTTCGAGGACTCCGTCAACATGGCCGAGGAGACCCGGGATCCGGTCCGCACCTTCCCTCGGGCCATCTTCACCGGCGTGGCCGTCACCGGCACCGTCTACGTCCTGGTCGCCCTGGTCTCCTCGCTCCTCGTCGACCACCGGACCCTGGAGAACTCCAGCGGCCCGCTCCTCGAGGTCGTGAAGGCCGGCGGGGTCGACTTCCCGCCGAAACTCTTCGCGCTGATCGCGCTGTTCGCGGTCACCAACTCCGCGCTCATCAACATCATGATGGCGTCCCGGCTCTGCTACGGCCTCGCCAACGAGAGGATCCTGCCCCGGGTCATGGGCAAGGTCCTGAAGCACCGGCGCACGCCCCTCAGCGGCATCGTGTTCGTCACCCTCCTCGCCATCGGTCTGGTCTGCACGGGAGAGATCGAGGGTCTCGGCGACACCACGGCGTTCCTCCTGCTGTGCGTCTTCGCGGTGGTCAACATCGCCGTTCTCGTGCTGCGCAAGGACCGGGTGGAGCATGCTCATTTCCGTACCCCGACGGTGCTTCCCGTGCTCGGCGCCATCACCGCGGTCGTTCTGGCGAGCCCGCTCGCGGAGCGGTCGGCGGACGTGTACATCCGGGCCGGAGTGCTGGTGGCCATCGGCATCGGGCTGTGGGCGGTCAACAAGGCCGTCCTGCGGGCCCGGCGGGAGGACTGAGCCGGCGCTCCCGGGCCACGGGAGCGGCTGCCGCGCGGCCCCGCCGGGGCCGCGCGGGACGGCATAACGATCGGGAGGGCGGCATGTTCCGATGGAAAATGCCAGAACGCCTGACCGAGGCCCGCGACGTTCAGTAACGTCACGGTCACTGCCGTACGTCCGCACGCCGCATCGGGAGGGGAGTCCGCGTGCCCGGAATCGACGAGTGCCTGCTGGAAGCCATGACCCTGCCGGGCGCCCGAGGGGCCTCGCTGGTCGACTGGACCAGCGGCCTCGCGCTCGGCACGGCGGGCGAATCGCCGGTCGGCGACCACGAGACGACCGCCGCCGAGACGGCCGAACTGGCGCGCGCCGCCGCCGAGTACGACTCCTTCGCGACCGCTCCCGCCCCAGGCGCCCCGGCCGAGTCCTCCTCCCCCAAGGGGCCGCCCGTCGAGGACCTGATCGTCACCACCCGCGCCGGCTACCACGTCCTGCGCTTCGTCGAGACGTCCTTCGACAGCAGCGTCTTCCTCCACCTGTGGCTCGACCGCGACACCGGCAACCTGGCCCTCGCCAGGATCCGGCTGCGCGACCTCGCCGAGAGGCTGGTCCTCGGATGACCGTCTCCCCGATGCTCACCCGCCTCGCCTCCGAGCGCGCCACCGGCGCCCTGCTGCGCGACCACGGCACGCTCTACCTCGTCGACGGCCGGGTGGTGCACGCCGAGAGCCCGGCCGCGCCCGGCCTCGACGTGCTGCTGACCGCCGCCGGCCGGCTGCCCCGCGAGAACTGGGACGAGGCCGTGGACCGCGCCGGGGCCCGCCGCCAGGTCGGCAGGTTCCTGGTCGACAGCGGCCGGCTGGGCGACGGAGAGCTGGAGATATGCCACCTCGGCGCCGTCTTCGACGCGGCCTTCTTCGTGCTCGCCCCCGGCAGCGGTCCGACGCGCTTCCGGTACGGGGTGGCGCACTGGTTCGGCACGGTGCGGCCGGTCTCCGCCGAGGCCGTCGAGCGCGAGACCGTACGCCGGCGTGAACTGCTCGACGCCGTCTGGCCGTACGCCGCCGTCGACAGGACCGCGGTCGTGCCCCGCCCCGCCTCTCCCGGTCAGACGGTGAGCCCGCGCCAGCGGGCCCTGCTGGCCGCCGCCGACGGGGCACGCACCCCCGCGGACATCGCCCGGGCGCTCGGGCGTCCGGCGTTCCACACACTGCTCGACGTGCGGCGCCTCGCGGCCGCCGGTCTCGTCGAGACCCCCCTCGAATCCCCGCCGGCCGCCCCGCCCACCGTCCCGACCTGGGTCGGCGATCTCGCGGCCGATCCCGACATCGCCCTGCTGCGCCGGCTCCGTGACGCCCTGGAGGCAAGCCTGTGATGAGGCGTGCCCTGCGCCTGCGCGCCGAGAGGAGACAGCTGATGACGGCAGAAGCCGAGGTACTCGGCGAGCTGAGACGGCTGCGGGCCCGGCTGCCCCAGCTGACCGGCGCACTCGCCGCCAGCGCCGACGGGCTGGTGCTCGCACAGGACACGGTCGACACGGAGGCGGAGGGGGTGGCGGCGCTGACCGCGGCCGCCCTCGGCGTCGCGCAGCGGCTCACCGACTCCACCGGCCAGGGCGCCTTCCGGGAACTACTCGTCCGGGGTGAGCGCGGCTACGTCGCCACGTACGCGGCGGGCGGCTCCGCCGTCCTCACCCTGCTCGCCGAACCCAGGATCAACGTGGGCCGGCTGCACCTGGAGGCCCGGCGCTCCAGCGCCCGGATAGGCGAGCTCGTCGACGAGGCGCTGGAACGCAAGGACACGAACGGACACCCCTCTTAGCGACATCCCGACCCATCCCCCGCAACCCCATCCGGATACGAAAAGGAAGTACCCACCCATGGCGAACACCGAGACCGCCCTCAAGGAAGCCGCGTCCATCGACGGAGCGATCGGCGCCGCGCTGGTCGACTACACCAGCGGCATGGCCCTCGGCACGATCGGCGGAGGCAAGGACCTGGACCTCACCGTGGCCGCCGCCGGGAACACCGACGTCGTCCGCGCCAAGGTCAGGACGATGGAGATGCTCGGCCTCCAGGAGGACATCGAGGACATCCTGATCACCCTCGGCACCCAGTACCACCTGATCCGGCTGCTGAAGGGACGGGGCACCAACGGTCTCTTCCTGTACCTGGCGCTGAGCAAGGACCGGGCGAACCTGGCGATGGCCCGGCACCAGCTGAAGAAGATCGAGGCCGAACTGGATGTCTGACCGGCTCACTCCACGAAGAGACCGCGCACCGCCGCCTTCGTGTCGAACTCCTCGAGACGCGCCTGGGCGTCGGGCAGTTCGTCCGCCATCGACTCCAGGAGCACCCGGCCGAGCAGCATCGGGGCGCACGCCGTGTCGAAGGCGAGGCCTGTGCCGACGGCGGCCGGGATCAGCAGGTCGCTGTGGGCGGCGACGGGCGCGAACGCCGACTCCGCGACCGTCACGACGGTCAGCCCGGCGGCCCGAGCGTACGCGAGGGTCTCGACGACCTCTCGCGGATGGCGGGGCAGCGCGAAGCAGAGCAGGGCCGTCGCGCCGGCCCGTACGGCCGCGTCGATGCGGTCGGTGAGCATGGAGCCGCCCTCGTCGAGGAGGCGGACGTCAGGGTGGACCTTGGCGGCGAAGTACGCGAAGCCCCGGGCCTGCGAGGAGGCGGCGCGCAGCCCGAGCACCGGCAACGGCCGGGAGGCGGCGAGCAGCCGTCCGGCGCGCTCCACGGGTGCGGGGTCGGCGAGCAGCTCGGCGAGATGGCGCAGGTTCTCGATCTCGGCGAGGACGGCCTGCTGGTACTCGTTGTGCTCGCTGCGGTCACCCGCGCTCTTCTCGGCGGGCGCGACCTCGCGCAGGTGGCGGCGCAGGGCCGGGTAGCCGTCGAATCCGAGGGCGACGGCGAAGCGGGTGACGGAGGGCTGGCTGACGCCGGCCAGCTCGGCGAGCTCCACGCTGGACAGGAAGGGCACGTCGGCGGCCCGGCGCACCATGCAGTGCGCGATGCGCCGCTGTGTCGGTGTCAGCCGGTGGCCCTCGAAGAGCGCCTGCAGCCGTCCGGCCGGGCTGTCGCTCACGCCGTCCCCTTCCGCGTATTCATTCACCCCGAACTCTGCATGAGGATATGCAGGAGGGCAAGGAAAGACGGGGGCTGGCCCCACTGCCCCGCGGCCGGCGGCTCCGTACCGTAACGAGCATGGATACCCGCGACCCTGAGCTCAAGAACGAGCTGGACGCCACTTTGCACGCCCGCCGCGAGCTGGGCGCCGAGTACGAGGCCGCCTTGATCGAGTCCTTCCTCGGCAAGGTGGAGCAGAGCCTGGACACCACGATCGACCGCCAGGTCCGGCGCCGGCTGGCGGAGCAGCGCACGGCGGCGGCACGCGGCGGGCCATCGTCGGCCCTTCCGGGCACGGAGGGCTTCGGCGAGCGGTTCGGCTTCGGGATCATCTCGCTGATCGTCGCCGTCCCGCTGTCGGCCATCGCCGCCCATCAGGCGCAGCTGGAGGGCCTGATCGTGACCTGGCTCGGCATCGTGGGCGTGAACGCCGTGCACGCCTTCCGCGACCGCCTGCCCCTTCGCAGGGAGAAGGACGACCTCTAGGGCGTGTTTCGAAAGTCCCGCCTGCCCCGCGACGCCGCCACCCGAGCCCCGAGCCCCGAGAAAGTAGCAAGCGCTTGCGCGGGGACCGCCGCACCCCCATCACTGGGGGGCGGGACGACGGCGGTCCCCGCGAGGGACGCGGGCCCGGGTCAGGGCCGGTCTCCGCGTCCGCGGCGTGCTGAGGAGGTCCGGGAGCCGCTCCGTAGTCCTTGACGCCGACAACGACCAATGTGCCGGAGGCGTGTTAAGCGGGTGCTGCGGCCGCGTGTCGCGCTCGTACCGTTTTCGCGAACGCCCGAAGCACCCGCCTACGGCCTACTTGGCGACGCCCTTGACTCCTCCGCCGGCGAGGAAGGCGAGCAGGTCCTGACGGCTCACCACACCGGTCGGCTTGCCTTCGACCAGCACGATCGCCGCGTCGGCCGCGCCGAGTACGGACATGAGGTCGGCGACGGGCTCGCCCGAGCCGACCTGCGGCAGCGGCGGGCTCATGTGGCGCTCCAGGGCGTCCTCCAGGGAGGCGCGCTTGGTGAAGAGGGCGTCGAGGAGTTCGCGCTCGACGACGGAGCCGACGACCTCCGCGGCCATGACGTCGGGGTGGCCGGCGCCCGGCTTGACGATCGGCATCTGGGAGACGCCGTACTCCCGCAGGACCTCGATGGCCTGACCGACCGTCTCCTCGGGGTGCATGTGGACGAGGGAGGGCAGGCCGCCCTCCTTGTGGCGGAGCACGTCGGCGACGGTGGCGGACTCGGTGTCCTCCAGGAAGCCGTAGTCGGCCATCCACTCGTCGTTGAAGATCTTGGAGAGGTAGCCGCGGCCGGAGTCGGGCAGGATGACGACGACGATGTCGTCCGGGCCGAGCTCGCGGGCGACCTCGAGGGCGGCGACGACCGCCATGCCGCAGGAGCCGCCGACGAGGAGGCCCTCCTCCTTGGCGAGGCGGCGGGTCATCTGGAAGGAGTCCTTGTCGGACACGGCGACGATGCGGTCGGTGCCGTCGCGGTCGTAGGCGCTGGGCCAGAAGTCCTCGCCGACACCCTCGACGAGGTACGGCCGGCCGGAGCCGCCGGAGTAGACCGAGCCCTCGGGGTCGGCGCCGACGACCTGGACGGCGCCGCCGCTGACCTCCTTGAGGTACTTGCCGGTGCCGGAGATCGTGCCGCCGGTGCCGATGCCGGCGACGAAGTGGGTGATCTTCCCGTCCGTCTGCTCCCACAGCTCGGGGCCGGTGGTCTCGTAGTGCGAACGGGGGTTGTTCGGGTTCGAGTACTGGTCGGGCTTCCAGGCGCCGGGGGTCTCGCGTACGAGCC
The DNA here is from genome assembly GCF_040677675.1 of Streptomyces sp. NPDC053755. Taxonomy (NCBI): domain Bacteria; kingdom Bacillati; phylum Actinomycetota; class Actinomycetes; order Kitasatosporales; family Streptomycetaceae; genus Streptomyces; species Streptomyces sp. NPDC053755. The sequence continues at coordinate 151,915 of NZ_JBFASK010000010.1, read as the reverse complement.
GGTCCGAGACGTTGTAGTACGAGTCGGGGTGCTCGGGGTCGACGGCGGTCGGGCAGACGACGACCTCGGCGCCGTAGGCCCGCAGCACGTTGATCTTGTCAGTGGACACCTTGTCGGGGCAGACGAAGATGCACTTGTAGCCCTTCTGCTGGGCCACGATGGCGAGGCCGACGCCCGTGTTGCCGGACGTGGGCTCGACGATCGTCCCGCCGGGCTTGAGAGCACCGCTCTCCTCGGCGGCTTCGATCATGCGGACCGCGATGCGGTCCTTGACCGATCCGCCGGGGTTGAAGTACTCGACCTTGGCCAGGACGGTCGCCTGAATGCCGGCTGTGACGTTGTTGAGCTTCACCAGCGGGGTGTTGCCGACGAGGCTGATCATCGAGTCGTGGAATTGCACCGTAATCTCCGGGGTCTCCGTAATGGTGCGGCCAGCGTATGCGTAGTCGGAGCGGGTTACGGGGCAGTTAGTCCCTGAACGGCTTGAAGGAGGTGACTGCCCCTATGTCGAGGGCGAGGGTGGCACGGCGGATCGCGGCGGGCGCCGCGTACGGCGGCGGGAGCATCGGGCTGCTCGGTGTGGCGGCGGTGGGGGTGCTCCTGGCCGAGGTGCAGCTGGCGAAGAGGTCGGTGGGCGGCGGGGTGGCACCGCTGCCACCGGCGACGGAGGGCCTGTACGGGCGTTCGTTCGTGACCTCGGATCCCGGCTCCTCCCCCTTGCGGATGGCCCTTCTGGGTGATTCGACGGCGGCGGGTCAGGGGGTCCGCCGGTCGGGTCAGACGCCGGGGGCGCTGCTGGCGTCGGGTCTGGCGGCGGTGGCGGAGCGTCCGGTGGACCTGAGGAACGTGGCCCTTCCGGGGGCGCGGTCGGACGATCTCGAACGTCAGGTGTCGTTGTTGCTGTCGGCCGCGACGGGGCCGCCGGACGTGTGCGTGATCATGATCGGTGCGAACGACGTGACGCACCGGATGCCGCCGACGGAGTCGGTGCGGCATCTGGCGGCGGCGGTGCGGCGGCTGCGGACGGCGGGGGCGGAGGTCGTGGTGGGGACCTGCCCGGACCTGGGGACGATCGAGCCGGTCTACCAGCCCTTGCGCTGGCTGGCGCGGCGGGTGTCGCGGCAGCTGGCGGCGGCGCAGACGATCGTCGTGGTGGAGCAGGGCGGGCGGACGGTGTCGCTCGGCGACCTGCTCGGGCCGGAGTTCGCGGCGAACCCGCGGGAGATGTTCGGGGTGGACAACTTCCATCCGTCGGCGGAGGGCTACGCGACGGCGGCGATGGCGGTCCTGCCGACACTGTGCGCGGCGCTGGGGGTGTGGCCGGAAACCGACCGCCTGGAGCCGGACCGTCGCGAGAACATGCTGCCGGTGGCGAAGGCGGCCGCGGAGGCGGTCAGGGAAGCCGGTACGGAGGTCACCGGGGCACGGGCCCCCTGGGCTCTGCTGAAGCACCGCCGTCGGCGGCGGCTGCCGGAGACCTCCGTGCCGGAGCCGGAGCCGTCCTCCGAGGACGTACATCGGCCATGATCAGGTCAGGCGGGAGGTCGGCGGACGACGGGGACCCCAGGGGCCCCCTCCACCGACACCCTCCGCCACGCCTCCCACGCCTCACCTTGACTGAGCGCTCGCTTAGAAAAGAGGCCCTCATCACACGGCCAGGCCGGTGACCCGTGCGGTACGTACGGGTAACTTCCCCTTCAGTCCTGACAGAAATCTCCACCGCCACCCTCATGGAGCCGTGATGCCCGAAGCCGTCATCGTCTCGACCGCCCGCTCCCCCATCGGCCGGGCCTTCAAGGGCTCCCTGAAGGACCTGCGCCCGGACGACATCACCGCGACGATCATCCAGGCCGCCCTGGCCAAGGTCCCCGAGCTGGACCCGCGGGACATCGACGACCTGATGCTCGGCTGTGGCCTCCCCGGCGGCGAGCAGGGCAACAACCTGGGCCGGATCGTCGCCGTGCAGATGGGGATGGACCACCTCCCCGGCTGCACGATCACCCGCTACTGCTCCTCCTCGCTCCAGACCTCCCGCATGGCGCTGCACGCCATCAAGGCGGGCGAGGGCGATGTCTTCATCTCGGCGGGCGTCGAGATGGTGTCGCGCTTCGTGAAGGGCAACTCCGACTCGCTGCCGGACACGCACAACCCGTTCTTCGCCGAGGCCGAGGCCCGTACGGCGGCCGTCGCCGCCTCCGAGGGCTCCACCTGGCACGACCCGCGCGAGGACGGCGTCGTCCCCGACGCGTACATCGCCATGGGTCAGACCGCCGAGAACCTGGCCCGGCTCAAGGGCATCAGCCGCCAGGAGATGGACGAGTTCGGCGTGCGGTCCCAGAACCTGGCCGAGCAGGCCATCAAGAACGGCTTCTGGGAGCGCGAGATCACCCCGGTGACGACTCCGGACGGCACCGTCGTCTCCACCGACGACGGCCCGCGCGCCGGCGTCACGCTGGAGGGCGTGCAGGGCCTGAAGCCGGTCTTCCGCCCCGACGGCCTGGTCACCGCGGCCAACTGCTGCCCGCTCAACGACGGTGCCGCCGCGCTCGTGATCATGTCGGACACGAAGGCCCGTGAGCTGGGCCTGACGCCGCTCGCGCGGATCGTCTCCACCGGCGTCTCGGGCCTGTCCCCCGAGATCATGGGCCTCGGCCCGGTCGAGGCCTCCAAGCAGGCCCTCAAGCGCGCCGGCCTGACGGTGGGCGACATCGACCTGGCCGAGATCAACGAGGCCTTCGCCGCCCAGGTCATCCCGTCCTACCAGGACCTGGGCCTGGATCTGGACAAGGTGAACGTCAACGGCGGCGCCATCGCCGTCGGCCACCCCTTCGGCATGACCGGCGCCCGCATCACCGGCACGCTGATCAACAGCCTCCAGTTCCACGACAAGCAGTTCGGCCTGGAGACGATGTGCGTGGGCGGCGGCCAGGGCATGGCCATGGTCATCGAGCGGCTGAGCTGAGCCGTAGCGGAGGGGAGGGGTCGCCTGAGGCACGAAGGCGGCACCTGCCCGCAGCGGTGGCGAAACTCAGCGCGAGGCACAGGATCGAGCGGCTGAGCTGAGCCGTAGCGGAGGGGAGGGGTCGGCCACCCTCCGCGCGGCGGCGGCGCTGCCTTGGCCTTCCGGCGGGGGTCCCAACCGTCCCGCGTCCCAGCCGTGACCGAATCTCCCCCAGGATGTGACCTACGTCCCGGGGGAGAGTCGTTCCCGCAGGTCACACCCGTTTCGGGACTAAACACCGGGCACAAATACCTGTCCATTTCGTGACGTAATGCACTGACAGGGAGCGCACTCCCACGACAAGCTGAGGTAGGAAGTCGGGGGATCGACTCGAATCGGGAGTACGTCAGTGAGCGCCATGTCTCTTGCCCTGCTGGTGACCACGGCCGCCGCCACGGCCGTGGGCGCCGCCGCCCTGCACGCCGCCCACGGTCTCCGTAAGCAGGTCACCGCTCTGCGTAGCGAACTGACCGCCGCTCACGGGGTGTCCGTCCCGCACGCCCGCCAGACGCCCGCGTCCGAGATACGCGCGGCGGTCGCCGAGGCGCTCGCCGAGGAGCGCGAGCGCGAGCTGGCGGAGGCGCGCGCCTTCTGGGCAGCGCAGGAGGCCCGTGACGCGGCCGACGCGCCCTCCCTGCTCGGCGGCGTCCCCGGCTCCCTGGAGGACAGCCCCTTCTACGTGCCGCGGCAGAGCGACTTCGCGGGCCTGGAGGCCATGGCCCTGGAGGCGATGGAGGCCGAGGCGGCCGCCCTGGACGGCGCCGGCCCGGAGAGCGTCCTGGAGGAGTTCCCGGAGCTCACCGAGTACACCGAGGACTCCCCCGAACTGGCTGCGGCCCGTCGCCGCCACCCCTCGCACCCGGACTTCGTGCCGGTCCAGACACCCGTCGTCACCGACCACGAGCGCACGGTGTCCCGCCTTGAGCAGCTCGCGCACACGGGCACGGCCCTGACCGACGTGCGCCCGGGCCCGCTCGGCACGCTCGACGTCTACGTCTTCGCCGACGGCACCACGCTGTGCATGACCCCCGGCCACCGGGAGACCGCGGAGCGCCTCGCCGAGGCCCTGCGCGCGGGCCACTCGCCCGTCCTGCTGGGCGGCTCGGGCGTCTCCGGCGCGTACGCCCTGACGTTCTCCTGCGGCGACGAGGCGGACGAGAACGTCTACATCCTGGCGGACCGCGTCATCGCCTCGCTCTGACCGCCCGGGGCCCGTCGGCCCCGGCACCCCGGCGGGGCCGCGCGCACCGCGCGCCGGGCCCCCGCCCCGCGGGACGCGACTGCACGATGACGGCCCCGCTCGCCTCGCGCGACGGGACTGGCCCAGCCTCGCGGGACGGGACCTCACGACTTCAGCCCCGCCCGCCTCGCGGGACGGGTACAGCCCCCCTCACGGGACGGGACCTCACGACTACAGCCCCGCCCGCCTCGCGGGACGGGTACAGCCCCCCTCACAGGACGGGACCTCACGACTACAGCCCCGCCCGCCCCGTCGCCTCTCGTACGACCTCCACGGCCTCGCTCAGGTCCCCCTCGCGGGTGCCCTCCGGGGCCGTTCGCAGAATCTCCGCCAGATCGTTTCCGGCGACCACGAGTTGGTCGGCGACGGTGAAGACCCCCGCGTCCGGCATGATCCGCCCGGTGGTCCCCGGCTCCTCGATCCGCTGGGCCCTGAGCGCCAAATCCCTGGCCAGCGCCAGTCCCTCGGCGGCGGCGCCGCGCTGGAGGCGGCTCTGCGGGGCGGCCCGCAGACGGTCGGCGAAGCGCTCGACGGCGGCGGTCAGTTCACTCGTATCAAGCACTCCGCGACCCTACGCGCCCTCCGGGGACTGTTGCCAACGGGCCGCCGCTCGGGCACGGTGGCGGGAAGGAGCACACGGCAACACGCGTCCGGAGGCGCCGATGTCCCACGTCTTCTCCGAAGAGACCCACCGAAATCTGCTCGCCCGCATCCCGCATTGCACCGGTCGTGAAGTGTCCGACTGGCTTCGCGCCGTAGAGGAAGGCCCCTCCCTCGTCCGTTTCGAGGAGAAGGTCAGCTGGCTCCGGGGCGAACACGACCTCGCGTACAGCCACGCGAAGGCGATCATCCACGAGTACGACCTCCGCCGAGCGGCCCGCAGACTGCTCTGACCCCCTCCCGCAGAGGCGGGGAAACGGAAGACGAAGGGCCCGTCCGGCGGAAGCCGGACGGGCCCTTCGTCACACGGTCACACGGTCACCGGCGCGGTCGGACGACCACGCGGGTGCCGGGCACCCGCAGGCGCGTCAGTCGTCGCCCTGGAGGATCGACAGCACGCGCAGCATCTCGAGGTAGATCCACACCAGGGTCATGGTGAGGCCGAAGGCCGCCAGCCAGGACTCCTCGCGCGGAGCGCCGTACGTCACGCCGTCCTCGACCTGCTTGAAGTCGAGGGCGAGGAAGCAGGCGCCGAGGATGATGCCGATGACACCGAAGAGGATGCCGAGGCCGCCGCTGCGGAAGCCCAGGCCGTCTCCGCCGCCGAAGACGGCGAACAGGAGGTTCACCATCATCAGCAGCATGAAGCCGATGGCGGCCGCGATCACGAAGCCGTAGAAACGGCGGGTGACACGGATCCAGCGCATCTTGTAGGCGATCAGGACACCGGCGAAGACCGCCATCGTGCCCAGGACCGCCTGGACCACCACACCCGGGGAGATGTAGGTGGAGACGGCGCTGGAGATCACACCGAGGAAGACGCCCTCGAAGGCGGCGTACGCCAGGATCAGGGCCGGCGAGGCCTTGCGCTTGAAGGACTGCACCATCGCCAGGACGAAGGCCACCAGGGCGGCGCCGATGGCGATGCCGTAGGACTTGCCGATGTTCGCCGAGTCGACGGGCAGGAGCACCCACGACAGGACGGCCGTCAGCACGACCGTGCCGAGCGTCATGGCCGTACGGCTCACGACGTCGTCGATCGTCATCACGTCGCCGCGGGCCTGCGGCGGGGCACCGAGCTGGGCGCCCGGGGTGTGGGGGTCGGTCGCGTAGGGGTTCGTCGCGTACGGGTTCGTCGCGCCCTCGGCGTACGGGTTCGTTCCGACGGCGGGGCCCCCGGCCTGCGGCTGCTGCGCGTTGAAGCCGGCGTAGCCGTTGTCGCGGCTGAACCCCCGTCGCGAGAAGACCGGGTTGCTGCTCCTCATCTCACTCCTCCATGGCCGCACTGCGCGGCCTTGCGTCAAGAGTAATGCGGAAGCAAAAGAATCTCCCTAGTGCTCGGGGAGGATCTTTCCAGGATCGTTAAGGAACCCGTCGGTCGCCACCGGACGGGAGACGGGGGAGCTGTGCCCGGAACCGGACTCGAACCGGTACGGCCCGAAGGCCAGCGAGGTTTAAGCTCGCCGTGTCTGCATTCCACCATCCGGGCATGGCGGGCGGCTCCGCGTTGGCACATGAGCCTATCGGGACGCGTCCCTCGTTCAGCGGAACGGCAGCCCGATGTTGTCTTATTTTATTGACGCCTGAGGGTGCGTCAGTGCAGGTGAGGGCCTATCTGACGAAGTGTGACGGGGCTCGCAGGCGCAAAGGCGCACACTCGGGAATGACGGAAAGTCGCCGCCCGGTGACGCATTCCCCCACGGGGTACCGGGGCGAAGGGGCGCGGGACGGCCTCTCAGGGGCGCCGTCATACCTCAGGAGGAGGGGCGGCCCACCCGGTCCGACTCCAGGCTGCCCCCGGAACGGGCATGTGGACGGACGTCCGGGGCCGTAACGCTCGACACGATGGAGTGGTTCCCGAACGCACCGTCCCGACAGGAGTCACCCTCGTGACAACCACCTCCACCGTGCCCCGCGCCACCGCGGTGGCCGCCCGCGCCACGGAGCTCTCCAAGGTCTACGGACAGGGCGAGACGCAGGTGGTCGCCCTGGACCGGGTCACCGTCGACTTCCGGCAGGGAGAGTTCACCGCGATCATGGGACCCTCCGGGTCCGGCAAGTCGACCCTGATGCACTGCGTCGCCGGTCTGGACTCCTTCAGCTCCGGCTCGGTCCGGCTCGGCGAGACGGAGCTCGGGAGCCTGAAGGACAAGCAGCTCACGCAGCTGCGCCGGGACAAGATCGGCTTCATCTTCCAGGCGTTCAACCTGCTGCCGACCCTGACGGCGCTGGAGAACATCACGCTGCCGATGGACATCGCGGGCCGCAAGCCCGACAAGCAGTGGGTGGAGCGGGTCATCGACATGATCGGCCTCTCGGGCCGGCTGAGCCACCGCCCCGCGCAGCTCTCCGGCGGCCAGCAGCAGCGCGTCGCCGTGGCCCGCGCGCTGGCCTCCCGCCCCGAGATCATCTTCGGTGACGAGCCGACCGGAAACCTGGACTCCCGCTCCGGGGCGGAGGTGCTGGGCTTCCTGCGCAATTCCGTACGGGAACTGGGCCAGACGGTCGTCATGGTGACCCACGACCCGGTGGCCGCCTCCTACGCGGACCGGGTGATCTTCCTCGCGGACGGCCGGATCGTCGACGAGATGCTCAGCCCGACGGCGGACGGCGTGCTCGACCGCATGAAGGCGTTCGACGCCAAGGGCCGCACCAGCTGAGTCGGCCGCGCCGCCCCGCCCCGTCTCACGGGGCTCCGTCCCGGACCCCTTCGGACCGGGCCCGACTTCTCCTCCGCCCGGCCGCCGCAGGCACCCGCCGGCCCCACTTCAGGACACACCCATGCTCCGTACCGCCTTGCGCAACGTGCTCGCGCACAAGGCCAGGCTGCTGATGACCGTGCTCGCCGTGATGCTCGGCGTGGCCTTCGTCTCCGGCACCCTGGTCTTCACCGACACCCTCTCCCAGGCCTTCCGCAACCAGTCGGCCAAGAGCTACGACAACGTGGCCGTCGCCGTGACCGCGCGGCCGGACGCCGACGACCCGAACAGGACTCCGGGACTCTCCGAGGACGTACGGCGCAAGATCGAGCGCCTCGACGGCGTCGCCGAGGCGACCGGCCGGGTCGGCGGCTTCGCCGGTGTGCCGGACAAGGACGGCAAGCTGATCGGCGTCGGCTGGTCCAACAAGGGGACCAACTTCGCCCCCGGCAAGGACGGCGAGGACCCCTCGTACCGGTTCACCGCCGGCGCGGGGCCGGAGCGGGACGACCAGATCGCCCTCGACAAGGACACCGCCGACAAGGGCGGCTACCAGGTCGGTGACACCGTCCGGGTCGCCACCAACGGGCCGGTCGAGGAGTACACCCTCTCCGGTGTCTTCACGACCGAGGACGGCGCCGTGAGCGCGGGCGGCAGCCTGGTCCTGTTCGACACCGCCGTGGCGCAGAGGCTGTACGTCGAGCCGGGCTTCTTCCAGGACATCGCCGTCGCCGCCGAGCCGGGCTCCGACGCCGCGAGGATCCTCGCCGCGGTCGAGCCGGTGGTCGGCGGGGCCGGCGAGGCCCAGACCGGGCAGGCGCTGGCCGACGAGCAGGCCAAGGACATCGAGGCCGGTCTGGGCGCGCTGAACCAGATGCTGCTCGGCTTCGCCGCCATCGCGCTGTTCGTCGGCGTCTTCCTGATCTCCAACACGTTCACGATGCTGGTCGCCCAGCGCACGAAGGAGCTGGCCCTGATGCGCGCGGTCGGCGCCTCGCGCAGGCAGATCACCCGCTCGGTGCTGGCCGAGGCCGGCCTGGTCGGTCTGGTCGCCTCCGTCGTCGGCTTCGGCCTCGGTGTACTGCTCGCGATCGGCCTGCGCTCGGGCATGGCGGCCTTCGGCATGAAGGTGCCGGCCGGCGAGGTGGTCATCGGCTCGACGCCGCTGATCTCGGCGCTCGCCGTCGGCGTGCTGATCACGATGCTGGCGGCCTGGCTGCCGGGCCGTCGCGCGGCGAAGATCCCGCCGGTGGCGGCGATGAGCAGCGTCCACGCGGTGGCCACCACCAAGTCGCTGGTCGTGCGCAACTCCCTCGGTGCGGCGATCACCGCCCTCGGGGCCGCCTCCATCATCGCGGGAGCGGGGAAGGGCGGCGACGAGGGCCGGATGCTGATCGGCGGCGGCGCCTTCCTCGCCCTCATCGGTGTGATCGTGCTGATCCCGCTGCTGTCCCGTCCGGTCATCGCCCTCGCCCGGCCGCTCCTGAACGCCTTCGGCGTCGCGGGCAAGCTGGCCGGCCAGAACGCGGTCCGCAACCCGCGCCGTACCGGCGCCACCGCCTCCGCGCTGGCCATCGGTCTCACCCTGGTGACCGGCCTGTCCGTGCTCGGTGTCACGGTCGGCGCCGCGCTGGACAAGATGACCACCGACCAGATCAAGGCCGACTACATGGTCAGCATGGCCAGCGGTGACAGCCTGAGCCAGGCGGCCCTGGACGCGCTGAGGAAGGCTCCGGGCGTGGCGGCGGTCTCGCCGCAGCAGGCCGGGTACCTCGAGATCAAGGGCGACTTCAGCTCGGTCTCCGGTGTCACCCCCGGTGACGTCGAGAAGGTCCTCAACCTGCGCGTCACCGAGGGCTCGCTCGCCTCCCTGAAGGACGGCAGGATCGCCGTCGCCGAGAAGACGGCGACGAAGCGGGGCTGGAAGGTCGGCGCCGCCCTCCCGGTGGAGTACTTCGACAAGAAGAAGGGCTCGCTGACCGTCGGCGCGGTCTTCGAGGACAGCGAGTTCGTCTCCCCGGTCCTCGTCGACGCGAGGATCCTGAACGCCCACGACCCCAAGCCGTACATCCCGCAGATCTTCGTGGAGATGGACGGAGGCGAGTCGGCGGCCGCGGAGAAGGCGCTCGTCCAGGCGCTGGGCGACAACCCGGCCATCACGGTGATGGACCAGAAGGACATCCGCGACTCGTTCGGCGGCGTCATCAACATGATGCTGAACATCATGTACGGCCTGCTGGCGATGGCCCTGATCATCGCGGTGCTCGGTGTGGTGAACACCCTCGCCATGTCGGTGTTCGAGCGGCAGCAGGAGATCGGCATGCTGCGGGCCGTCGGGCTCGACCGGCGCCGGGTGAAGCGGATGGTCCGTCTGGAGGCCGTGGTCATCTCGCTGTTCGGCGCGGTGGTCGGCATCGGGCTCGGCGCGTTCCTCGGCTGGGCCGTCGGCGAGACCCTGCGGGCGAGCCTGCCGGGCTACGCCCTGGTGCTGCCCTGGGACCGGATCGGCGTCTTCCTTCTCCTCGCCGGGCTGGTGGGCGTGCTGGCCTCCCTCTGGCCGGCCCGCAGCGCGGCGAAGCTGAACATGCTGAACGCCATCAAGGCCGAGTAGCGGCCGGGACACGGAGACGGCGAAGGGCCGGACACCCGCGGGGGTGTCCGGCCCTTCGCCGTACCGGTGGCCGGGTCCGTGCCCGGCCGGCCCGTCAGCTTCCTTCGCAGTAGCTCATCAGACGGTCGTGGTCGGCCTTGAACTGGCCGTACAGCGTCGCGTCGTCGATCTTCAGGAGCGTCTCGTCGTTGGCCCGCAGCGCCGGGTAGGTGTAGTTGTGGCTGCCGGTGAAGACCAGCTTGCGGCCGGACGTGCCGTTGTACGTGCCCTCCACGAGCAGGTACTTGGAGTGCAGCCCGACCTTGGCGACGCCGGCCCCCCGGTCCTCCTGGCACTCGACCCGCTTGGTGAGCTTGCCCGAGACGACGTCCTCGACGCCCTGGCTCATGGAGCCGGCCGCGCCGTCGTGGGCGAGGGTCACCGAGCAGCCGGCGTTCTTCAGGGCGACGAGCTTGGCGGCGACCTCGTCACGGGTGAAGAGGTTGGCCGCCATGCGCACCTGGGTGCCGCCGGCACAGCCGACGTTGTCCAGGATCAGCTTGATCGTGTCAGTGGAGGCGTCGTTGTCGAAGGTGGTGCCGGCGGCTTCCTTGCGGGGGAAGAAGTACGCCTTGTACGGGCCGCTCTCCGGGGTCTTGTAGTAGTGGCTCAGACCCGTGGAGGAGGTGCCGTAGGCGAGCAGGTCGGCCCAGTAGGCGCGGTAGATCGCGTAGAGGCCGCTGTCGACGATGGTGACGGCGTTGTTGAAGAGGTCGGTGCGCTGGAGGTTGGTCATGTTGGCCGAGGTCTGCACCACGACGTCGCTCGCTCCGCCGGTGGAGGAGAAGAGGAAGAACTTGTTGTGGTTGATGGCGCCGTCGCTGTCGTTGGGCAGCTTGCGGGTGCCGATGCAGCCGCGGCCCGCCGGGCAGGCGAACACCCAGGAGCCCTGGGTGCGGTCGGTGCCGAGGCGCTCGGCGAGACGGCTGTACTCGCCGCCGTCCATGGTGACGGAGGTGTGGTCAAGGATCACCTTGACGTCGACGCCGCGGGTCTTGGCGGCGAAGAGGGCGTCGGTGACCCGGTCCTCGGTGAAGGTGTAGAGGCCGGCGGTGATGGCGGAGCCGGCCGGGGCCTGGTCGATCAGCCCGATGATGTGGTCGCGGATGCGGCTCTGCGCGGCGCTGTCACCGGCCGGGTCGTTGAAGGTGGCGGTGGTGGTCACGGCCTCGGCGGCGGTGACGGCGGCCGTGGCCGCCGGGGCGGCGGACGGCGAGGCGGCGTTGCCCGGCAGGGCCGCGGTGGCCAGGAGTCCGGCGGTGGCGGCCAGGGTGAGCAGCAGACGGGTCGGGCGGTGCACGGTGGGTTCCCCCTCGAACCTGGACGACGCCTATGCGGCATACCGGAGCATGCGGCATAGGCATGACAATTCAGACCCGGAGGAAAGGGGTGCCGGTTCGCACCGGCACCCCTTTCCCGGGCCCGAGGTCCCGAACGTATCAACGCTGGAGTGACTCGTTCCACACCCGCGGCCGCAGGGCCACGCCGGACGTCCCTCCCTCCGGCGTCTTCACGGCGAGGAACTGGTTGACGCCGATCCGGTTGCGCTCGAAGGAGACCGCCGAGGCCGCCATGTACAGCCGCCACACCCTTGCCCGGCCAGGTGAGACCATCCGTACGGCCTCGGCCCACCGGCTCTCGAGATTGGCCACCCAGCGACGCAGCGTCAGGGCGTAGTGCTCGCGGATGGCTTCCACGTCCCGCACCTCGAAGCCGGCGTCCTCCAGGGTCGCGAGGGTGCGGCCCATCGGCGCCAGCTCCCCGTCGGGGAAGACGTACGCGTCGATGAACTCGTCGATCTCGTAGGCGTCCTCGTCCGGGGCGGGACGGCGGGAGATCTGGTGGTTGAGCAGCCGTCCGCCCGGTCTCAGGAGCGCGTACAGGGTGTCGGCGTATCCGCGGTAGCGCACCTCGCCGACGTGCTCGGCCATGCCGATCGAGGAGATGGCGTCGTACGGCCCGTCCTTGACGTCGCGGTAGTCCTGCACCCGGATCTCGATCCGGTCCGCGAGGCCCTCCTCCGCGATGCGCTTGCGGGCGTGGACGGCCTGCTCGCGGGAGAGGGTGATGCCGACGACCCGGGCGCCGTACTCGCGGGCGGCGTGGATGGCCATGGAGCCCCAGCCGCAGCCGACGTCCAGGAGCCGGTCGCCCTCCTTCAGGTCGAGCTTGCGGGCGATGAGGTCCAGCTTGTCGCGCTGGGCCTCCTCCAGGGTGCCGCCCTCGGTCCAGTAGGCGCAGGAGTAGACCATCGACGGCCCGAGCACCAGCTCGTAGAAGTCGTTGCCCACGTCGTAGTGGTGACTGATCGCCTGTCTGTCACGGCGTCTGGTGTGCAGGGCGCCACTGCGCCGGCGGACCTCCTCGGCGGGCGGGGCCGGCGGCGGGAACGGCCCCGCCAGCCTCAGCAGGGCGCCGGCGGCCGCGCGGAGCTTCGGGTCGCGTACGGCCTCCAGGGCACCGCGGGTCTCCTCGGGGCGTTCCCAGATGAACTCGGCGAGCCGGTCCAGGACGTCGTACAGGTCCCCCTCGACGTCGATCTCACCGGCCACCCAGGCGCGGGCCAGACCCAGTTCGCCGGGCTTCCAGAGCAGCCTGCGCAGGGCGCGGCGCTCGCGGACGATCAGGACGGGGCCGCCGGCGGGCCCGGCTTCGCTGCCGTCCCAGGCCCGCAGGCGCACCGGGAGCGGGACCCCCAGCAGTTCCTCGGCGAGAGTGGTCAGCCGCAATGCGGCGTCGGCCATGGTGCACACCTCCGTGATGTCGTGCCCCAGAAATGTTCGTCACCACGTAAACACCGTCCGTAGGCGAAACCAGTCCCGCCGTGGCACAACGACTCGGTAAAACACGCGAAGGGCCGCCCGCACCACGGATGGCGGACGGCCCTTACGGGTCATGCGAGGTACTGCGTGTACTGCGTGTGCCACGGCTCCCCGGGGTCTCGCCGGCGGGCGGCGAGGCGGGGCGGCGGGCTAGGAGGCCTTGGCCTTCTCCTGGCTCGCCGGGGCGACGGCGGCGGGCGCCGGAGCCGGCTTGGCCGCCTCGTAGAACTCCTCGCGCGGCGTCTCCATCGCACCGAGGGAGACGACCTCGCGCTTCAGGAACATCGCGAGGGTCCAGTCGGCGAAGACGCGGATCTTGCGGTTCCAGGTCGGGACGGCCATGCCGTGGTAGCCACGGTGCATGTACCAGGCGAGACGGCCCTTGAGCTTGATCTTCATCTTGCCCATGACGATCATCGCGACGCCCTTGTGGAGGCCGAGACCCGCCACCGCACCCTTGTTGGAGTGCTCGTACGTCTTCTGCGGGAAGCCCCGCATGCCGGAGACCACGTTGTCGCCGAGGACCTTCGCCTGGCGCAGCGCGTGCTGGGCGTTCGGCGGGCACCAGGCGTTCTCGACGCCGGCCTTGCGGGAGGCCACGTCCGGGACCTGGGCGTTGTCGCCCGCGGCCCAGATGTAGTCGGTGCCCTGCACCTGGAGCTTCTCGGAGGTGTCCACGTGGCCGCGGGGGCCGAGCGGGAGACCGAAGCGGGCGAGCGCCGGGTTCGGCTTCACACCGGCGGTCCAGACGATCGTGCTGGAGTCGACCTCGAGGCCGTTCTTCAGCACGACGTGGCCGTCGACGCAGGAGTCCATCGACGTCGAGAGGTAGATCTCGACACCGCGGCTCTCCAGGTGCTCCTTGCCCCAGCGGCCCAGCTCCGGGCCGACCTCGGGAAGGATCTTGTCGGCGGCGTCGACCAGGATGAAGCGCATGTCCTCGCGCTTCACGTTGGTGTAGTACTTCGCCGCGTCGCGGGCCATGTCCTCGACCTCGCCGATGGTCTCCGCGCCGGCGAAGCCGCCGCCCACGAAGACGAAGGTCAGCGCCTTGCGGCGGACGTCCTCGTCCGTCGTCGAGTCGGCCTTGTCCAGCTGCTCCAGGACGTGGTTGCGGAGGCCGATGGCCTCCTCCACGCCCTTCATGCCGATGCCCTGCTCGGCCAGGCCGGGGATCGGGAAGGTGCGGGAGACCGCGCCCATCGCGATGACCAGGTAGTCGAAGGGCAGCTCGTAGGCCTCGCCGACGAGCGGCGCGACCGTGGCGACCTTGCGGTCCTGATCGATGGTGGTGACGCGGCCGGTGAGCACCTCGGCTCCGCGCACGACGCGCCGCAGGGGGACGACGACGTGCCTCGGCGAGATGCTGCCTGCGGCGGCTTCGGGGAGGAAGGGCTGGTACGTCATGTACGAGCGCGGGTCGACGACCGTGACGGTCGCCTCGCCGTAACGCATCTTCTTGAGAATGCGTCGAGCTGCGTACAGGCCTACGTACCCACCGCCTACTACGAGGATCCTGGGACGCTCCGTGGTGCTCATGCCATCGAGTATCCACCCCTCCGAGGGGGGTCGCTCGTGCGCCCCTTCACAAGCACTTCGGGCACCTCTGCTACACTCCGCCGCCCACGTGACCGAGGTCATGATGCAGCAAAGGAACCAGGGCGTTACGGCGCACGTTGTTCACCCCCGTTGAACTGGCCTGGAGAGCTGTCGTTAACCCTGAACCACGTGGTGCGTTCACACGATGGAAACAGAGTGCGAACGGGGCTCCGCACCTACGAAAGCGCCCCGGCAGGGGCCCCGGAGGCCCTCAAGACCCCTCTTGGCCCCCCTCGGGGCGCTTTTCCTTGTGAAGAACTTCACGAACTTTCTCGACGGCCCCTCACCGAGGCCGCCGCCGGGTGTCCGTTATGCCACGGACAGGGCGATTCCGTCGAGGATGTCGTGCTCGCTGACGACGACCTCGCGGGCCCCCGTGCGCTCCATGATCTCCAGCAGCACCAGGGCCCCCGCGACGATGACGTCGACCCGCCCGGGGTGGATGACCGGGATCGCCGCCCGCTCGTCGTGCGTGGCCTCGAGCAGCCGCCGGGTGACCTCGGCGACCTGCTCGCGGGAGATCCGGGAGTGGTGGATCGCGGTGGAGTCGTACTCCGGGAGGCCGAGCGCGATGGCGGCGACGGTCGTCACCGATCCGGCGAGCCCGACGAGGGTGCCGGCCTCGGTGATCGGGACCGTCCGCGCGGCCAGGTCGAGCGCGGCCCGGACGTCGGCGCGGACCGCCTCGATCTCGGCGGGTGCCGGCGGATCGCTGCGCACGTGCCGCTCCGTCAGGCGTACGCAGCCGATGTCCACGGACCGGGCCGCCTCGACATGGCGGTCGCCCACGACGAACTCGGTGGAGCCGCCGCCGATGTCCACCACCAGGTAGCGGTCCGCGCCGGGCAGCTCGGCCGTCGCGCCCGTGAAGGAGAACTCCGCCTCCTGGTCGCCGCTGATCACCTCGGGCTCGACGCCCAGGATCCCGGCCACGCCGGCGACGAACTCGTCGCGGTTCTCCGCGTCCCGCGAGGCGGAGGTGGCCACGAAGCGGAGCTTGTGCGCGCCCAGCTCCTCGATCACGGCGGCGTACTCACGGCAGGCGGCGAAGGTGCGCTCCAGCGCCTCGGGGGCGAGCCGCCCCGTCCTGTCGACGTCCTGGCCGAGCCGGACGATCGTCATCCGCCGGTCGAGCTCAGTCAGCTCACCGGTCTCGGGGTGCACGTCGGCGACGAGGAGGCGGATGGAGTTCGTCCCGCAGTCGACGGCCGCGACCCGGGTCGTGCCGGTCATGCCGTCCCCTCCTTCTCCTCGCAGGGGGTGACGCAGGGGCCCTTGGCCCACCACTCCGGCAGCATGGCGATCGCCTCGTCGCCGAGCGGGTTGACCCCGGGGCCGGCGGCCAGCGAGTGGCCGACGAGGACGTGCAGGCACTTCACCCGGTCCGGCATGCCGCCGGCGCTCGGGAAGCCCTCCAGGACGTCGATGGCGTCACGGCGGGCGATGTAGTCCTCGTGCGCGGCCCGGTAGGCGGCGGCCAGTTCCGGATCGGTGCCGAGGCGGGCCTGCATCTCCTTCATGACCCCGTTCGCCTCAAGGGTGCCGATGGCGGAGGCGGCGCGGGGACAGGTCAGGTAGTACGTGGTGGGGAACGGGGTGCCGTCCGGGAGCCGCGGCGCGGTCTCGACGACGTCCGGGTTGCCGCACGGGCAGCGGTGCGCGATGGCGCGCAGCCCGCGGGGCGGCCGGCCGAGCTGCGCCTCGAATGCGGCGACGTCCGCCTCGGTGGGCTCGGTGCGTGCGGTCTGCGGAGGGGGCGTTTCCATGCCTGCGTCTGTCTTCTCGTCGGTGGGCGGTGAGGTGGGCGGCGCGGTCCGCGGTGCGGTGCGCGTGCGCTCCACGGTCCGCGGCGCGCGTCCCCCCTGGGGGGTACGTGGTGCGCGACGCGGTACGTGAGGCTCGGTGCGGGTGCGACGCGTGTGCCGTCGCACCATCATCTCGCGCCCGCGTCCCCGCGGGGCGCGTCGGCGCGGTCGACGCCGTCCCAGAGGTTGGAGTACCACGGGCGGTCGGCCGCGCCCTGCTCGGCGCGGCGGGCGCGCTCCGCTTCGGGGTCGTTCGCGGTGAAGCCGGTCTCGCCGGGAAGGACGTAGTGCAGGTGCTCCCGGGCGAGACGGCGGACGTACGCCGGGTCCTGGAGCCGCGCCTTCTCGTCCCGCAGCTCCTCGACCCGGGCGGCCGCCTCGGCGGCCTGGCGCTCCTGCTCGGCGATCTCGCCCCGCTGGGAGACGTACTGGCGCATGGGATAGGCGAGCGCCACGACCAGCGAGCAGACGATCAGGGCGAGGAAGGCCGCGCGGCCGGTGAGCCGTGAGCGGCGGGCCTGACGGCGCGTCTGGGAGCGGTAGACACGGGCGGCGGTCTGCTCCCCGAGGAGTCTGATCCGGGTCGCGGTCGAGAAGCGGTCCCGGTCCTTCGCGGCCATGTCGTGTCGCCTCCCCTGTCCGTCCCTCACACGCGTACGTCCCCGCACACGGTACGGGACCGGGTGCGGGGACGTACGGAAGCTACCTGCGGGGGGTCGTTCAGCCCTTGAAGCGGGGGAACGCGCTGCGGCCGGCGTAGACCGCGGCGTCGTCGAGGATCTCCTCGATGCGCAGGAGCTGGTTGTACTTGGCGACGCGCTCGGAGCGGGCCGGGGCGCCGGTCTTGATCTGGCCGCAGTTGGTGGCGACGGCGAGGTCGGCGATGGTGACGTCCTCGGTCTCGCCGGAGCGGTGGGACATCATGCACTTGAAGCCGTTGCGCTGGGCCAGCTCGACGGCGTCCAGGGTCTCGGTCAGCGAACCGATCTGGTTGACCTTCACCAGGAGGGCGTTCGCGGACGCCTCCTCGATGCCACGGGCCAGGCGCTCGGGGTTGGTGACGAACAGGTCGTCACCGACGAGCTGGACCTTGGCGCCCAGCTTCTCGGTGATGACCTTCCAGCCGGCCCAGTCGTCCTCGAACAGCGGGTCCTCGATGGAGACCAGCGGGTAGGAGGCGACGAGCTCCTCGTAGTACTCGGTCATCTCGGCGGCCGAGCGGGACTTGCCCTCGAACTCGTACGAGCCGTCCTTGTAGAACTCGGATGCGGCGCAGTCGAGCGCGAGCGCGATGTCCTTGCCCGGGACGTAGCCGGCCTGCTTGATGGCCTCGAGGATGAGGTCGAGCGCGGCGCGGTTGGAGTCGAGGTTCGGGGCGAAGCCGCCCTCGTCGCCCAGGCCCGTGGAGAGGCCCTTGGTCTTCAGGACGGACTTGAGGGTGTGGTAGACCTCCGTGCCCCAGCGCAGCGCCTCGGAGAAGGACTCCGCGCCGATCGGGGCGATCATGAACTCCTGGATGTCCACGTTGGAGTCGGCGTGCGACCCGCCGTTCAGGATGTTCATCATCGGAACGGGCAGCAGGTGCGCGTTCGGGCCGCCGAGGTAGCGGAACAGCGGGAGGTCGGACGCCTCGGAGGCGGCGTGCGCGACGGCGAGGGAGACGCCGAGGATGGCGTTGGCGCCGAGCGAGGACTTGTCCGGGGTGGCGTCCAGGTCGAACATCGCCTGGTCGATCAGGCGCTGCTCGGTGGCGTCGTAGCCGACGAGTTCCGGGCCGATCTGCTCGATGACGGCGAGGACGGCCTTCTCGACACCCTTGCCCTGGTAGCGGTTCGGGTCCCCGTCGCGAAGCTCGAGGGCCTCGAACGCACCGGTGGAGGCACCGGACGGAACGGCAGCACGGCCGGTGCTGCCGTCGTCGAGGCCGACCTCGACCTCGACCGTGGGGTTGCCTCGGGAGTCCAGGATTTCCCGGGCTACGACGACGTCGATGGACGGCACGAGCATCTCCTTCTGGGATGTGACGCTAGATGTGACGCATGCGGTGCAGGGTCGCTTTGGCCTTGCGGCAAGAGCCTAACCGGCTCCGGGGCTCCAGCCCGCCGGGCGCCCGCCCGCTGGGACGAAAAAGGACCCAAGGGCATGCATATGGGGACGGACGAACCCAGAACTACTGGACAGTAACGAGGCCGGGCCGCCGGATGGGCTCCCGGGTGCGGGCCGGGCGGGCCGACGGCGTGCCCGTGACGCGCGGAACCCCGGCCCGACGCGCACGGGGGAAGGGCGCGCCGGACCGGGGTGGTCACCGCGGGAGGGTCGTGGGGCCCGTGGAAGCCGCCGGACTCACACGGGCCGCCGGGCTCACTTCAGGTGGAGCTGCTGGCCCGGGTAGATCAGGTCGGCGTCGTCGACGATGTCCTTGTTGAGCTCGAAGAGCTTCGCCCAGCCGCCCTTGACGTCGTGGGCGGCGGCGATGGTGCTCAGGGTGTCGTGGGCCTTGACCTTGTACTCGCCGTCGCCCTTCTCGACCTTCTTGCCGGTCGGGGTGGTGACGGTCTTCTTGGACTCGGCCTTCTTGGGCTCCGCGGCCTTCGGCGCGGTGCGCTTCTCGCTGCGGGTCGTCGGCTGCTCGGCCTGACGCTCCGGCGCGGGGGCGCTCTCCTCGGCGGAGCCGCCGTCGTACGAGGCGCCGGAGAGGCCCACGCCGCAGCTCGGCCAGGCACCCTTGCCCTGGCCCGCCAGGACCTTCTCGGCGATCTCTATCTGCTGCGACTTGGAGGCCTGGTCGGCGGTCGCGGCGTAGGCGGTGCCGCCGTAGGCGGCCCAGGTGGAGGCCGAGAACTGCAGGCCGCCGTAGTAGCCGTTGCCGGTGTTGATGGACCAGTTGCCGCCCGACTCGCACTGGGCGACGGTGTCCCACTCGGAGGCGGTGGCCGCGGAGGCGGACCCGGCGGTCATCAGCGGGGCGGCCACGGCGACGCCGGCGATGCCGGCGAGCGCGACGGCGCGGGTGGCCTTGGAAGCGCGACGGTGCTTGCCCTTGCTCGAAAGCAGCATGAAGTTCTCCTCACCGACGCCTGCGAGGTGAGCTGTCGGGTTCGGACCAAGTGAGTTGTCCGGCCGCGTGACCAGCACGCGGCTCCACCCCAAGCCGTTCCGGCCGTCTGTCTCGACGGCCGGGACCGGCACTTACCTGGGTCCCCCGCTCCTGCCTACGGCGCTTGCGCGACGACTGTTCCCATCGGCCGACGGCAGGATTCGGCGTTTTCGGTCGACGGGGCCCGCGGTGGCGAGCGGTGTCGACCGTAAACACAGACCCCCACGAAGTTCAAAGACGTCCATAGGGGAGAAATCGCCCCTACGCACCCCTGGGCGAGGGGCGTTTACGCAGGTGAGAAGCGACAGGAGCAGAGTTTGCGGACGTGGCGGGCCAGTTCGGGCAAAGAGACCCATGTCTCACTTACACAGAACCGGACATAGGGCCCCTAACTACCCCTGGGCGGGGACCGTTTCGGGCGACAGGTCGAGGCTCTGACCAGGCAGGATGAGGTCCGGATCGGCGCCCACCGTCCGGCGGTTGGCGTCATAGAGAGCGGTCCAGCCGCCGGGCAGCTCGTTCTCCTGGGCGATCTCGGTCAGATTGTCCCCCGGCTGCACGGTGTATTCGTCCGCGGTGCCGGAAGTGTCCGTGTTGTTCCCACCCGCGCCGGGTGTCGCGCTCTTTGTCGACCCGTCAGTCCCGTCGACACCGGCGGCCCCGTCGGCCGGCGAAGCGTGACGACCGCTCTCACGGCCCGCGTCTGTACCGGTTTCGAGGGTGTTGTCCGCATTGCCCGTCTCTGGGGCGGCGCCTCCGCGGTGCTTGCCGGTGCCGGGGGCGACCGGGGCGGAGGGCGCGGTGGAGGTCCCGGGCGTGGCACCGGTGCCCGGCGCGCCGGTGGTCGCCGAGGCGTCCGGCGACGAGGGCGCGGTGGAGGCGGGAGCCGAAGGCGCGGCCGGGGAGGTCGCGGGAGCGCTGGGGAAGGTCTCCGGCGCGGAGGGGCCGGCCGGGATGCCGGCGGTGCGGTTCGACTCCGCGGCCGGGCCCGTGGGCTCCTCCGGCGTGACCGGCGGTCCCGGGTCGACGTCGGGGACGGTGCCGTCGTTCGTCAGGCCGGCGATGGGGGCGCAGGTGGCCCACTCCGTGCCGCCCGCGGCGAACGCCCGCTCGGCCACCGTGATCTGCTGCGCGCGGCTGGCGAGGTCCGCGCTGGAGGCGTAGGCGAGACCGCCGTGCCGCTCCCAGGTCTCCTGGGTGAACTGGAGTCCTCCGTAGAGGCCGTTGCCGAAGTTGGCACTCCACAGGCCACCCGATTCGCACTCGGCCACCCGGTCCCAGGTGGCGACATCGGCGGCCGAGGCGGAACCCGCGCCGAGCAACGGCAGCGCGAGGGCCGATCCGGTCACACCTGCGGCGACGACTATGGCGGGGGCCTGGCGGGGTCTGCGGTGACGTCCGTTTCCGGAGCGCATGCGAGGTGCCTTTCGCGTGACGGCTGAGACTGCGGTGAACGTAGCGGCATTCGAACGTCAGTCACAAGTCGATGCAGCGGAGATCACGTAAAAGTCACAGTTTTGACGATGCGTCAGGTGCCAGATGGGGTGAACTCCACCGGAAGCGTGCGCAATCCACGCATGATGAGACCTCCGCGCCACCGCAGATCCGCCGGATCGACGGCGAGCCGGAGGTCCGGCAGCCGGGTCAGCAGCGTGGCGAGGGCGATCTGTCCTTCGAGCCGGGCGAGCGGGGCGCCGATGCAGTAGTGGATGCCGTGTCCGTACCCCAGATGCTGGTTGTCGCGCCGGGAGAGGTCGAGGGTGTCGGGCGCGTCGAACCGCGCCGGATCGCGGTCGGCGGCGGCGAGCACGACGAGGACCGGGTCGCCCGCCGGGATCTCCCGGCCGCCGATGGTCAGCGGCTCCGTCGCGTACCGCCACGTGGCCAGTTCGACCGGCCCGTCGTAGCGCAGCAGCTCCTCGACGCCGGTCTCCAGGAGCCCTCGCTCCCCCGCCGCCAGCGACGCCTGGAGGCGCTCCCGCTGACCGGGGTTCCGCAGCAGGGCGTACACGCCGTTCCCGACCAGATTGACGGTGGTCTCGAAGCCGGCGAAGAGCAGGATGAACGCCATCGCCGCGGCCTCGTTCTCGGTGAGGTGCTCACCGTGGTCGGACGCCCTGATGAGGCCCGAGATCAGGTCGTCCCCCGGGTCGAGCCGCTTGCGGTGGATCAGCTCCGCGAGGTAGCCGCGCATCTTCTTCACCGACCGGGCCACCCCGCCGCGGGGACCGCCGCCGTGCCGGATCATCATGCCGGCCCAGTCCCGGAAGTCGTCCTGGTCCTCGGGAGGGACGCCGAGCAGGTCGCAGATGGCGTAGATGGGGAGCGGGAAGGCGAACTCGTGGATGAGGTCGGCGCTCCCCTCCCGGGCGAACCGGTCGATGAGCCGGTCCGTGAGCTCCTGCACGCGGGGCGCGAACTCGGCGACCCGCCGCGGGGTGAACGCCTTCGACACCAGCCGCCGCAGCCGGGTGTGGTCCGGCGGGTCGATGTTGAGCAGATGGGTCATCAGCTCGGCCTTGCGCTCCCCGGGGATCCCGGTCTTGCCCTTGGCGTGCGCGGACTCGGCGTGGTGCGCGGGGTTCTTGGACAGCCGCTGGTCGGCGAGCGCCTGCCGCGCGTCGGCGTAGCGCGTCACCAGCCATGCCTCGACCCCGCTGGGGAGCCGGGCCCGGTGCACGGGGGCGTGCTCGCGCAGCCAGGCGTAGGCGGGGTACGGATCGGTCGCGAACTCCCAGGTGAAGAGCTGGGGAGCGGCGGGGGCACCGGGGGAGGAGGGCTGGTCGTGCATGGCCACGACAGTAATCGTCCGCCGGTCGGGCCCCGGCCCGGCCGGGGGGCGGGCGGCACCGGACCATCCGGCGGGCCGACCGCGTCGCCCGGGCCCCGGCGAGGCCGCCTCTCCCCGCCCCTGCCCGCCGCGTGGGGGGGGGCGCACGGGTGGCCCTCCGCTCTCCGCCGCTCCGTCAGGCCGGGTGGCCCAC
>NZ_JBFASK010000010.1:100521-129261 GCF_040677675.1 Streptomyces sp. NPDC053755 | reverse complement strand
CTCCGCCCTCCGCCCTCCGCTCTCCGCCGCTCCGTCAGGCCGGGTGGCCCTCCGCCCTCCGCCCTCCGCTCTCCGCCGCTCCGTCAGGCCGGGTGGCCCTCCGCCGCGCGGATGGCGTCGCGGTAGGCGCGGGCGGCCGCCCGCAGTGCCGCCTCCGGGTCCACGCCGTCCGCCTCCGCCCGTGCGGCGAGGGCGAGCAGTTCGTAGCCGATCCCCTCACCGGTCGGCGGCTTCACGTCCAGGCCGGCCGTCCGCACCCGTCCGGCGAGCTTCGTGGCGAGCGCGAGAGCGGGCTGCCCGAGGGGCACCCCGTCCGTCACCGAGTCGCGCCGCTTCTCGACGGCTTTGGTGCGCAGCCAGTGCGCCTTGACCTCTTCGGGGGTCTCGGCGGTCGCGTCGCCGAAGACGTGCGGGTGGCGGTGGATCAGCTTCTCGACGATGGTCCCGGCGACGTCGTCCACCGAGAAGGGCTCGTCCTCGTGCTCCTCGGCGATCCTGGCGTGGAAGACCACCTGGAGGAGGACGTCACCGAGTTCCTCGCGCAGCTCGTCGCGGTCGCCGGCCTCGATCGCCTCGACGAGTTCGTACGCCTCCTCGATGCCGTACTTCGCGAGCCCTTTGTGGGTCTGCCGGGACGACCAGGGGCACTCGCGGCGGATGCGGTCCATGACCTGCACCAGGTCGAGGAGCCGGGCGCCGGGCAGGTCGTACGAGCCGGGCAGCAGCTCCAGGTCGGGCATGGCGACCCGGCCCGAGCCGGCGAGCCGGGCGAGCCCGTCCGTCAGCGCCCGGTCTCCTTCGCCGGACGGCAGGACGACGACGGTCCGGCCCCCGGCACACCGGTCGACGAGGTCCTGCGCGGCGGGACGGGCGTGCTCGACGGTGACGCCGGCCTCACGGAGGTAGGGCAGCTGGGGGTGGCGCTCGTCGGCGCACACCACCTCGTCGGCGCCGCGCAGCGCCTGCCACGCGGGCCAGGACAGCAGCCCGGGGGCCACGCGGTGGCTGGCGGTGAGAAGGACGACACGACCGGTCTGGACGGGTGCTTCAGCGTTCACCCTTCGACCATACGTGGGCCCGCCGCCCGCACCGGCTCCGCGTCCGCGGACCGTCACCCCGTGCGCGGCCGCCCCGCGCGGTCCGCGTCCCGGAGGCGCGCCGCCTACGCGCCCGCGGGGACGGCCTGGGGCTCCTGGGTGATCTGGCGCAGCCAGGGCGCGGTGTAGGTGCCGAGCTGGATCTTGTCGTTGTCCCAGGCGCCGAAGCGCGGGTTCACGTCGATGTCGAGGGACTTCGAGGCGGCGGTGAAGACCTCGGTGAGCTTCTTCTGGCCCTCGGGGGTGTTGGCGATGCCGAGCTTGTCGGCGATCTTGTTCATCAGGACGGTCCGGCGGACGACCGTGTCGATCTGGTCCGGGGCGACCCCCTGCTGCTGGAGCAGCATCCCGGCGAGCTGAGCCTCGCCGCCGCTCTGTGCGACGAACTCGCCGCGGGCCTTCTGGATCTCCCCGCGCCCCGCGGTGATGCCGTTGTCGGCGGCGACCCGCTCCACGACCCGGTCGAAGATCATCACATTGAGCTTCTCGCGGCTGAGGTCCCCGGTGGCCTTGATCAGCTCGGCGGCCTGCGGCGACTTCTGCTGGGCGGACCGTACGTCCCGGACCTGCGCCTGGAGGCTGGACACCTCGATCCGCTCACCGCCGACGACGGCGGCGGCCCCCGGGTGGGCGTCGCTGCCGCACGCGGCCAGCAGCGGGGCCACGGCGAGGAGCGCGGCGGAGACGGAGAGCGCGGTGCGGCGGTGCAAAGGAGCCTCCCGGCGTGGGTCGTGCGTCAGTAGAACGACCTTGCGGTGATCGATGTTAGGCAGTCGGAGTGGTCAGGGCCACTACTTCGAAGCGACTGTTTCGGTCAACGACTCACGCGTTCGGGTGGTGTCGGGTCGCAGCATGATCGTCCGGGAGAGCAGGAAGGTCACGGGAACGGCCGCCGCGGCGGCCGGCAGGGGGGCGTAGCGGCTGTCGACACCCAGCCGGTCGACCAGGACGTAGACGCCGACGGTGGTGATCACGAAGTTCGCCGCGTTGGTGAGCGGGAAGAGCAGGAACTTCCGCCAGGTGGGGCGGGTGCGGTAGGTGAAGTACGAGGTGAGGAAGAACGAGCCGACCATGGAGAGCGCGAACGCGAGGACGTGCGCAGGGAGGTACGGCAGCCACAGGACGAGGAGCCGGTACAGGCCGTAGTAGGTGGCGGTGTTCACGGCTCCGACCAGCGCGAAGCGCACCACCTGCCACGCCGTCGCCCTCACCGTCGCCGTTCCCGGGGTCCGCGTCATCGCCGTACGAGCTCCTCCGGGCGCCGCCGCTGCGCCGGCACCCCCGCGTTCGTCGCCTTCACCAGGAAGTGCGGGCGCCGCTTCACCTCGTAGTAGATCCGGCCGACGTACTCGCCGACCAGCCCCAGCATGACCATCTGGACGCCGGCCAGGGCCGTGACCGTGACGAGCAGGGTGACGTACCCAGGCGTGTCCACGCCGTTCACCAGCGCGACGCCGACGATCCAGGCGGCGTACGCCAGCGCCAGCGAGACCAGGACCATTCCGAGGTAGACGGCGGCCCGCAGGGGTTTGTTGTTGAAGGAGAGAAGTCCGTCGAGACCGTAGTTCAGGAGCTTGCCGAAGCTCCATTTCGAACGGCCCTCCTCACGCACCGCATTCTCGTACTCGAAGGTGGTGGTGCGGAATCCGACCCAGGCGAAGATGCCTTTGGAGAATCGGTTGTACTCGGTCAGTTCGAGGATCGAATCGACGGTACGGCGGGAAAGCAGCCGGAAGTCGCCGACGCCGTCCACCAGCTCGACGTCCACGAGGCGGTTGATCGCCCAGTAGTAGGCGCGGGCGGTCAGGGTGCGGGTCACCCGGTCGCCGGTGCGGGTCCGGCGGGCGATGACCTGGTCGTACCCCTGGGCGTGGAGGGCGACCATGCGGTGCACGAGCTCCGGCGGGTGCTGGAGGTCTGCGTCCATGATCACCACGGCGTCGCCGCCGGCATGCTGGAGGCCGGCCAGCATCGCCGCCTCCTTGCCGAAGTTCCGGCTGAAGGAGACGTAGCGGGCGCGGGGGTCGGAGGCGGCGATCTCCTCCAGGAGCGGGAGCGTACGGTCATGGCTTCCGTCGTCCACATAGACCAGTTCGAATTCCCCGTCGAAACGGGAGAGTTCGGCGGTCACATGGTCGTGGAAACGACCGATGATCTCCTCTTCGTTGAAGCACGGGACCACAATCGAGAGCAGCACGGAAGAAACGACAACCGAGCCGGATGTCGACGGCGGATTCGAGACGTGTCGGTGAAGCGACCATCGCGTGAACTGGGCGCGGAGGAAGACGATTTCGTTTCCCGTACTGGCATATTCGAACCATCATGAAGACCAGGACCCAGCCGGCCGGCCCGGTCGGCGCGTCCCCGGCCCCGGGCACCGGCCCGGCACGCACGGCGCGCGCGAGCGCGCCGGACGCCGCCCGGGCGAGCGCCGGACACGCCGCCGGGCTCGCCGCCCTCCTCACCGCGCTCGCCGTGTGCGCCGGGGACGCCGTGGCCCGCGCCTTCCCCTTCGGGCCGCGCCGCCGCGCGGTCAACGACCTGGCCAACCAGTTCGTGCCGTACCACGCACACCTGTGGGACCTGCTGCACGGCCGCGCCGACGGCGGCCTGCTCCTCAATTGGCGGTCCGGCTGGGGCACCAGCTTCCTGCCCGACCTCGGCACCTATCTGACCAGCCCGTTCGCGCCTCTGGTCGGACTGTTCCCGCGCGCGGACATCGAGTACGCGGTCTACACGATCACCGTCCTGAAGATGGCGGTGGCGGCGGCCGCCATGACGGCCCTGCTGCTGCGCACCCGGCCGGGTGCGCGGTGGGCGGCCGGCCTGCTCGGCGCCGCGTACGGCCTGTGCGGCTGGTCCGTGACCGAGGCGACGTACAACCCGATGTGGCTGGACGGACTGATCGCCTTCCCGCTGCTGTGCGTGGTGGGCGAGTGGGTGCGGCAGGGCCGGCGGCCGCTGCTCGGGGCGCTGGTGGTCGCCGTCTGCTGGGTCGCGAACTTCTACACCGCCTACATGGCCACCCTGGGCGCGGCGCTGGTCCTGCTGGTCCGCCTCGCGGAGACGGACTCCTTCCGCGTACGGGTGCTGGGCCGGGCGGCCGCGACGACCGGGCTCGGCGTCGGGCTCGCCGCGCCCGTCCTCGTCCCGGTCCTCCTCGGGTCCCGGCTCGCCTACCCGGGCCTCACCAGGGAGTTCGCACCGGCGGCCTGGCCGGACTTCCTCGCCCGTCTGCTGCCCGCGACGTACAGCTTCTCCACCCCCGCCCTCTTCGTCTTCACCGCCGTGCCGGTACTCGCCGGATCGCTGCCGCTGCGCCGGGACGTGCCACGGCGGGAGCGGTGGCTGTGGGCGGGTCTGGCGGGGGCGGTCGCGATGTCGACGCAGTGGGGGCCGACCCATCTGCTCTGGCACGTCTTCGCCACGCCGAACGGAAGCCCCTACCGGCAGACGTTCGTCCTCGCGGGCGTCCTCGTCCTCGCCGCCTGGACCGGCCTCGCGCGCGGCCTGCCCGACCGTCGGGCGCTGCTCGGCGGGGCGGGAGTCACGGGGGTCCTCGCCGCGGCGGCGCTGACCAGCCCGCTGGCGCACGGATGGGCACTGGCGCTGGGCGCGGCCGGCTGCGCGACGACCGTCGGGGCGGCGCTCCTGCCCCGGCGCGGGCGGTACACGGTCGTGGCGGCCGTCCTGCTGTCGGGGACGCTGGTCGGGCAGGCGGCGGCGACCACGGCCTGGGCAGACCGGGAGCGCCTGGCCCGCCTCGACGACTACCCGGCGTACGGCGCGGAGCACGAACGCCGGGCGGCGGCGCTGGCGGCGGCCGACGGCTGGCCCGCGTACCGGACGGACTCCGGTCTGCCCAGGGTGGCGGGCAACGACCCGCTGCTCCTGGGCGGGCAGGGCGCCGCCTACTACAGCAGCCACACCCCGGAGACGCTGACGCGGACCCTGGCGGCGCTCGGCGGTGGCTGGACCTCGCGCGGGCGGAACCTCCTGAGCCTGGACAACCCGGTCACGGACGCGCTGTTCGGGGTGGGCGCGCGGTGGCGGGACAGCGGCATGGTCCATGCCGAAACGGTTCTTCCTCTGGTGACGGTCCGGCCCCCGGGCGCCGCCCCGCCTCGCTACGGCCCTTCTCCGTTCCGCAACCAGGAACAGCTGCTGGGGTCGCGGGTCTACGAACCCCCCGGGGCCGGGGGCTGCCCGATCGGCCGTGAGGTCTTCCTGTGGGCCCCCGACTTCGCCGGGACGGCCCGGCTCGGGGCGCGGACGGTGGAGCTGCCGGGCGGCCTGCCCAAGCGCCGGGCGGCGATGGTCTCCCTCGGTGTCCAGCGCACGGCGGACGAACGGCCGGTCCTGACGGGCCGCGGCGCCCGGGGGCGGGTGGAGTGCCTGGACCGGGCGCGCCTGCGTACGGCGGTGGCGGATCTGCGGGCGGCGGCGGCGAGGGCGGTAAGCGTCACGGACACCGGCGTGCGGGCCGCGCTCCCGCCCGGCGCGCGCGGCACGGTCGTCCTGGCGGCGCCCCGGATCGCGGGCTGGCGCTGCGGGGGCCGCCCGGCCGACTCGTACGGCGGCCTGGTGGCGACTCCCGTCCCGGCCGACGGGACCGCGGTGGTCTGCGCCTTCCGTCCGCCGGGCCTGCGGGCGGGCCTGGTCACGGGGGCGGTGGCGGCGCTCGTCCTGGCCGCGCTCCTGGCGCGGGCCCCCGGGCGGGCCGGGCGGCCGTTCGGGCGGCGGACGGCGGGCGGACTGAGCGACGCCCCACGCCGAAGGGGCCGGACGCGTCATGCGTCCGGCCCCCTCATCGCCCGTAAGGGCGTCAGCTCTTGACGGGCTCCAGGCAGAGGACGAACTTCTCGTAGTCCCACTCCTGCGCCAGCGCGGTCATCTCGCCGCACTTGTTGACGTCGAAGGTGCCCTTGTGGACCTTGGTGACCTTGTAGAGGTCGGGCCCCTTGTCGGTGCACTCCTTGGTCTCGACCTTGGGGTCGTCGTCCGGGCCGGTGACGCTGATGCAGTCGCCCGCCTCGGCGTGCGTGGGGAGGTCGCCGCTGATGGCCGCGTAGCCGAACTTCACGCCGAGGGCGACCGCGATCGCCACGACGATGCCGAGGATCTTCTTGCCCAGGCCCTTCTTCTTCGCCGGCTCGGCGGGGGCGACGGGCTCACCGAAGGCGGCGGGCTGCTCAGGGGTGACGGGCGGCGGCGTAGTCATAAGGGTTCCTTGAGGACGTGTACATGATCGAACGCGTACGCTACATGTCACGGATCAGGCAAAAGGGACACTGTCGATCCGTACACCGATCAGATGCCCACTCGTGATTCTGTCGTCCCGTCAGCCGCCGCCCGCCCCGCTACAGCCCTTCCGACTCCGCCGCCGCCCGCTGCGCCTCGAAGTTCCCGACGTACGCGTCGAAGACGGCCGGGTCCTCGTACTTCAGCATCGCCTCGTCGTTCACCTTCAGCGCCATGCCCGTGTACGTGTGGCTGCCGGTGAAGACGATCTTCTTGTTCGCGCCGCCGAGGTACGCGCCCTCGATCAGCAGGTACTTGGTGTGCGTCGCCGTGCCACCGCTCTGGTCGTTGTGCAGCTGACGCAGGACGATGCGCCCCTTCGCGGTGGGCCTGGTCAGCCACTCGGACACCCGGAGCGGGTACTTCGCGGCGTCGATCGGCCAGTTGTCGAGCTTGCCGTAGACGATGTCGATGTGGCAGCCGGCGTCCGCGAGCTTCCACAGCTGCTCGGCCACCTCGGGCCGGGTGGTGTGGCCCTGGGCGATCCGGATCTTCGTCCGGCCGTCGGAGGTGCCGAAGCCCGGGGCGTTGCCGTGGCAGGGCTCGGCCGTCCCGACCGGCTGGGCCACCGTCTTCAGGACGTTGACGACCGGGTCCGTGCCGGATCGCGGGAAGAAGTAGACCTTGGCCTTGCCGGCCTGCGTGTCGTGGGCGTACTCGTCGACCTGCGGTATCCGGCCGGCGGCGGCGTCGGCCTGGTCGGCGAAGTAGGCCGCGTACGCGTCGAACAGCTCCTTGTTGCCCGCCACCGTCATCGCGTCGTTCCACAGCTTCGTGCGGTCCTGCTCGATGAGGTTGCCGGAGGACTGCACCACCACGTCGTCCACCGGGACGGTGCCGTTGCCCTTGGTGCGGGAGAACAGGAAGTACTTGTTGTGGTTGACGTTGTCGTACCAGCCGTTCGGGTCCGCCGCCGTGGTGCCGGGGTCCTTGGCGAGACAGGCCTCCTCCGCCTTGCAGATCCGTACCCAGGACTCCCCGCTCAGCCCGTTCCTCAGGTTCGCGACGGCCGGGTAACCGGCGGTGTCGTTGTCGAGGACCACCTGGACGGTGACCCCGCGCGCGTGGGCGGCGAGCAGGCGCTCGGTCAGCCACTGCGATCCGTAGAGGTAGAGCGACATCCGGATGGACGACCCCGGCTCGGCTCCGTCGACGAGCCGCCCCAGGTGGCTGAGGATCCGCCCCTGGGCGGTCGTGTCGCCCGACGGGTCGTTGAACACCGGCCCGGTGGTGACCGCCGTGACCGGCTCCGCGCTCGCCGCCGGGGTGGCCATGAGGAGGGCGCCCAGCGCGAGCGACGCGCCCATCGTTCGGTATCCGCGGTGCTTCGCGTGCTTCTGCGTGGTCACGTGTCCTCGATCTCGTTCCTGCGGCGAAGTGGCGGGCCGTCGGGCGCGCGCACTCGCACGCCCGCCCCGTGACGCGGCGACGGGATGGGCCGCCGGGCCGGCGAGCATCATCACCCGCGGACGATCTTGGGGGCCGTGACCGCCGTCACACCCCGTCAGGCGTGCGGACCCATCTGCTGTTGGCGGGCCAGCGCACGGCGCAGCTCGGTGGGGACCGCGTGGTACGGGCCGTAGGCGCGCTCGGTGTCGTAGAGCAGGACCTGGAGGTGCTGGTGGGCCGCCGTGTGGTCGCCCATGGCCAGCAGGAGGTTGCCGATCCGGCGGCGGATGTCGAAGGCGCGCGACGGGTCCGTGCCGCCGTCCACGTACGGCAGGAGGGCGCGGTACTCCGCGAGGGCGGACGCGGTCTCGCCGAGCTGTTCCAGGCACTGGGCCGCGTCGTAGCGGAACTGCAGGGTCTGCGGATCCGCCGGTCCCGCCTCCGCCGTGCGGTCCTCGGCCAGACGGCGCAGCTCCGGCAGGGCGCGGCGGTACTGGCCGTCGTCCATCAGCGTCGTGGCGTACTGCTTGCGCAGGATGCGGACGACGGGCGAGTGCTCGCCGTGCTCGGCCGCGGCGGCGGGCAGGATGCCACCCAGGATGTCGACGGCCTGGGTGATCGACCCTTCGCCGAGCAGCCGCTTGACCTCGTCGACGGCGGCGGCGACGTCCGGGCGGGAGACGGGCGGGGCGACCGGGGGCGCGACCGGAGGCGGCGGCGGGGCGGAGGCGCGGTCGGGCCACGGCGCGTGCGGGCGCAGGAAGGGGCGGGTCGGGTCGAGCGGTCCGGAGGGGATCCCGCGCGCGGGCAGCAGCGGGAGCAGGGCCTCGTACACCTCGTGCGCGTCGGACGGCCGGTGCCGGTGGTCCTTGGCGAGCAGCCGCAGGACGAGGGCCTCCAGCGCCTCGGGCACCTCGGGGCGCAGCCGGCGGACCGGCACCGGCGGCTCGTAGAGGTGCCGGTGCAGCACGCCGAGGGCGGTGGAGCCGGCGAACGGCACGTTCCCGCTGAGCAGTTCGTGGAGCAGGACGCCGAGCGCGTACAGGTCGGTGTACGGGCCCACGGCGCCGCCCATCGCCTGTTCGGGCGCCATGTAGGCGGGGCTGCCGATCGGTGAACCGGTGTGGGTGAGGCGGGTGGTGTCGGTGTCCAGGACGGAGGCGACTCCGAGGTCGAGGACGGTGACGGTGCCGTCGGGGCGCACCATGACGTTCCGGGGCTTGAGGTCGCGGTGGACGATCGGCACCGCGTGCACGGCGGCCAGGACCGCGCACAGCTGCGCGGCGACGGAGACCGCCCAGGGCCACGGATACGGGTCGTGTTCGGCGAGGTGGTCGGCGAGGTCCGCGCCCTCGACGTACTGCATGACCAGGAACAGCTCGTCGCCGTCGCTTCCGGCGTCGTGGACGGTGACAAGGCCGGGGTGGTCGACCTGGGCGGTGACCCGGCATTCGCGGACGAAGCGGCGCCGCATCTCGGCGGCGGCGGTGGCGGCGGCCATGTGGTCGGGGCGCAGGAGCTTGACGGCGACACGGCGGTCGAGCCGCCCGTCGTACGCCGTCCAGACCTGGCCCATGCCGCCCTGGCCGATGATCGTGGACAGTTCGTAACGGCCGCCGATGACGCGTCCGTTCACTTCCCCTCGTCCTTACGGAGGAGGTGGCTCAGCTCGTCCAGCTCGGCCCGGACCTGGTCGATGCGGGGGTTGGCCTGCGGCTGGGGCTGCGTGGGGGGCTGGGACTGGGGCTGGGGCTGCGTGGGGGGCTGGGACTGGGGCTGGGGCTGCGTGTGGGGCTGGGCCTGCGGCGGCACGGGCGGCTGCGGGTGGACCTGCGGCCGGGGTTGCGCCTGCGGGTACGCGGGCGGGTAGCCGTATCCCGTCCCGTGCTGCGGGACCGTCGTCGCGTAGGGCGAGGCCCCCGCCGGCCCCAGGCGGCGCACCTTGTCGTGCCGGATGTCGGCGTAGAGGAAGTACACCGTGAACAGAAGGGCGTTGAGCAGGATCCCGCCCACGACGACGTCCGCCTTCGTCGTCTCGATGTCGTCGGGCATCAGCACCAGGCCGGTGATCACGAGGGCCGCCGACACCCCGCACAGGATCCAGTCGGACGTGCGGCGTGTCACGACCGCGAGCCGCACCATCGTCGCCCAGGTCAGGAACCCGCAGCTGAACAACGGAAGTGCGGCGAAGAGCACACGGAGCACGACGACGGACGTCGGGAGGGCACGCGGAGGTGCCGGGGGCTCATAGCCGGGGCCGTACATTCCTGCTCCTGGTCACCTGGATCGGTTGCGGGTCCGAGCGTATACACCGACAGCGACAACGGCTCCCGGGTTGTACGGAACCGTTGCCGAACCGATCGGGGCGCGGGCCTCAGGGGGCCACGGTGCCGTCCGCCAGCCCGTCGTACAGCCCCTGGACCAGCTGCTCGCCGAGCCGCCCCGCGAGGCGCAGGGCGTCCTCGAACTCGACGAGCGCCCGGAACCGTTCGCCGTACCGCTGCTGCTCGGTGAGCGGCAGGCGCGGCAGCTGGAGGCGGCGGACGTCGAGCCGGGTGGCGGTGGAGGCGTAGCTGCTGGCCTGCCGGTTGTTGGCGGTGCCCCGCAGGAACCCGGCCAGGAACCAGGGGTCGAGGGCGGCCGGGTCGGGGCGCAGCAGCTGGAGGTTGCGGCCGAGGGCGGCGCCGGCGGTGGCGGCGTCGACGACCCGGGCGACGGAACCGCCGCCGAGGACGGGGACGACGACGTCGCCGGCGCGGAGCAGGACGGGCTCGTCGGGCAGCCCGTCGGGGAGGGTGCCGGAGGGGGGCTGGGCGGCGAACACGTCGTGCTCGGTGAGCATCCGGACCGACTGCTCGCGGGCGGCCCCGCCGGGACCCGCCGGGGCCGGGGTTCCGGCGGCGCCGCCCGCGCCTCCGGCGCGGAGTTCGAGCGCTCCGGCGCGGGCGAGTTCGCCGACGGTGACGCCGGTGGGGCGGGCGGCGGCCGGGTCGGCGGGGGCGGACGGCGGGGGCGGCGGGGCGAGGGCGACAGTGCGGCCGAGGGTCTCGGCGAGCCGGTCGCGGACCCGCGCCAGGTCCGCCGCGCCCCCCGCGGCGGCCGGAGACGGCAGATGGCGGGCGGGGGCCAGGTCGACGTCGTCGTCGAGGAGTTCGATGACGGGCACGGCCCGGCTCGCGCCGGGGGTCGGCTCGACGGTGCCGTCCTGGGCGAACGGCAGCCACGCGTCGAGGACGGCGGTGTGCACCGTCTGCCAGTCGAGCCTGTCGCGGCCCGCCCCGCCCTGCTGGTCGGCGGCGAGGGACGTGGTGTCGACGACGAGGAGCTCCTGGGAGGCCCCGGCCCCGGGGACGGGCCTGCGCAGCACCCAGAGGTGGAGCGGAATGCCGTACGGCGGCGCGGCGCCGGCGGGCAGGGCGACGACGGCCCGCAGGGCGCCCCTGCGCAGCAGGTCGGCGCGGATCCGGCGGCCTGAGCGGCGGGAGGCGGCGGCGGGCGGCATGAGCAGGACGGCCGTGCCTCCGGGTCGGAGGCGGGCCAGCGCGTGCTGGACCCAGGCGAGTTCGGACTCCGTACGGGCCGGGAAGCCGTACTCCCAGCGCGGGTCGTAGGCCAGTTCCTCGTGGCCCCAGTTGCGCTCGTTGAACGGCGGGTGGCACAGCACGGCGTCCGCCGCGAGGTCCGGGAAGGCGTCGGCGCGCAGGCTGTCGCCGGCCCGGACGCGGATGTCGGCGTCGCAGGCGAGGGCCAGGCGCAGGGCGGTCAGGGCGGCCAGGTCCGGGTCGGCGTCCTGGCCGTGGAGGGCGCCGGGGAGCTCGACGGCGCGCAGCAGGGTGCCGGTGCCGGAGGCGGGGTCGAGGACGGTGACCGGCCCTTGGGTGCCGGTGGCGGCGAGCGCGGCCATCAGGGCGGCCGGGCCGGACGGGGTGAGCGTGTACTGCCGCGGGTTGGCGTCGAGGTGCCGGCCGAGGAGGAACTCGAAGGCCTGACGGGCCCCGGTCTCCGCGGCGAGGTCGGCGGCCCCGCGCACGAGGGGGACGGACGGGACGAGGTCGGCGGCGGTGGGGGTGCGGACGGCCCGTTCGGCGCCGAACCGCTCGGTGAGCGTCTCCTCGAGCGCGACGGCCAGGGTCGCGGCGAGCCGCTCGTCGGGGGCGGCGGCCAGCGTCGGCCACGCCGCGGCGCGGCCGCGCACGAGCAGCAGGACCGCGCCCGCGTGGGCGAGGGCGGTGACGGCGCCCTCGGGGTGGCCGGCCACCTGCTGCCAGACCCGCTCGCGCAGGGGGACCTCGGCGAGCTTCCCCTGGGCGCGCAGCCAGTCCTCGACCTCGGCGAGGGCGAAGGAGGGGCTGGTCTCCGTGCCGCCCACGGGGCGCGGGAAGTCGGGGTGGCGGCGGCGCCAGTTGCTCACGGCAGCCCGGCCCACCCCCGCGAGCCGGGCGATCCCGGCGGCGGTCACCTCTGTCGCGCGCTCCGGCACTGACCGACTCCCCTCGTTGCCCTGCTGTCGTCGCTGTGGCGCTCGATAGTACCGACGAACGCGAGGCACACCCCTTCACGACGTGAGCCGAAGCAAAACGCGTGAACCGTGTTGACTCGGTTCACAAGCTCTGCTGTTATTGATCCATCGCTCCAGCCAGCCGATCGGTCCGGGAGGACACAGTCATGTCGTACGACACCACGCACTTCCATCCCGCGCCGGCCCCGGCGGCCTTCCGCAACGGACTGGGCACCGCGGCTCTGGTCCTCGGCATCATCGGCACGGTCTCCGGGTTAATTCCGTTCCTGTTCTGGCTGGCGGGCATCCTCGGCCTGATCGCCCTCGTCCTAGGCCTCGTCGGCAAGGGCCGCGTGACGCGCGGTCAGGCGAACAACAAGGGCGTGACCGTCACGGGCGCCGTCCTGGGCCTCGCGGCCCTGATCCTCTCGGTGGTCGGCGCGGTGATCACGTTCACGGTGGTCAGCGACGCGGTCGACGAGATCGACAAGGCGGTCAAGGACGCCGCGCCGAAGAACCCCGCGTCGAAGCAGCCGGGGGCGTCCGGCGGCAAGGCCAAGGCCCTCACGGCCGGTGCCTCCTCCGTCTACGACGACGGGCTGAGGATCACGGTCTCCGCGCCCAAGGCGTACTCCCCCAGCGAGTACGCGGTCGGCCACACCGAGGGCAACAAGGCGTACCAGGTCACCGTCGTGATCGAGAACGGCGGCAAGAAGGCGTTCGACCCCACCCTGGCCACGCTGGCCGCCCGCGCGGGCAAGGACGGCGTCACCGCCGAGCAGATCTTCGACGAGAAGGTCGGCAGCGGCTTCGACGGCACGGTCCTGCCCGGCAGGAAGGCCACGGTCACCTTCGCCTTCGACACCCCGGCCGCCGCCGGGAACCTCACGGTCGAGGTGAGCCCGGGCCTGGAGCACAACGCCTCCCAGTGGGAGCTGACGCTCCGCTGACCCTCCGAGGCCGCACCCCGGCCCCCGCCCCCTGACCGACGGTCCCGGCCCGCTCTCCCGCTCCCGCCCCCTGACCGACGGCCCCGGCCCGCTCTCCCGCTCCCGCCCCCGTCCGCACCCTCGTACCGGTCGCACACCATCCCCGGAGAACCCTTCATGTCTGCCACCACCCACCCCCGCACCCGTCGGACCGCGCTCGCCGCGGCGCTCTGTGCCGCCCTCGCGCTCGGTGCCGCGGCCTGCGGACCTTTCTCCGACGCCCCCGAGGCCGCCGGCCCGTTCGGAGCGCTGACCGGTCCGAAGATCGCCGCCAAGGCGATCACCGCCACCAGGACCGCCGACTCCGTCACGCTCGACCTGGCCGTCAAGACGACCGACGGGCCGATGAAGGCGTACCTGTCGGTCGACACCAAGGCCAAGTGCGCCGGCACCCTGACGGTCGGTCCGACGGGCACGGCGGAGCTGGTCAAGGCGGACGACAAGGTCGCCTACCTCCGCTTCGACGAGGCCTTCCTGCGGGAGGAGGCCAAGAGTGAGCCCGCCGAGGTCCAGGAGGCCATGCTCAAGGAGCTGAAGGGCCGCTGGGTGAAGACGCCCGTGACGGACCCGGAGGCGAAGGACAGCCTCGAACTCTGCGACCTGAAGGCCCTCCTCGCCGACTTCGAGCAGGGCGTCGACCTCTCCGTGAAGAGCGGTGAGACCACGGTCGGCGGCAGGAAGGCACTGATGCTGACCCAGGCGTTCGACAAGGAGAAGACGACGCTCTACGTGGCCACGGAGGGCGAACCGCACATCCTGAAGATCGTGACGGCAGGCGGCGAGGAGCCGGGGACCATCACCTTCACCGATTACGGCAAGCCGGTCGTGGCCACGCCTCCGCCGGCCAAGGACGTCCTCGACGACACGAAGTAGGAGTCGGGGAACGGGGGACGCAGGGGTGTGAGGGCCGCCGGAGGGGGACGGCCCTCACACCCCCGTCGCCGTGCACAGGCGGTGGCGTTCACACCGGCCGGTGGCGGCGCCGTCGCCGTTCACAGGCGGTGGCGGACCCAGACGTTCGGCTCGACGTAGACGGCGTAGCCGCGCGAGACGTCGCAGTGCACCGGCTCCAGAGCACCCTCGACCTCGACCGGGCCGTCGGTGTCGAAGGGCAGACCGGTCCACTTGCGCCAGTCCTCCAAGGCGGCGGCGATCGTCATCGAGACCGGGGCGACGGCCTCCACCGTGCCGCCCGCCCGGACGTGGACCCGCAGCCAGGGGTCGTGGGGCAGACCGTCCTCCTCGCGGGTGCGGAAGGCGTACTCGCTCATGGGCGTGCCGGTCTCCAGGTGCTTGCCGTTGGGCCGTACCGGCGCGACGAGTTCGGTGAACCCGTGGCGCTTGGCGTTCTCCCGCAGCGCGGCCAGCATCCTGGCCGAGATCCCCCGTCCCAGCATGCCGGTGGCGACGGTGACCTCGATGGCGCTGACGGTGTCGGGAATCCGTCCGTGCCGCCTGTCGGAGAAGGCCCACAGCAGCACCTGGTCCCAGCCGGTTGCGGGCAGGTCGCCGCGGCCCTCGGCCCGCAGCTGGAACGGGACGCTGAAGGCGCGCGCGACGACCTTGCCGTCGGGGTCGGTGGCGACGAGGACGTACTCCGGCAGTTCGGCGACGATCCGGCCGATGTTGGCCCAGCCGATCGGGTCGTGGAGCATGAACTCCGGCCACAGGTCGAGCATCTGCCACATCGGCCCCTGAAGTTCGGGACGTTCGGCGAGGGTCGTTATGTTCAGCTCCATCCGGGCAGGCTAACCACCTCCCCCGCGGGCCCCAACCGGTTTTCGCGCCCCCCGAACCCGGCCCCTGCCGCAGCGGCTTCAGGCCGGAGCCGGCCGCCGCGACCCGGGCGAGACCTTCCGGACACGGCCCCGCCCCTAGGGAAGCCTCTGCTGGGGGCAGGTGGTGAGGACCCGCTTCATGGCGTCCCGTTCGGCGCCGGTGACCCACACCCCGTACTTCCTCTTCACCGCGACCTGTCCGGCCACGTAGACGCAGCGGTACGCCTTGTTCGCCGGAAGCCAGGTCGCGGCGTCGCCGTCGGACTTGCGGCGGTTGGCGCCGGAGTCGACGGCGAGGAGGTTGAGCGGGTCGTTGGCGAAGCGGCGGCGCTTCTCCGCGTCCCACTTCTGCGCGCCCTTCTGCCAGGCGTCGGAGAGGGCCACGAGATGGTCTATGTCGACCTTGCTGCGACCCCTGACGTAGTCGACGCGGCCACCGGTGTAGGGGTCGTCGGCGAGGACCCCGGAGGCGACCTTGCAGCGCCCGTCCGTGAAGCGGACGTCGGTGAGGTCGCGCTTGAGGATGTCGTCGCGGGTACCGCAGCCGTTCCCGTCGACGTCGGCCCAGGCGCGGCCGAACTTCTCCCGGTCGTAGCCGGTCCTGGGAGCGCGGCCCTTGACGGTGAGGGTGTCCACGGCGGCGAGCGCGGATCCGGGTCTCCCGGGGGCGCCTTCGGCGGGCGGGCCGTCCGGCGGCGTCGTGCAGCCGGAGGCGACGAGGGCGGCGGTCGCGAGTGCGGCCAGGGGCGGGATCCTGCGGTAGCTGGGCACGCCGGGATCCTAGTGAGGGACCCCCCGGGGGCCGCCACAGAGCGGCAGGGTCTCCCGGGACCGACGGCCGGGGCGATCCTCCGGAGTGCGGAGACGGCGGAGGGCGCGTAGCGTCGAATGCGCTGTATGTCCCCTTCCGAAGGAGTCTGGACGCATGGGGATCATGGACAAGCTCAAAGAGATGATGGGCCAGCACCCGGACAAGACCCAGCAGGCGGTCGATCGCGCCGGGGACATGGTCGACAAGAAGACCGGCAACAAGTACGTCGATCAGGTCGACCAGGCACAACGGCACGTCGGCGACCGGTTCGGCGCGACGGACAAGAGGCAGGACCCGCCTCCCCCTCCGCCGACCTGACGGACGTGACCAGGCGGCTCCGGCCCCCACACACCCGCGGCCGTGGAGTGCCCCGCGCACTCCACGGCCGTCGTGCGTCCCGGACCGGCCCGCCGCGCGGCGGGCCTCAGATCCTGCCGATGCCGAGGGTGTTCTCGGCGGGCAGCAGTCCCGAGCCGAGCACCGACAGCCAGGGCCCTCCCAGGAGTTCGGCGAGCCGGGCGGTCCCGTCCGGGCCGAGCGCGTCCCAAGGCTCGGCGGCCAGGCGGTCCGTCCGCAGCTCCACGTCCGCGCGCAGGGCGCGGCCGGCCTCGGTGGCGGTGCCGTCCGCGGCGAGCAGGCCGCGTGCGGCGAGGCGCTCCCGTGCGGCGTTCCACTCGGCCCCGCTCCAGCCACGGCTCCCGAAGGTCTTCTCCGACGCCGCGCCGACCGCCGCGAAGGAGACGAGCGACTCCGCCGGGTCGAGCCCGGCGGCCAGCAGGGCCACCAGGTGCCCGTCGCCGCGGTGTTCGCGCAGGATCGTCGCGGCCTG
The DNA here is from genome assembly GCF_040677675.1 of Streptomyces sp. NPDC053755. Taxonomy (NCBI): domain Bacteria; kingdom Bacillati; phylum Actinomycetota; class Actinomycetes; order Kitasatosporales; family Streptomycetaceae; genus Streptomyces; species Streptomyces sp. NPDC053755. The sequence continues at coordinate 112,569 of NZ_JBFASK010000010.1, read as the reverse complement.
CCAGAGGGTCAGGTGCGGGTCGTCCGGCCAGGGCAGCGCGGCGTTGGCGGCGGCGAGCGGCCGGCCGGCCGTCGAGGCGGCCTCGGCCGCCCGGCGGGCGAGCGAGGCGGCCTCGGCGATGCCCGGGCTCGCGACGGTGTCCTCGCCGAGGACACCGCGGTACGCGCGGTCGACCGCCCGCACCCGGGCGGCGAGCACCTCCTCGGGAGCGGCCGTGCGCCAGATCGCCGGGACGTACCGGCCGACCATGTCGGGGCTGAAGCCGTAGAAGGCGGAGGCGACCCGCTCCGGGCCGGCGGGGCCGAGCGGCGCGGCACGCCAGGCGAAGTAGGCCGGCCAGCGCTCCCCGACGTCGTGGCCGAGGCGGGCGGCCTCGTCGAACGCCTCGGGGGCGTAGTACAGCAGGGCGTGCAGCGGTTCGATCAGATGCCACATCTGCCGTACGCGCCCGGGCTCCACCCCTGTCCCCGTGTCCACGGTCATGGCTTCCTCCCTCGGTATCTTGTCACTGTCCAGATTGCTCCGGGAGCCCGAACCTGTCAATGCCTAGATGCGGCGTAGGATGGTGTTCATGACCAGTCGGCGCAGCTACCACCACGGCGACCTGCGGCAGGCCGTCCTGACCGCCGCGCTCGATGTCATCGCCTGTGACGGCCCGGCGGCGTTGAGCCTGCGCGACCTGGCCCGCCGCGCGGGCGTCTCCCACGCGGCGCCCGCCCACCACTTCAAGGACCGCACGGGCCTGTTGACGGCGATCGCCGCCGAGGGCTTCGGCCTGCTGGCCGACGCCCTCGCCGACGCGCCCGACCTGCGTGAACGGGGGGTCGCCTACGTCCGCTTCGCCGTCGGCCACCCCGCCCACTTCCAGGTGATGTTCCAGCCCGACCTCCTGCGCGGCGACGATCCTGGCCTCCTTGCCGCCAAGGAGCGCGCCTCGGCCGAACTCCGCGCGGGCATCGACTCCCTGGGATCCGCGACCGGGTCCACCGACGGGTCCGCGACCGGCTCCGCGACCGGGTCCACCGACGGGTCCGCGACCGGCTCCGCCACGGACCCCCGCACGGCGGGCATCGCCGCCTGGTCCCTGGCCCACGGCTTCGCCACGCTGCTCCTGACCCGCAACCTGGACGCGGGGAACACCGCGGGTGGTGCGCGCGTCGGACGCGACGGCCACACCGGCGAGACCGGGGAAGGCGGCGCCAGCGGGGTCGAGGGCGGACCGATGGGCGACCGGAACCCCGAGGAGTTCTTCCGCGCGCTCGCCGGACTGCTCTTCTGAACTCCTCGGAACGTGAACGACGGGCGACATCCATGACCTCCCAGAACCCCTCCTGGCGCGTGGGCGCCGCGCTGCTCGTCGTCGCGGCCCTCGGCGCGCTGCCGCTCGTCGCCCCGTCCGTGTCCCCCGACTCGTCGAGCGGGTCCGCCCCCGCGAAGACCGGCCGGACCGGCTGGCACGGCGCCTGGGCCGCCTCCCCGCAGGCGCCGGCCGAGCCCTTCGGCCCGAACTGGTCCCTGCGGGGCTTCGCCGACCAGACCGTCCGACAGGTCGTCAGGGTCGGCGTCGGCGGCACCCGGGCCCGCATCGAACTCTCCAACCGGTACGGCAGGACACCGCTCCGGATCACCGGCGCGACGATCGCCCGCACGGACAAGGGCGCTTCCGTCTCCCCCGGTTCGGTGCGGCGGCTCTCCTTCGGCACGGAGCGGTCCGTCGCCGTTCCGGTCGGCGGCACGGTCTCCAGCGACGGGGTGCCGTTCACGGCCGGGGCACTGGAGGCGGTGACCGTCACGCTCTACCTGGCCGAGCCGACCGGGCCCGCCACCTTCCACACCATCGCCTCCGCCACCAGCTACCGCGCGGAGGGCGACCACAGCGTCGACACCACCGGTGCGGAGTTCCGGGAGACGAGTGGGTCGTGGTACCTCCTCACCGGGGTCGAGGTGAGCGGCGGCCCGTCCGCCCGGCGGGACGGCATCGTCGCCTTCGGCGACTCGATCACCGACGGCGTCGGCTCGGGCGTCGACAGGAACGACCGCTACCCCGACGAACTGGCGGAACGCCTCGCCGCCGCCGGGCGGCCGCGCAGCGTCCTCAACCACGGCATCGGCGGCAACCAGCTCACCCGCGACAAGGCCTGGGCCGGCGGGAGAGGCGTCCACCGCTTCGCCCTGGACGCCCTGACGGAGCCGAACGTGGGCACGGTCGTCGTCCTCGAAGGCATCAACGACATCGGCGCCGACAGGCAAGGGGCCGCGGACGACCCCACCGCCGGGGTGTCGGTGGACCAGCTCGTCGCCGGCCACCGCGAGCTGATTCGCCAGGCGCGCGCCCGGGGGCTCAGGGCGATCGGCGCGACCCTCACCCCGATCAAGGGCTCCCGCTACGACAGCCCGGAGAACGAGGCCCAGCGGGACGCGTTCAACCAGTGGGTGCGCGCGTCGGGGGCGTACGACGCCGTGGTCGACTTCGACCGCGCCCTCTCCGACCCGGCGGACCCCGACCGCCTGCTGCCGGTCTACGACTCGGGCGACCACCTGCACCCGAGCGCCGCCGGCTACCGGGCCATGGCCGAGGCGATCGACCTCGACGTCCTCTGACCCACCGCGGCGGCCGCGCCGCACACGCCGAGCGGCCCCGCCCGTCGCAGCGCCGGCCGGACGCGGGCCCGCACCCGCCCGGTCACCCCACGCGCCCCACTCCACGCGCCCACCGCCGGCCGACCCGCCGCCGGCCGGGGGCGACCGGGGGCGCCCGGGGCCGAGGGAGCCGCCCTACGAGCCGAGGATCGTGGTCAGGAACTCCCCCGTCCACGAGAGCAGTTCGCGTCCCACGACCGGCTTCCCGCCGATCTTCCCGCTCGTGGGACGCGGGACCAGGATCTGGTGGACCGCCGGCTTGATGACCGTGCGCGGGTACAGCCGCTTGAGCCGCAGCTCCTGCGACTCGCGCAGCTCCACCGGCGCGAAGCGGATGTTCGGGCCCTGGAGGACGATCTCGCCCACCCCGCAGGCGCGGGCCAGCATGCGCAGCCCCGCCACGAGCAGCAGGTTCTCGACCGGCTCCGGCAGCTTGCCGTAGCGGTCCGTCAGCTCCTCCCGTACCGCCTTGATGTCCTCCTCGGAGTTCGCCGAGGCGATGGCCCGGTACGCCTGGAGGCGCAGGCGCTCGCCGGGGGCGTACTCGTGCGGGACGTGGGCGTCCACCGGCAGCTCGATCTTGACCTCCAGCGGCGGCTCCTCCTCCACCCCGCCGTCCAGGGAGGCGCGGTAGTCCGCGACCGCCTCGCCGACCATTCGTACGTACAGGTCGAATCCGACGCCCGCGATGTGACCGGACTGCTCACCGCCGAGGAGGTTGCCCGCGCCGCGGATCTCCAGGTCCTTCATGGCCACGTACATGCCCGCGCCCATCTCGGTGTGCTGGGCGATCGTCGCCAGCCGCTCGTGCGCGGTCTCGGTCAGCGGCTTCTCCGGCGGGTAGAGGAAGTAGGCGTAGCCCCGCTCCCGGCCGCGCCCGACACGGCCGCGCAGCTGGTGCAGCTGCGAAAGGCCGAAGTTGTCGCCGCGCTCCACGATCAGCGTGTTCGCGTTGGAGATGTCGATGCCGGACTCGACGATCGTCGTGGAGACCAGCACGTCGAACTTCTTCTCCCAGAAGTCGACGACCACCTGCTCCAGGGCGCCCTCGCTCATCTGCCCGTGCGCGGTGGCGATCCGCGCCTCGGGGACGATGTCGCGCAGCCGGGCGGCGGCCCGGTCGATCGACTCCACGCGGTTGTGGATGTAGAAGACCTGGCCCTCGCGCAGCAGCTCGCGGCGGATCGCCGCGCCGATCTGCTTCTCCTCGTACGGGCCGACGAAGGTGAGGACCGGATGCCGCTCCTCCGGCGGGGTCGTGATCGTGGACATCTCGCGGATGCCGGTCACCGCCATCTCCAGCGTACGGGGGATGGGGGTGGCCGACATCGTCAGTACGTCGACGTTGGCCCGCAGCTTCTTCAGCTGCTCCTTGTGCTCGACGCCGAAGCGCTGCTCCTCGTCGACGATGACCAGACCGAGGTCCTTGAACCTCGTCTCCGACGAGAACAGCCGGTGCGTGCCGATGACGATGTCGACCGAGCCGTCCCGGAGCCCCTCCAGCGTCGCCTTCGACTCGGTCTCCGTCTGGAATCGGCTGAGGGCCCGGGTGACGACGGGGAACTGCGAGTACCGCTCCGTGAACGTGCCGAAGTGCTGCTGCACGAGCAGGGTCGTCGGGACGAGTACGGCGACCTGCTTGCCGTCCTGCACCGCCTTGAAGGCCGCGCGCACCGCGATCTCCGTCTTGCCGTAGCCGACGTCGCCGCAGATCAGACGGTCCATGGGGACCGTCTTCTCCATGTCCTCCTTCACCTCGGCGATCGTGGACAGCTGGTCGGGCGTCTCCACGTACGGGAAGGCGTCCTCCAGCTCGCGCTGCCAGGGGGTGTCGGGGCCGAAGGCGTGACCCGGCGCGGCCATCCGGGCGCTGTACAGCTTGATCAGGTCGGCGGCGATCTCCTTGACCGCCTTCTTGGCGCGCGCCTTGGTCTTCGTCCAGTCCGCGCCGCCGAGCCGGTGCAGGGTCGGCGCCTCGCCGCCCACGTACTTGGTGACCTGCTCCAGCTGGTCGGTGGGGATGTACAGCCGGTCGCCGGGCTGGCCGCGCTTGGCGGGGGCGTACTCGACGAGGAGGTACTCGCGGGTGGCGCCCTGGACGGTCCGCTGGACCATCTCGATGTACCGGCCGACGCCGTGCTGCTCGTGCACGATGTAGTCGCCGACCTCCAGCGTCAGCGGGTCGATGGTCTTGCGGCGCTTGGCCGGCATCCGCTGGCCGTCCTTGCCGGCCGCCTTCTGCCCGGACAGGTCGGTCTCGGTCAGGACGGCCAGCTTGAGCACCGGGTCGACGAAGCCGAAGTCGATCGAACCGCAGGCCACGTGGACGACCGCGGGGGAGATCTCCGTCAGGTCGGAGTCCAGGCGGGCCGCGATGCCCTCACCTCCGAGGACCTCGACCGTGCGGGCCGCCGGGCCGTGCGCCTCGGTGACGAACACCGTGCGCCAGCCGTCGGCCAGCCAGCCCTTGGTGTCGGCGAGCGCGCGGGCGGTGTCGCCGCGGTACGACTCCGGGGCACGCATCCCCAGCTTGACCGTGTCGGCGTCGAGGTCGGCGTCGTCCGCGGCGAACGGCGAGACCGACCACCACATCATGCCCAGCTCGCGCGCCCGGTCGCGCACGTCCGCGATGCCCCACAGGGAGGCGGCGCCGACGTCGATCGGGGCCTCGCCGCCGCCGGCGGTGGCCGCCCAGGACGCCTGCAGGAACTCCTGGGAGGTCGCCACCAGGTCCGCCGCCCGGGTGCGGACCCGCTCGGGGTCGCAGACCACGGCCATGGAACCCTTCGGCAGCACGTCGAGCAGCAGCTCCATGTCGTCGACCAGGACCGGGGCCAGCGACTCCATGCCCTCGACGGCGATACCCTCGGCGATCTTGCCGAGCAGCTCGCCCAGCTCCGGATGGGCCTCGGCCAGGGCCGCGGCGCGCCGCTTCACCTCGTCGGTCAGCAGCAGCTCGCGGCAGGGAGGCGCCCACAGGCCGTGCTCGGCCACCTCGAGGGAGCGCTGGTCGGCGACCTTGAAGTACCGGATCTCCTCGACGTCGTCTCCCCAGAACTCGACCCGGAGCGGGTGCTCCTCGGTCGGCGGGAAGACGTCCAGGATGCCGCCGCGCACGGCGAACTCGCCGCGCTTCTCGACCAGCTCCACCCGGGAGTACGCGGCGGCCGCCAGGCCCTCCACGACCTCGTTCAGGTCCGCCGTCCGCCCGGTCCGCAGCGCCACCGGCTCCAGGTCGCCGAGGCCCTTGACCTGGGGCTGGAGCACGGAGCGCACGGGGGCGACGACGACGGAGACCGGCCCGGCGGCCGGATCGTCCGCCGAGGGGTGGGCGAGGCGGCGCAGCACCGCGAGGCGCCGGCCGACGGTGTCGGAGCGGGGCGAGAGCCGCTCGTGCGGCAGCGTCTCCCAGGACGGGTACTCGACGACCGTGTCCGGATCGATGAGGGTGCGCAGCGCCGCCGCCAGGTCCTCGGCCTCGCGGCCGGTGGCGGTGACGGCCAGCACGGGCCGTCCGGCCTGGCGGGCGAGGGCGGCCACGGCGAAGGGGCGCGCCGCCGGGGGGCCGACCAGGTCCACGTGCATGCGGTTGCCGTCGGCCGCGGCCGTGACCGCTTCGGAGAGGGCCGCGTCCTTGACGACGACGTCGAGCAGACCGTGCAGACTCATGGACTTCCATCCCGGGAGAGGGCAACGCGAACAGCCCGACACGTGGGACGGGCCGGGGGATCTCCAGACTACGACGTGCCGACGACACCCGCGCCCGAAACCCGGGGCGGCAGGCGTGTGACGGGTGGGACGGCGGAGACGGGGGCCGCGCGACGACCGGCGGCCGGACGCCGGGGGCAGCGGGCCGGGGGGCCCGTCGGCGGCGGAGGTGTCCGGCCCGCCGGGGAGGGCGGCGCCGCCGGGCGGGGGCTGCGGCCGCCGGCGACTCGGCCACGGGGAGGACCGGCGCCCCGGGGACGCGGGACGGGTACGGCCCCGGTCGGCATCGCGACGATGCCGACCGGGGCCGTGCCTTGGACCCGTTCGGGCGAACCCGGTTCCCCCGCGCGGGGTCCGCCCGGGTCCGCCCGGCCGCTACTCGGTCGCGATCGCGTTCAGGACGTTCATCCGACCCGCCCGGAACGCCGGGACCAGCGCCGCGAAGAGCCCGACGAACGCCGAGGCCACGAAGACCGTCAGGATCGTCGGCCACGGGATCTCCAGGACGCCGAGACCCTCCAGGGCCAGCAGCTTCTGGGCGGCCGTGCCCCAGCCCATGCCCAGGCCGAGGCCGAGCAGGGCGCCGAAGAGCGCGATCACCACCGACTCCAGGCGGATCATGCGGCGCAGCTGGCGGCGGGAGAGGCCGATCGCCCGCATCAGGCCGATCTCCCGGGTCCGCTCGACCACCGAGAGCGCGAGCGTGTTCACCACGCCGAGCACGGCGACGATGATCGCCAGGGCGAGCAGCCCGTAGACGATGTTCAGCAGCTGGCCGACCTGGTCCTTCAGGGTCTGCTTGTAGTCGGCCTGGTTCTGCACCGTGTACTGCGGATAGGCGGCCAGCGACTCCTTGAGCGCCGTGTAGACCTCGGCCTCCTCGCCGTCCTGCGCCGTGGCGAACAGGATCATGCTGCGGGGCAGCTTCTCGGCCGGGAGGTACCGGGCGGCCGTGGTGATGTTGGTGTACATCACGCCCTTGTCGACGTTGTTCTCGTCCGAGGTGACGGCCGCGATCCTCAGCCGCGCGCTCTGTCCGCCCTGGAAGGCGACCGTCAGCGTGTCGCCGACCTTCACCTTGTGCTCGGCGGCGTAGTCGCTGCCGACGGACATCGCGTTCTCGCCGTAGGCGTCGGAGAGCGTGCCTCCGGTGGTGTCGCGGCGCAGGTCCTTGGCGTACGTCGGTTCGGCTGCGACCAGGCCCTTCTCCACGGGCTTGCCACCGGGGGCGGTGATCGTGGCCTCGATCCACTTGTACTCGGTGACGTGGGAGAGGCCCGGTGTCCGCTCCAGCGCGGCCTGTGCCTGCGGCATGATCGGCTGGCCGTTGGTGGACTGGACGATGAAGTCCGCGCCGACCGAGCGGTCCAGCTCCTCGGTGGCCGAGGCGACCATGGACGAGCCGACCACCGACAGACAGGCCACGAGGGCGAGCCCGATCATCAGGGCGGCGCCGGTGGCACCCGTACGGCGGGGGTTGCGCAGCGCGTTGCGTTCGGCCATCCGGCCGACCGGTCCGAAGACCCGCAGGACGACGGCGCCGAGGACGCGGACGACACCGCCGGCGAGCAGCGGTCCGATGACGACGAAGCCGATGAGGGAGAGGACGACGCCCAGACCGAGCCAGAGGGAGCCGGTGGAGGCCTTCTCGGCCTGCGTCGCCGCGCCCAGCGCGCCGGCGCCGGCGAGGGTGAGGAGCAGTCCCAGCCCGCCCCGCACCCGGCCGGCCCGGCCGTCGGCCGGGGTTCCGGCGTCGCGCAGGGCCGCCATCGGGGAGACCTTGCCGGCCCGGCGGGCCGGGATGTAGGCGGCGAGGACGGTGACGACGATGCCGAGGAGGAGGCCGATGGCGGGCGTCGTCCACCGGACGGTGAGGTCGTCGGTGGACAGTTCCATCCCCATGGAGCCCATCAGCTCCATCAGGCCGATCGCGAGGCCGACACCGGCCGCGACACCGGCGATGGAACCGACCACGCCGAGGAGCAGCGCCTCCAGGAGCACGGAGCGGTTGACCTGCTTGCGGCTGGATCCGATGGCCCGCATGAGGCCGATCTCGCGGGTGCGCTGGGCGACCAGCATGGAGAAGGTGTTGACGATGAGGAAGATGCCGACGAGGAAGGCGATCCCGGCGAAGCCGAGCATCGCGTACTTCATGACGTCGAGGAAGCCGGCGACGTCCTCGCGTCCGGCGTCCGCCACCTCGGCGGCGGTCTGCAGGGTGTAGCCGGCGCCGACGGCGGAGACGATGTTCGCCTTCAGCGCCTCATCGCTGACGCCGGGGGCAGCGTCGGCCGTGATCTGGGTGAACAGCCCCTCCCTGCCCAGGAGTTCGCGCTGCGCGGTGGCGGTGTCGAAGTAGACGACCGTGGCGCCGGGGTTGGTCACCTTGAAGTCGGCGATGCCGGAGATCCGGGCTGTGAAGTCACCGGTGACGGCGATGGTGCGCAACTCGTCGCCGATCTTCAGGCCGTGCTTCTCGGCGGTGCCGCCGTCGACCATCACGTCGGTGGGCCCGCGCGGCTCGTGACCGGAGGTGACGTCCACCGAACGCAGCTCGATGGGCGACCAGTTGACGGCTATGGTCGGCGCGCCGCCGGTGGGGCCGACGTTCTTGTCGCGGGAGTCGACGACGGTCACGCTCAGCGAGACGACCGAGCCCTGCGCCTCCTTGACGCCCTCGGCGCGGCGGACCTGGTCGACGAGCGACGCGGGCAGGGTCTCGGGGCGCCCGGTCTGCGGCGTCTCGTCGTCGACGGCCGCGTCCTTGGGGCTGAGCGTGACGTCGGCGGCGGTCGACGCGAAGAGCTTGTCGAAGGTCGTGTTCATGGTGTCCGTGAACACCAGCGTGCCGCTGACGAAGGCGACGGACAGCAGGACGGCGACGGCGGAGAGCGCCATCCGCCCCTTGTGCGCGAGGAAGTTGCGCAGTGAGGTCTTCAGGACGGTCATGACGTCCGCCCGCGCGCGTCGAAGTCCTTCATGCGGTCCAGGACGGCGTCCGCGGTGGGCCGGAACATCTCGTCGACGATCCGGCCGTCCGCGAGGTAGAGCACGCGGTCGGCGTGGCTGGCGGCGACGGGGTCGTGCGTGACCATCACGATGGTCTGGCCCAGCTCGTCCACGGACTGGCGCAGGAAGCCCAGCACCTCCGCCCCGGCCCGGGAGTCGAGGTTGCCGGTCGGCTCGTCACCGAAGATGATCTCGGGGCGGGCGGCGAGGGCGCGGGCCACGGCGACGCGCTGCTGCTGGCCGCCGGAGAGCTGGGCGGGGCGGTGCTTCAGCCGGTCGGCGAGACCGACCGTCGCCACGACCCGGTCCAGCCACTGCTGGTCGGCCTTGCGGCCGGCGATGTCCATCGGCAGCGTGATGTTCTCCAGCGCGTTCAGCGTCGGCAGCAGGTTGAACGCCTGGAAGATGAAGCCGATCCGGTCGCGGCGCAGCTGCGTGAGCTTCTTGTCCTTCAGCCCGGTGATCTCGGTCTCGTCGAGGTGGATCTGCCCGCTGGTGACGGTGTCGAGCCCGGCGAGGCAGTGCATCAGGGTCGACTTGCCGGAGCCGGAGGGCCCCATGATGGCGGTGAACTGCCCGCAGGCGATGTCCACGTCGACGTGGTCGAGTGCGACGACCCGGGTCTCCCCGGCGCCGTACGCCTTGACGACCTGCCGCGCCCGCGCGGCGACGGCCGTACGTCCGCCAGTACCCCCGTGCCTGGGGATGGTCACAGCCGAAGTCACGGTATGTCTCCTATGAGTGGGTCGGATCAGGCTCATGTCGAGTCTGGGAGGTGGCGGGGCGCGGGTCACTGGTGTCCGCAGCACTCTTCGCCCTGGGGTTTTCCGGAGGTCCGGGCGTTTTCCGTAAACCCAAGGTAAGGAGCGGGACCCGCCCTCCTCGTCCTCCGCCGGGACGAACGACCCCTGCCCCGTATGGGGGAGATCCCCCTAGGGGTTCTCCCACCACGGTTCGAGTGAGAGGCTGTGCCGACCAATTAGATGTACGACGCATCGGCACGGCGTCGCGGCGCACCGGCACGGTCGGCGCGTCCCGGCGCGCACCGGCCGCAGGGGGAGGAACGACAGGGTGTCCGGGACCACGACGCGGCGGGCCGGCGCGCCCGCCACCACCCCGCGGGGGCGCGGACCGGTCGTCGCCGCGATGATGCTCGGCATGGCCCTGGCGGCCCTGGACGGCACCGTCGTCTCCACGGCCGTGCCGCAGATCGTCGGCGACCTCGGGGGGCTGTCGGTCTTCTCCTGGCTGTTCTCCGGCTATCTCCTCGCGGTGACGGTCACCCTGCCGGTGTACGGGAAGCTCAGCGACACCTTCGGCCGCAAGCCGGTCCTGATCGCCGGGACCGTCCTCTTCCTCGTCGGCTCCCTGCTGTGCGCGGCCGCTTGGGACATGGGCTCGCTCATCGCCTTCCGCGTCGTGCAGGGCCTCGGCGGCGGAGCGCTCCAGGGCACCATCCAGACGCTCGCGGCGGACCTGTACCCGCTGAAGGAACGTCCCCGGATCCAGGCGAAGTTGTCATCCGTCTGGGCTACGGCGTCGGTGGCGGGTCCGGCGGCGGGCGGCCTCCTCGCGGGGTACGCGGACTGGCGCTGGATCTTTTTGATCAACCTGCCGGTCGGGCTGGTGGCGCTGTGGCTGATCGCACGGTACCTCGTGGAGCCGGGGCGGACCGCGGGCGTGCGGGCGGGGACCGGCACCCGGGAACGGGCCGGGGGCGCGCCGGGGCGGCCGTCCGTCGACTGGGCCGGGGCGCTCGCCATCTTCGGCACCGGGGTGCTGCTGCTGACCGCCCTCGTCCAGGGCGGAGTCGCCTGGCCCTGGCTGTCCGCCCCCTCGCTCGGGCTCTTCGGCGGCGCGCTCGCCCTCGCCGGCGTCACCGTCATCGTCGAACGGCGGGCCGCCGAACCGATCATCCCCGGCTGGATCTGGCGCCGTCGCACGATCGCCGCCGTCAACCTGGCCCTCGGGGCGCTGGGACTCCTGATGGTCGCCCCCACCGTCTTCCTGCCGACCTACGCCCAGGCCGTTCTCGGCCTCGGGCCGATCGCCGCGGGTTTCGTGCTCTCCGCCATGACCCTCAGCTGGCCGGTCACCGCGGCCCTGTCCAACCGGGTGTACAACCGCATCGGCTTCCGTTCCACCGCCGTCATCGGCATCGGCCTCGCCCTGCTCGTCCTGCTCGCCTTCCCCTTCCTGCCCTTCCCCGGGGAACCCTGGCAGCCGGCCCTGCTCATGCTGCTGCTCGGCGGCGCCCTCGGCCTCTTCCAGCTCCCGCTGATCGTCGGGGTCCAGTCGACGGTCCCGTACGAGGAGCGTGGGACGACGACCGCGTCCGTCCTCTTCTGCCGTCAGGTCGGGCAGAGCATCGGCGCGGCGCTCTTCGGGGCGGTCGCCAACGGCGTGCTGGCCGCCCGGCTCGGGGGCGGCGGCGACCTCGACGGCCTCGCCCGAGCCCTGGACGCGCCCGGCTCCCTGACGGACTCCGCCGCCGACCGGCTGCGGCACGCCGTCGACGCGGCGGTCGACTACGTCTACCTCGGCGCGGCGGCCGCGGCGGCGATCGCCCTCGTCGTGCTGCTCACGCTGGCGCCTCGCCGCTTCCCGGTCCTGACGGACGGCGAGGAGCGGACCCCGTAGGCCGCGGGCGACGGCGGGCGGTCAGCGCGCGCCGGCCTGCCGGTCGCGGTC
>NZ_JBFASK010000010.1:0-100423 GCF_040677675.1 Streptomyces sp. NPDC053755 | reverse complement strand
TCCGGTTCGCGGTCCCGGTCCTCGCGGTCCGGTTCGCGGTCCCGGTCCTCGCGGTCCGGTTCGCGGTCCCGGTCCTCGCGGTCGGGGTCCGGTTCCCGGTCCTGCTCCTGCCCGCCCCGGCCCTCGCCCCGGTCGCGGTCGCGCTCCCGGGCCGGGGCGACCCGGCCGGTCAGCGCCGCCAGGGACGTACGGATGTGGTCCATGTGGGCCAGGATCTCCTCGCGGGCCTCCTCGTGCTCGCGCAGCACCCGCTCCGTCTCGCGCTCCGCGCGCTCCTGACGCATCCTCGCCTCCGCGAGGATCTCCGCGGCCCGCGCCTCCGCGTCCTCTTGTCCGTGGCGGGCGTTCTCCTCCGTCTCGGCGTACGCCCGCTTCGCCGCGTCCCACCGCGACTCGGCCGCACCGAGCAGCTCCGTGTGCCGCGCCTCCTGCTCCACCCGCCGGGCCGTCGCCGCGCGGTCGGCGTCCTCCGTGAGCGACGCCTGCTTCCGCCGCTGCGCGGCGAGGAGCGCCTCGGCCCGCCGCCGCGTCTCCTCCAGCCCGGCCCGGCCCTCGCCCCGCAGCTCCTCCGCCTCGCCACGCGCCCGGGCCCGCAGCTCCTCCGCCTCGGCACCGGCCGCCCCCAAGGCCGCCGCGACCGCGGCGTCCGCCTCGGCGAGCACCCCGTCCGCGTGCGCCCGGGCCGCCTCGGCCACCGCCCGGGCCGCCGCCCGCGCCTCCTCGCCGAGGGCCTGCGCCGCGGCCTCTGCGGCGCGTACGAGCTCCTGTTGCTCCGTCTCCGCCAGCTCCAGGATCCTGCGCGCCCGCTCGCTCAGGGAGTCGTACCGCTGCGGCGCCAGGTTCTCCACGGCCTGCCGCAGCCGCGCGGCCTCCGCCTCCCGCTCCTCGACGAGGGCGGTGAGCCGTGCCGCGCGCTCCCAGGCGTCGTCGCGTTCGCCGGTGAGGGAGGTGACGTGGCGGTCGACCTGCGCGGGGCGGTATCCGCGACCCCGTCCGACGGCGAAACCCATTCCTGACGCCCCTTCCGGTCCTGGCTGACCTCTCCAGGATGCGGCATCGGGCAGGACAAAAGGCGCCCGACTTGGATACGTCGGACGCCTTCCGTCATAAACCGGCCAGGGCCGACAGCCCTAGAGCAGGCCGTCCCACATCTGCTCCAGGAGCACCGACCACCAGCTGTCCGGGGACGCCAGCGCGGCCGGGTCCAGCATCGCGAGCTGCGCCTGGAAGTCGACCGTCCAGCGGCCCGCCTGCTCGGGGTTGAGCCCGAACCGCAGCCGCCACATCCGCCCCAGCAGCGCCATGGACCGGGTGAACTCCGGCAGCCCGCTGTTCACGAACTGCGGTGGCACCGGCTGCCCGCCCGGACCGGACTCGACCGGTACGGCGACGATGTGCGCCGTACCGTACTGGACACAGATCGCCCGTCCGAAGTCGGAGCCGATCACGAGGTACGAGCCCGCGTCCGACGCCGGCTGGATCTGGCGCTGCGCGGCCAGTTCGGCGAGCGTCGGGACGACCGGCTGGGCCGGCTGGGCCCAGAAGAACGGCCCGAAGTCGGCCGGAAGACCCGCCCAGACGAGCGTCAGCGCCACCACCTCGGGCACGCCCTGCCGGGACACCGCCCGCTGGTCGAACCGGCAGATGCCCGGACCGAACGCGCCCGCCAGCTCCTGCGCGACGCCCTCCGGCGGGACCGGCGGGAGCGGCTGCACCTGCGGCAGCGGCGCTCGGACCGGGGCCGGGCGGGCGGGGCCGTCCGCCACCTGGTGCAACTCCCCCTGATGGGTGAGGAGCTGCCGCATGCCCTGCTGCCGGCTGGAGTGACCGGTGCCGTACGGGGCGATGTTGGTGATCCGCGCCTGCGGCCAGGTCTCCCGGATCATCCGGGCGCAGTAGCCACCGGGCAGCTCACAGGACTCCAGCTCCGTGTGCAGTTCGAGCACCTGCTGCGGCGGCACGTTCATGGCGCGCAGCTCGTGCAGGATCTGCCACTCCGGGTGCGGGGTGCCGGGCGCGGACCGGCGGATGATCTGCGCCTCCGACCCGTCGGGCGCGCGGTAGCGCAGCACGGCCTGGTAGCCGGGGCCGACGGTCGGCTGCCCCGTCGGCTGTTGCGGATAGCCGTACGCCGGCGGCGGCACGGCGGCGCCCAGGGGTCCGGGTGCCGGTGCCGGCGGGGGCGGGACGGCCGGACCACCGGGGCCGGGCTGCGCGAGCATCGTCGCCGCGTGGTGCACTCCCGGCGCACCGGGAGCGGCCGGAGCCGCGGGCGCGCCGGGGGCACCCGGAGGGCCGGGGGGCGTCGGCGGGCCACCGGGGCCCGGGTTGGCCAGCATCGTCGCGGCGTGCTCGACCCCGCCGCCCCGCGTCCCCGGCGCGCCGGGCGGCGCGGGCGGAGGCGGCGGCGTGCCGGGGCCGCCCTGGCTCGGGTGCGCGAGCATGGTCGCGGCGTGGTGCACGGGCTGCGGAGGCGTCGGCGGCCCCGGGGCCGCGGGCGCGCCGGGAGGCCCGGGAGGCTGGGGCCCGTCGGGTCCCAGCTGCGCCACCATCTGCGTCGGTACGTAGGCCCCGGCGGGGGCTCCGGGCACACCGGGCGCCTGCGGCGGCGGAGGTGTCGTGCTCCCCCCGCCACGGGTACCGCGCGGCGGCAGGGCGGCCTTGCTCGTGGCGGCGTCCGCGATGTCCCCGGCGCCCGGCACACCGGGCGCCGGCGTGCCGGAACCCGCGGCGCCAGGACCGGCGGATCCTCCGGGTCCCGCGGGCGGCGGAGTCGCGCCGCCGCCCGCCGGCGCACCGGCGTCAGCGCCGACGGGCCCCGACGGAGCACCGGGGGTGCCGGGAGCCGGAGACGCGCCGGGCCCGCCGGGGGCCGCAGGCGCTGACGCCTCGGGCCCGTCCGGCCGGGGGGCCTGGGGGTCCAGCCTCGGGGCGATGGCGGTCGGCGGCAGCGCGCTGCCGCCGGACATCAGCGCCGTGGGAGCGTCGGCCCCGACCATCGGCGGCGGGGTGTCGTCGTCGTCCGCGCCCGACAGCGGCGGCGCGAAGACCGTCGCCGGCAACGGCACCGACCCGTCCGCGCCACCCGAACTCGCGTTCGCGTCGGCCCACGCGGACGAACCGCCCGCACCGCCCGAGCTCGCGTTCGCGTTCGCGTCGGCCCACGGCGACGAACCGCCCGCACCGCCCGAGCTCGCGTTCGCGTCGGCCCACGGGCTCGCGGACGAACCGCCCGCACCGCTGTCGCCGCCCGTGGCGTCCGAAGCGCCCACGCCTCGCGCGCCCCCGGCGCTCGCGTCCGCCCACGGGCCGCTCGGCGCGCTCGCCGGCACCCCGTCCTGAGCCGTCGGATCGTAGTCGGGCACGGAGTCCGGCGTCGCCGGACTCCCGCCCGTCTGGGAGGCGTTCGGGCCCTTCGGCGGCAGACCCAGCTTGTCCGCCGCGTCCTGCAGCCACTCCGGCGGACTCAGCAGGAACGACGTCTGGTTCAGATCCACCCGCTCCGGAGGCGCCGCCGCCGGGCCCGTGTCCTCCGCCGCCCCGTACTCCTCCTCGTAGCGCCGGATCACCTCGCCCACCGGCAGACCCGGCCACAGCGTCGCCTCACCGCTGTCGCGCGCGATCACCAGGCGCTGACGACCGCCGTCCGACGTCGGGCCCTCCTCGCGGTCCTCGGCCCACACCACGAACCCCAGACCGAATTCCCGCACCCGCACCTCGCGGTGCTGGTACGCGGGCACGTCGCCGTTGATCCATTCCTCGGCGCGCTCCTGCGCCTGCGCGAACGTCACCATCGCTACGTCACTCCCCCACCGGGACCACGGGCACGGCACGCGCGAACCCGCCGTCCACCATCAGGTTCGCCACCGTCTCCAGCTCCGGCGGATTGCCCGCCAGACGCTGGAGGAAGACGTCGAAGTCCTCACCACACGGCAGGAGCAACCGCTCCACCCGCTCGTTCACCGTCCAGCCGTCCTGGTCCCGCGCGTCGTCGTACGCGCAGAACCACACCGTCCCGACCCGGTCGCCCTTCACCTTCACCGCGATGATCCCGCCCTGCGCGAAGGCCACACCCAGATAGTCCTTCGTCAGGTGGTCCCGCAGGCACTTGTTGACGTAGACGAGGTCATTGACGCCCGCCTCCTCGCGCACCGTGAAGAACGGCTGGTCCACCAGCAGGCCCAGCTCCGCGTCGAGCGCCGCGCCGACCGGCGCGCAGCCGCCCGCCGCCTTCAGGAAGGAGCGGTACGCGCCCGGCAGGCGGTAGCCCAGGTCCTCCTCCACACCGAGGAGCTGCTGCTCCGACACCGACACGCGCCCCTTCGGCAGCCCGAAGTGCGCCGGCCGGGTCTCCTGCAGCGGCCGCGTACCCCGCTTCGTCTGGTCCACGGCGGCCGTCGCGATCCCGCCGTGGTGGCGCAGCAACGCCTTCACCTCGACCGGCACCAGCTCCATCCGCCGGCCGCCCGCCACGTGGTGCCACGTCCAGCCGTGCGGAGTCGCCACGGCCGGGATCGTGTCCCACAGCTCGTGCCCCGTCGCCGCCAGCGCCGCGTTCGCCGACACGTAGTCCGTCAGCCGCAGCTCGTCGACCCCGAAGCCCTCCGGCGGTTCCGCGATCTCGGCGGCCGCACGGGCGTACGGTGAGAAGTCCGGGTAGCCCTGCTCGTCCACCCGTACCCCTCTGGGGTGCCGGGAGGCCCGGACCGGATCCGGGAAATGCACGACCTGCCCGGCATAGGCCGCGTTCGGTGGCGCGGCTGACTGCCCGAGCCGACCTGTCGTCATGGCGGATGCCCCCTGCGCTGGCTGCTGGCTGATTCCGCACAGCCTATGCGCTGCCACAAGGACCCGACCCGGCCCGATACGGCCACGACCACAGGCCGTGACCAACTGTCACGAGCGGATGACGCACCGGCGATAGTTCCGACACACCGGGAGCTGTTTTCGTGCCCCGCTTCCCCAGGAGGTGCCCCATTTGGCAGTCTGTTCCCGCAACTCGGGGGATTGCAGGAGGGGAAGAAACGCACCATGTACGCAGCACCGACGCCCACTCAGGGTGACCCACGCCTCAACTGGAGCAGCACCGAGACGACCCGCGCACCGTTACTGCGCTTCCGTCGCGACGGCATCCTCCCCACCGTCGGCGCCGCCCTGTCCGTACGCGGCGAAACCCTCACCTGCACCGCGGGCCGGGGCGACCAGCCCCCCGCGCTGCACCCGCTCGTCCAGGACTTCCTGGACACCCTCACCAGCGGCCAGCGCGAACGCTTCACGGGCCGCTGCCCCGAAGCGATCCTGCTCTCCCGCCATCTCGCGGCCACCGACGCCGGACGCTCCAAGCGCGCCCAGCGCAAGCCCCTCACCCACGGCGAGGCCCGCCGTTCGCTCAAGCACGCCAAGCTGACCGCCCGCCGCATCCGTGAGGCCGGCGACCCGCTCCACGGCAGTTACGCCGCGCCCTGCCGCTCCTGTACGGCGATGCTCGCCCACTTCGGTGTCCGCACCGTCGACCCCACCTCGACTGTCGAGAACGGCTGACCGCACCTCCATGCCCGACCACCTGAGCACCACCCGGTTCCCGGTCAACGTCGACGCCGCCCTCCGCGAGGCGGGCTGGCAACCCGGCCGCTGGGACATCAAGCTCGCCGAGCAGTGGGCCGACGCGCTCCGCGCCCACGTCTCGCCCGGGGGCCACCGGCACCACGTCTTCCCGGCCGCCGTCGAGGCCTGGGCGGAGTTCGGCGACCTGCGCGTGACCGCCCCCGGTGCCGGACGCCAGATCGCCCCGGCGACCGTGCGCTTCGACCCCCTCGCCGGTCTCCACATCGCCCGCACCCTCGCGGACCTCGGCCGCGCGCTCGACACCCGGATCGCGCCACTCGGCGAGGAGGGCGACCATCAGGCGGTCCTCGCGATCGACCTGGAAGGGCGCGTCTACAGCCTCGACCACACCGGCGACTGGTTCCTCGGACGCGACATCGACGCGGCCCTTGCGACCCTGATCACCGGGACGCAGCCCACACGGCTCGTGACCGGCTGAGGGCCGAGAGGGAAGGGCGGCGAACGGGCCGGCCCGAGGACGAGGCCGGACGCCGGGCGGTACGCCGCAACACCACCCCCCTACGCCGCCCGCTGCTCCCCCACCGGCAGCACGGCCGACACCCGGAAGCCACCCGCGTCCGTCGGCCCCGACACGAACACGCCACCCAGGCGGGTCACCCGCTCCCGCATCCCCACCAGTCCATTGCCCCCGCTCGGCAGATGCGCGTCCGCCGCCGCCGCCCCGTCCGAAGGGCCGTTCTCGACCTGCATGGCCACCTCGGCGTCCCGGTGCGCCAGACGGACCACGACCTTCGCACCGGCAGCGTGCTTGTGCACGTTCGTCAACGCCTCCTGCACCACCCGGTACGCCGTACGCTCCACCTCCGCCCCGTACCCCCGCGCCTCCCCCAGCACCACCAGCTCCACCACCGCACCCGCCTGGCGCGACTGCTCGACAAGCGACTCCAGCGCGTCCAGACAGGGCCCGTCCTCCGAAGCCGCCTCCGCCGCCGCGGCGGCCGCGAGCCCCACCGCCGCCAACGGCACCGCCACCGGAGCCGGGGCCGCCCCCTCCCGCAGCACCCCCAGCATCTCCCGCAGCTCCGTCAACGCCTGTCGGCCCATGTCACCGACCAGCGCCGCGTTCTTCACCGCCTTCTGCGGGTCCTTCAGCGCCACCGCCTGCAACGCGGCCGCGTGCACCACCATCAACGACACCCGGTGCGCGACCACGTCGTGCATCTCCCGCGCGATCCGCGTCCGCTCCTCCTGCCGCGCCCACTGGGCCCGCTGCTCCGCCCGGTCGGCCAGCAGCGACAGCTCCTGCTCCAGACTGTCCGCCCGCTCCCGCAGACTCTCCATGAGCCGGCGCCGCGCCCCTATGTAGAGGCCGAAGAGCACCGGCGGCGCGTTGAGGCCGAGTGTCATGAAGAGGGAGACCACGGGCACGTACCAGCCACTCGGGTCGAAGTCCCGCTGGTCGACGTCCGCCTGGGCGACGTCCTGGCGCAGCCGCACCACCGTCACAAGGAACACGGCGACCGTGGACATCCCCGCGAGGGCGGCGGTGATCCGGCGGGGCACCTCGGAGGCGGCGAGCGTGTAGAGCCCGACGATCCCCATCAGATAGCCCATCTCGGCCGGGGTGATGGCGATCGAGACGAGGACGACGGTGATGGGCCACCGCCGCCGCACGAGCAGCGCCGACCCGGCGATCAGCCCGAACAGCACCCCCACCGGAACCGGCAGCGACGCCTGTCCGGCGAACCCGACCCCCTCGAGCGCGCACTCCAGCGCCGACACGACGGCCAGCCCGATGTCCAGTACCGCACTACGCCGTCTCCCCCACCACCACGGGCCACGGGCGGTCGGACCCGTGGCCTCCTGGTGGGCCCCCGTTGTGGTCATGGCTCCCAGCCTACGGGCGGTGGCGACCCGTTTTCCGGAGAGCGCGGGGCCGCACCGTCGCATGGAGGGGCCTTGGTACGGCATAGTGTTGGGTGCCGGTCCGGCGACCTGACCTCATGTCCGGTTCAGCCGGATATCATCCCCCATGGTGTAATCAGGCAGCACTGCGGTTTTTGGTACCGTCTGTTCAGGTTCAAATCCTGATGGGGGAGCCACACTTCTCGCCGGGTCCCGACTGCGCAGTCGGGACCCGCGCTCGTTTCCGCCCGGAAACCCCCCGGTATCCTGCGGTTGTCCACCACCCGAAGCCGAAGGGCATTCCCGTGAGCGCCAACCGCCCGGCCGCCGTCGTCGTCCTCGCAGCGGGTGAGGGCACCCGCATGAAGTCCAAGACCCCCAAGGTCCTGCACGAGATCGCCGGGCGCTCGCTCGTCGGACATGTCGTCTCCGCCGCCCGCGAGCTGGAGCCCGAGAACCTCGTCGTGGTCGTCGGGCACGCCCGCGAGCAGGTGTCCGCACACCTGGAGGCGGAGTACGCCGGCACCCGCACCGCCGTGCAGCACGAGCAGAACGGCACCGGCCACGCCGTCCGCATGGGCCTGGAGGAGCTCGGCCAGTCGCCCGACGGCACGGTCGTCGTCGTCTGCGGGGACACCCCCCTGCTCTCCGGCGAGACGCTGCGGGCCCTCGCCGCCACGCACGCGGCCGACGGGAACGCCGTCACGGTGCTCACCGCCGAGGTCCCGGACTCGACCGGATACGGGCGGATCGTCCGGGACCAGGCCAGCGGCGCGGTCACGGCGATCGTCGAGCACAAGGACGCGTCCGACGCCCAGCGGGCGATCAAGGAGATCAACTCCGGGGTCTTCGCCTTCGACGGCCGGCTCCTCGCGGACGCGCTGGGGAAGGTGCGGACGGACAACAGCCAGGGCGAGGAGTACCTCACCGACGTGCTGTCGATCCTGCGCGAGGCGGGCCACCGGGTGGGCGCGTCGGTGGCCGGCGACCACCGGGAGATCCTCGGGATCAACAACCGGGTACAGCTCGCCGAGGCGCGTGCGCTGCTGAACCAGCGGCTGCTGGAGCGGGCGATGACGGCGGGCGTGACGATCGTGGACCCGTCGTCCGTGCTCGTCGACGTGACGGTGACGTTCGAGCGGGACGCGATCGTGCACCCCGGTACGCAGCTCCTGGGGGTCACCCACATCGGCGAGGACGCGGAGGTGGGCCCGAACACGCGCCTGAAGGACACGACGGTCGGCCGGGGCGCCCGGGTGGACAACACCGTCGCCGACGCGGCCGAGATCGGCGAGAGCGCCTCCGTGGGGCCCTTCGCGTACCTCCGTCCGGGGACGCGGCTCGGCCTCAAGGCGAAGGCCGGCACGTACGTGGAGATGAAGAACGCCACGATCGGCGAGGGCACGAAGGTCCCGCACCTGTCCTACGTCGGGGACGCGACGATCGGCGAGTACACGAACATCGGCGCGGCGAGCGTCTTCGTGAACTACGACGGCGAGGCGAAGCACCACACGACCGTCGGCTCGCACTGCAAGACGGGTTCGGACAACATGTTTGTGGCGCCTGTCACGATCGGGGACGGCGCGTACACCGCCGCCGGGTCCGTCATCACGAAGGACGTACCCGCCGGCGCGCTGGCCGTCGCCCGGGGCCAGCAGCGGAATATCGAGGGTTGGGTGGCGCGCAAGCGTCCCGGCAGCGCCGCCGCGCAGGCCGCTCAGGCGGTCGTCGAGGGGCCTGCCGGCGAAAGCTGACCGGAAACGGGTACGTCGAACTCGGCGTACCGTGATACGTGCACATAAATTCGGCTGGCTCGCACGCGCGCACGAAGGCTCGTTGGTCGCGGCCAGGGAACACGTCTGAGGAGACAGTGCTGTGACCGGGATCAAGACGACCGGCGAGAAGAAGCTGATGCTCTTCTCCGGCCGCGCCCACCCCGAGCTGGCCGAGGAGGTCGCGCACCAGCTGGGTGTCGGCCTCGTGCCGACCAAGGCTTTCGACTTCGCGAACGGCGAGATCTACGTCCGTTTCCAGGAGTCGGCTCGTGGCGCGGACTGCTTCCTGATCCAGAGCCACACGGCTCCGATCAACAAGTGGATCATGGAACAGCTGATCATGCTGGATGCGCTGAAGCGGGCTTCGGCCCGCAGCATCACCGTGATCATCCCCTCGTACGGCTACGCCCGTCAGGACAAGAAGCACCGCGGCCGTGAGCCGATCTCGGCCCGCCTGATCGCCGACATGCTGAAGACGGCGGGCGCCGACCGGATCCTCACGGTCGACCTGCACACCGACCAGATCCAGGGCTTCTTCGACGGTCCGGTCGACCACCTGTCGGCGCTGCCGGTGCTCGCCGACTACGTGGGCGCGAAGGTGGACCGGGCGAAGCTGACGATCGTGTCCCCGGACGCCGGCCGAGTGCGGGTCGCGGACCGCTGGTGCGACCGCCTGGACGCGCCGCTGGCGATCGTGCACAAGCGCCGTGACAAGGACGTCGCCAACCAGGTGACGGTGCACGAGGTGGTCGGTGACGTCGAGGGCCGGGTCTGCGTCCTGGTCGACGACATGATCGACACGGGCGGCACCATCTGCGCCGCCGCGGACGCGCTGTTCGCGCACGGCGCGGAGGACGTCATCGTGACGGCGACGCACGGCATCCTCTCGGGGCCGGCCGCGGACCGTCTGAAGAACTCCAAGGTCAGCGAGTTCGTCTTCACGGACACGCTGCCCGACCCCAGCTCCCTGGAGCTGGACAAGATCACGGTGCTGTCGATCGCGCCGACGATCGCGCGCGCGGTGCGCGAGGTCTTCGAGGACGGTTCGGTGACGAGCCTCTTCGAGGAGCAGTAGACCCCGCGGGCACGTCGCCGAGGGCCGTTCTCCCGTGTGCCGGGAGGACGGCCCTCGTCGTGTCACGGTGATCCAATTGGGTGACCGGGGGCAGGGCGAGTAGACTGCCGTAGTTGCTCGGCGAGGGAGGCCGTACCCGTGGTGGTACGGCGGTCCGTTATCGACGCGCTCTTCGTAGCAGGCCAGTCGTGGCCGGGTAGCCGACACACTGTCCGTTTTCTGCTTACGAGGAGTGCACATGTCCGAGGTCAAGCTCGCCACCGAGACCCGCACCGAGTTCGGCAAGGGCGCCGCCCGCCGCATCCGTCGCGACAACAAGGTCCCCGGCGTCGTCTACGGTCACGGCACCGAGCCGGTCCACGTCACCCTGCCGGGCCACGAGCTGCTGCTCGCCCTGCGCACCCCGAACGTCCTGCTGTCCCTGGACATCGACGGCAAGACCGAGCTGGCCATCCCGAAGGCCGTGCAGCGCGACCCGCTGAAGGGCTTCCTGGAGCACGTCGACCTGCTGCTCGTCCGCCGTGGCGAGACGGTCACGGTCGAGGTCGTCGTCGAGACCGAGGGCGAGCTGGCCCCGGGCAGCTTCCTGGTCGAGAACGTGCTCAACACGCTCTCCGTCGAGACCGAGGCGACCCACATCCCCACCTCCGTGACCGTGTCGATCGCGGGCCTGTCGGCCGGTGACTCGATCGCCGCCAAGGACGTCCCGCTGCCGTCCGGCACCACGCTGGCCACGGACGCCGACGCCGTCGTCATCCAGATCCTGGCCGCGCAGGCCGAGGAGCCGGCCGCCGACGCCGAGGGCGCGGCCGAGGGCGCCGAGGCCTGAGCCGTAGGCTCCGCCTGACGTGACGGGGTGACGGGCCGCGACAGCGGCCCGTCACCCCGTTTCTCCGTACGCGCGGGTGAACGCGCGTGCACGCATTCGAGGAGACGTGACGCACATGACGGACGACGCGAACGCCCCCTGGCTGATCGTCGGTCTCGGCAACCCCGGTCCGGAGTACGCGGCCCACCGGCACAACGTCGGGTTCATGGTGGTCGACCTGCTCGCCGGGCGGATCGGCGGGAAGTTCAAGCGGGCGCAGAAGGCGCAGGCGCAGGTCGTGGAGGGCCGGATGGGGCCGCCCGGACCGGCCAACCGCCGGGTGATCCTCGCGAAGCCGATGTCGTACATGAACCTCTCGGGCGGCCCGGTGACGGCGCTGCGCGACTTCTACAAGGTACCGACGGCTCATGTCGTGGCGATCCATGACGAGTTGGACATCGACTACGGCGTGCTGCGCCTCAAGCTCGGCGGCGGGGACAACGGTCACAACGGACTGAAGTCGATGACGAAGGCGATGGGGCCGGAGTACCACCGGGTGCGGTTCGGCATCGGACGTCCGCCGGGCCGGATGCAGGTGGCGGACTTCGTCCTGAAGGACTTCTCGTCGACGGAGCGCAAGGAGCTGGACTACTTCGTGGACCGGGCGGCCGATGCGGTGGAGTGCCTGGTGGAAGAGGGTCTGGAGCGGGCTCAGTCGGCGTACAACTCCTGACGGGTCACGCCTGCCGGTACGACTGTACGATCGCGGGTCATGAACCACGCCCGTAACGCCGCCATGGCCCTGGTCGCCCTGTTGCTCGTCGTCGGGGGCGTCTGGTCGTCCTGGGACACGGCGCAGCACATACTCCTTCCGAAGGGCCGTGAGCACGGCACGTTGACGGTGACCGGCTGCAACGAGGAGACGTGCAGCGGGCGTTACATCCCCGAGGGCCCGGCTTCGCCGCACCGGACGCTGACGATCGACCACTCGGTGGCGGCGGCCGAGGGCCAGACGCTGCCGGTGGTGGTGAAGCCGGGGACGGAGGAGGCGGTGCGCACCGGCTGGGGCGGCGGGCTGCACTCCTGGCTGCCCCTGGGCGGGGCGCTGTTGCTGGCCGCTCCGGTGGTCGGGGGCGGGCTGCGGATGACGCGAACGGCCTGGTCGGTGGCGGGTCTGGGCGGAGCCGTGCTCCTGGGAGCGTTCTTCGCGCTCTGATTGTTACCTCCACCTGGTTAAGGGTGGCTTAAATGCGCCGGTAGGCTGCCTCAGCCGCCCCCCACGGCCTCCCTCATCCCAGTTGGACAGCCCTATGAGACGTTCCCTGATTTCCGCCGGCACCGTCGTCACCGCAGTGACGGCCGCTTCGCTGCTGCTGGCTCCCGCCGCTTCCGCCACGGGCAACCCCAAGGGTGACCCGAAGGGGGACAACGGCACCGTGAAGATCCACGACGCCAAGACCGGCGAGGAGCTCCGTAAGAACGAGCCCAAGGTCTGCACCTTCTACCTGGACGCCTTCGGCTTCGACGCCGGCCAGAAGGTGGACTGGCAGATCAAGGCCTGGGCGAAGAACGACCAGGACAAGGGCACCGTCGTCAAGACCGGTGTCATCACGCTCGACGCCGATGGTCACGAGCGCACCGAGGACATGACCCTTCCGGACGGGCAGTACAAGCTGTTCTGGGACTTCGAGGGCAAGAAGGGGGCCCCGAAGCACAAGGTCTTCAAGACCGACTGCGAGCCCGGCACCGAGACGCCCGGGACCGAGACCCCGGGCACGGAGACGCCCGGCACGGAGACCCCCGGCACGGAGACCCCCGGCACGGAGACGCCCGGCACCGAGACCCCCGGGACCGAGACCCCGGGCTCGTCCGAGTCCCCCTCCCCCAACGCCCCCGGTGAGCAGGGCGGCAAGGACACGGGCGACTCCGACGGCAACCTGGCCGAGACCGGCTCCGGCGCCCCCGTGGGTGTCCTCGCCGCCGTCGCCGTCGCCCTCGCGGGTGTCGGTGGCTTCCTGGTGACGCGTCGCCGCAAGGCCCAGCAGCACTGATCCCGCTACGCGAGGTGCCCCCGTCGCGGTCCCGAGGACCGCGACGGGGGCACCGTCGTTCGTGCGGGCGGGTGTCAGCCGGTGTTGCGCAGGCCGGCGGCCACGCCGTTGACCGTGAGCAGCAGGGCCCGGGCGAGCAGCGGGTCCGGCTCCTCGCCGCGCTCGACGGCCGCGCGCTGGCGGGCGAGGAGGGCGACCTGGAGGTAGGAGATCGGGTCCAGGTAGGCGTCGCGGATGGCGAAGGTCTGCTGGAGGACGGGGTTGGAGTCCAGGAGCTTCTCGCCACCGGTGATCTTGAGGACCTCGGCGACGGTCAGCGCGTGCTCGGCCTCGATGGTGTCGAAGACGTGCTTGAGGTCGTCGGGGACCAGGGTGTCGACGTAGTGGCGGGCGATCCGCAGGTCGGTCTTCGCGAGCGTCATCTCCACGTTGGAGAGGAAGTTGCGGAAGAAGTGCCACTGCTCGTACATCTCGCCGAGGACCGGGTCGAGACCGGCCTCGCGCAGGGCCTTGAGGCCGGAGCCGACGCCGAACCAGCCGGGGACGATCTGCCGGGACTGGGTCCAGCCGAAGACCCACGGGATGGCCCGCAGGCCGTCCAGGGAGACGCCCGAGCCGGGGCGGCGGGAGGGCCGCGAGCCCAGGTGCAGGTCGGCGAGCTGGTCGACCGGGGTCGAGGCGAGGAAGTACGTCGGCAGGTCCGGGTCCTCGACCAGCCTGCGGTACGCCGTGTGGGCGGCCTCCGAGACGGTGTCCATGGCCGCGTCCCAGCGGGCGAGGGCCTCGTCGGACTGCCGGGGCGCGGTGTGCAGGGCGGAGGCCTGCAGCGTGGCGGCGACGGTCAGTTCGAGGTTCTCCCGCGCGAGGGACGGGATCAGGTACTTGTCGGAGATGACCTCGCCCTGCTCGGTCACCTTGATCTCGCCCTCCAGGGTTCCCCAGGGCTGGGCGAGGATGGCGTCGTGCGAGGGGCCGCCGCCGCGGCCGACGGTGCCGCCGCGGCCGTGGAAGAGGCGGAGCCGTACGCCGTAGCGGTGGGCGACGTCGCGCAGCCGGCGCTGGGCGCGGTGGATCTCCCACTGGCTGGTGGTGATGCCGCCGAACTTGGAGGAGTCGGAGTACCCGAGCATGACCTCCTGGACGTCACCGCGGAGGGAGACGAGGCGGCGGTAGGACGGGTCGGCGAGCATGCCGTCGAGGATGACGTCGGCGGCCTTCAGCTCCTCGGTGGTCTCCAGGAGCGGCACGATGCCGATCTTGGCCCAGCCGGCGTGCAGGTCGATGAGGCCGGCCTCGCGGGCGAGGACGGCGGCGGCGAAGACGTCGTCGGCGCCCTGGCACATCGAGATGATGTACGACTCGATGACCTCGGGGCCGAACCGCTCGAAGGACTCCTTGATGGTGTGGAACACCCCGAGGGTCTTCTCGCCGGCGGCGTCGAGCGGGGCCGGGGTGGGCGCGAGCGGGCGGCGCGAGCGGAGCTCCTTGGCGAGGAGCTTCTGCCGGTAGTCGCGGGGCATGTCGGCGTACCGCCAGGACTCCTCGCCGAGCCGGTCGAAGAGCTGGCCGAGGGCGTGGTGGTGGGCGTCGGCGTGCTCGCGGACGTCCATGGTGGCGAGCTGGAGGCCGAAGGCGGTGAGGGTGCGGATGGTGCGGTCCATCCGGCCCTCGGCGAACAGGCCGCCGCGGTGCTCGCGCAGGGAGGTCTGGATCAGGGCGAGGTCGTGGACCAGTTCGGCGGTGCCGAGGTAGTCGCGGCCGTCCTGGTGCGCGGTGCCGTTGGCCAGGCGCTCGCGGGTGTTGACGAGCTTCTGGCGGATGCAGGTGGCCTTGAGCCGGTAGGGCTCCTCGGCGTTGAGGCGCTTGTACCGGGGGCTGATCTCCGGCAGGCGCTCCAGGTCGGCCTGGAGGGAGGTCAGCAGCTCGTCGGTGGCGCCGGCGTAGCGGATGGAGTTGGAGAGGAAGCCGCGCAGCTCGTCGATGAGGTCGAGGGCGTCGTTGATGCCGTGCTCGTGCTGGAGGATCAGCACTTCCCGGGTCACCGCGGGGGTGACGTTGGGGTTGCCGTCGCGGTCGCCGCCGATCCAGGTGCCGAAGGTGAGCGGGCGGGTGCCGGGCGGGAGTTCGACGCCGACGCGCTCGAGTTCGGCGGCGAGGTCCTCCAGGACGTCGCCGACGGCGTTGGCGTGCAGCTCGTCCAGGTAGTAGATGGCGTTGCGGGCCTCGTCGGCCGGCTCGGGGCGTACGACGCGGAGTTCGTCGGTCTGCCAGATGAGGTCGATGTTCTCGGCGAGCCGGAGGTCGATGCGGCGCCGGTCGGCCTCGATGACCGGGGTCTCCAGGAGGGCGGCGATCCGGCGCAGCTTGTTGAGGACGGAGCGGCGGGCCGCCTCGGTGGGGTGGGCCGTGAAGACCGGCCGGACGTTGAGGTTCCGCACCGTGGCGCGGACATGCTCGGGGTCGCCGTCCTTGAGCATGTCGGCGGTGCGGGCGAGGAGTCCGCCCTCGGCGGCACGCTTCTCGCGCATCTCGCGGCCGCGGTGCACCTGCTCGGTGACGTTCGCCAGGTGGAAGTAGGTGGAGAAGGCGCGCACGAGCTTGGCGGCGGTCTCCAGGTCGGTGTCGCCGAGCAGCTCGGCGGCGGCCTCGCCGTCCTCGCGGGTGAGCCGGCGGACCTTCTCGACCAGGTCGAGGAGGTCGTGGCCCTCCTGGCGGACGAGGGTCTCGCCCAGCAGGTCGCCCAGTCGGCGGATGTCGGAACGCAGCTCGGCGCTGGCGGTGGGGGTCTGGTCGGCACTGCTCACAGGTGCGGCTCCTTGCAGTGTTTGAGCACGTCTGGAGGGGGTCTGGAGGCTTGCGGACCGCGCTGTCCGACGCACCAAGGATAGGTGTCCGTGGGCGCGGCGCCGCCGGTGGCCCTGTTGCGCCCTCTTGCCGCGCGCCACCGCGCTGCCATACTTACGTCGCCGTAGGTTACGGAAGCGTAGCCACGCGCTGGCGTTCGTCCGAGCTTGTCCTACATCCTCCCCTTCCGCTCCTCCGCTCTTTCGTCCGTTCGCCACGCTTCACCCCATCACCCCCCTTCCTTCCTTTTCTCCCCAAGGGACACCTATGACCACAAGCCCCGAGGTGACCTCGGACCCCGAGGTACGCGACTCCGCCGCCGACCTGCCCTCCGCCACGCTCGGCGGGGACAGCAAGCGATCGATCGAGCAGATCACGCTGCTGCTGTTCATCACGGTCCCCTTCCTCGCCCTGCTGGCGGCGGTGCCGCTGGCCTGGGGGTGGGGGGTGAGCTGGCTCGATCTGGGTCTTCTGGTGGCGATGTACTACATCGGCTGCCACGGGATCACCATCGGCTTCCACCGCTACTTCACGCACGGTTCCTTCAAGGCGAAGCGGCCGCTGCGGATCGCTCTGGCGGTCATGGGGTCGCTGGCGGTGGAGGGTCCGCTGGTGCGCTGGGTGGCCGATCACCGCAAGCACCACCGGTTCTCCGACGCGGAGGGCGACCCGCATTCGCCGTGGCGCTTCGGCGAGACCGTGCCGGCGCTGATGAAGGGCCTGTGGTGGGCGCACATCGCCTGGATGTTCGACGAGGAGCGGACGCCGCAGCACAAGTACGCGCCGGATCTGATCAAGGACCCGGCGATCCGGGCGATCTCGCGGCAGTTCATCTTCTGGACGATCCTGTCGCTGGCGATCCCGCCGCTGGTGGGCGGGCTGGTGACGATGTCGTGGTGGGGCGCGTTCACCGCGTTCTTCTGGGGCTCCCTGGTACGGGTGGCGCTGCTGCACCACGTGACGTGGTCGATCAACTCCATCTGCCACGCGGTGGGCAAGCGCCCGTTCAAGTCGCGGGACCGTTCGGGCAACGTGTGGTGGCTGGCGGTGCTGTCGTGCGGCGAGTCCTGGCACAACCTGCACCACGCCGACCCGACCTCGGCGCGGCACGGGGTGCTGCGGGGCCAGGTCGATTCCAGCGCGCGGCTGATCCGGTGGTTCGAACAGCTCGGCTGGGCCTCGGACGTGCGCTGGCCGGACGCGTCCCGGATCGAAGCCCGGCGCCGGGGCGAGCCCGCCGACGCGGCATGATGGAGAACGTGGCGATCGACGGCAGTACCAGCGGTACCGGCACCCCCGGCGGCGAGAAGCCCCGGCGCGGGCGCCGGGTGCGGATGACGGGCGCGGAGCGCCGCGAGCAGTTGCTGGACATCGGCCGGACGCTGTTCGCGGCCAAGGGCTTCGAGGGCACGTCGGTGGAGGAGATCGCCGCGAAGGCGGGCGTCTCCAAGCCGGTGGTGTACGAGCACTTCGGGGGCAAGGAGGGGCTCTACGCGGTCGTCGTGGACCGCGAGATGCGCCAGCTGCTCGACATGGTGACCGGAGCGCTGACCGCGGGCCATCCGCGCGAGCTGCTGGAGCAGGCCGCCTTCGCGCTGCTCGACTACATCGAGCGGTACACCGACGGCTTCCGGATCCTGGTCCGCGACTCGCCGGTGGCCCAGTCCACCGGCACGTTCGCCTCGCTGATCAGCGACATCGCCACGCAGGTGGAGGACATCCTCGGGCTGGAGTTCAAGGCCCGCGGCTTCGACCCGAAGCTGGCCCCGCTCTACGCCCAGGCACTGGTGGGCAGCGTGGCACTGACGGGCCAGTGGTGGCTGGACGTTCGCAAGCCGAAGAAGGCCGAGGTCGCGGCCCATCTGGTGAACCTGGCCTGGCACGGTCTGGACGGTCTGGAGCAGAAGCCCCGGCTGATAGGGCACCGCAAGAGCTGATCCGCGCGGCCGGGGCGGTGGTCCCGGTGACAGGTCGGGGGCGTCGCCGTGGGCGGCGCCCCCGGCCGTGCGTCAGGCTCCCTTCCGGGCGACGGCGAAGATGCGCCGGAACGGGAAGACCGTGCCGCGCGGGCCCCGCGGGTAGGCCGCGCGCAGGAGGTCGCGGTACTGGGCGAGGAAGGCGTCCGTCGCCTCCTGGTCGCCTTCCAGCGCGGTCAGGACGGGGCGCAGCGCGGTGCCCTTGACCCAGTCGAGGACGGGGTCCTCGCCGGGGAGCAGCTGGGAGTACGTGGTCTCCCAGACGTCGGTCTCGCAGCCGAGGTCCGAGAGCCGGTGGAGGTAGTCGGCGGGGTCGAGGACGTGGACGAAGCGGCGGCCCTCGTCGCCGAGGCGGTCGCGCCACTGGGGGGTGTCGCAGAGTTCGCCGAGCAGGGCGTGGCTGGGCGAGGTGAAGTTGCCCGGGACCTGGAAGGCAAACGTTCCGCCGGGGCGCAGCCCTTCGATCCAGGGGGCGAAGGACTCGGGGTGGTTGGGGACCCACTGGAGCGCGGCGTTGGAGACGATGAGGTCGTAGGGCTCCTCGGGGGTCCAGTGGGCGGCGTCGGCGGGCCGGAAGTCGAGCCAGCCGCCGCCGGCCGTGGTGCCGGCGTGGTCCTTCTCGGCACGTTCCAGCATGTCGGGCGAGAGGTCGAAGCCGGTGATGTGGGCGTCGGGCCAGCGCTCGGCGAGAAGGACGGTGACGTTGCCGGGGCCGCAGCCGAGGTCGGCGATCCGGGCGGGGCGGTCGCCGTGCGGAAGGTGCGGTATTCGGGCGAGCAGGTCGAGGAACGGACGGGTGCGGTGGCCGGAGTGACGGAGGTACTGCTGTGGGTCCCATGTCGGTGCGACAGAAGCAGAAGCTGGTCCGGAATGCATGTTCGAAGCCCCCTTGCTGGAACGAGTTGCCGAAGCGGAACAGGGTTCCGGCCCGGTCCTTCCCCATAGTCCAGCGGAATATATCTTGACGTCAAGAGACTTTATGTCAACAGACCGTTTACACTGATCGTCATGGAGGACGAGGTCGACCGTCTGGTCGCTGCATGGCGCCGCGAGCGCCCCGACCTCGACGTGGAACCGCTCGAGGTGCTCAGCCGCGTCTCGCGGCTCGCCCGGCACCTCGACCGCGCCCGTCGGCTCGCCTTCTCCGAGCACCACCTGGAGCCCTGGGAGTTCGACGTCCTCACGTCGCTGCGCCGCGCCGGCGCCCCCTACCAGCTCTCCCCGGGTCAGCTGCTGACCCAGACCCTGGTCACCTCGGGCACCATGACCAACCGCATCGACCGGCTCACCAAGAAGGGCCTCGTCGAGCGGCTGCCGGACCCCAGCGACCGACGGGGCGTCCTGGTCCGCCTCACCCCCGAGGGCCGCGACCGGGCCGACCAGGCGCTGGCCGGCCTCCTCGCGCAGGAGCGGGCCATCCTGGCCCAGCTCTCCCGGACCCAGCGCGGCGAACTGGCCGACCTGCTACGCCAGCTGACCGCCCCGTTCGACAACATCCCCGGCTAGGTCCGCGGGCCCCACGCCCGCCCGGCGCGCCAGCGCCACCGCGGCCAGGGTGGAGTGCACCCCCAGCTTCCCGAGCACGTTCTGCATGTGCGTACGGACGGTGTGCGGGGACAGGAACAGCCGCTCGGCGACCGCCTTGCGACCCAGGCCCGCCACCATGCAGCGCAGCACCTCCCGCTCGCGCGGCGTCAGCGACTCCACGAGCTGCTCGCTCTCGCTGCGGTGCTTGCGGGCCGCCGTCAGCTCCCGCAGCACACCGGTGAGCAGCGCCGGGGGCAGATGCGTCTCGTCCCGCAGGACGCCCCGGATCACGGCGAGCAGCCGCTGGAGCGAGCAGTCCTTGGCCACCCAGCCCGACGCCCCGGCCTGCAGCGCGAGAGCGGCCCGGTGCGCGTCGTCCCGCTCGGCCAGGACGACCGTACGGACGGCGGGGCGGGCCTCCGCGACCCCGGCGACCAGCGAGATGCCGTCGACCACGCCCTCGGCGTCGTCCGGCACGGCACGGGCGACGGCCGGCGGGCCCGGGGCCACGCCCAGGTCGGCGTCGACCAGCATCACGTCGTAGCGGCGGCCCTCGGCGGCCGCCCGGTCCAGACAGCGCAGAGCGGCCGGGCCACTGCCGGCCGCGGAGACGTCGACGTCGGGCTCCGCCGCGAGGGCGGCGGCCAGCGACTCGGCGAAGATGCGGTGGTCGTCCACCACGAGGACCCGGATACGGACCACGGACACCCCCAAGTGTCGAGGAACGGACCGGCGCGGGCACAGCGCCGGAGAGGAGGTCCGTCGTCGCACGGCCGCCGCCGTGCTGACCCTTACCCCGCCCCAGGCGCCGTACCCGACTGGTCTCACCCCTGATCAGCACCGGCCCCCACCGGTGCTGCGCATCAGAGTACGGGCGAGGCGCCCCGGCGGAAGCCGATTCGCGGAACTGGTGGAACGCGGCGATACGCAGGGGGCGCATGTGTCCGAACGCGACTGGAGTCGACAGATCAGGAGCGGTTTCCGGGTCTCTCCCCGACCCTTTCCCGGTGCTGTTTCCCGTGGCATGTGCCGGGGCCCGGCGGCGCTCCCGGCCCGGCGCCACCGGTCAGCCGGAGAGCCTGCGCGCCCCCTCCGACGGCACCGCGGGGAAGATCCCCGGCGCCGCGTACCCCGCCTCGGCGAAGGCCTTCTCGACGGCGGCGGCCACCGCGTCCGCCGCGAGCGACTCCACGAGCACGACCGCGGAGCCGCCGAAACCGCCGCCCGTCATCCGGGCGCCGAGCGCCCCGGCCGCGTTCGCCGCCTCGACCGCGAGGTCCAACTCGGCGCAGGAGACCCGCAGGTCGTCCCGGAGCGAGACGTGCCCCTCGGTGAGGACCGGGCCGACCGCCCGCACGTCCCCGGCGTCGAGGAGGGCGATCGTCCGCACGACCCGCTCGTTGTCGGAGACGACGTGCCGGACGTAGCGCCGAACCGTTTCGTCGTCCAGACGCGCGAGAGCCTCGGACAGGTGCGCGTACGGCACGTCACGCAGGGCGCGCACACCGAGCGCCCGCGCGCCCGCTTCACACCCGGCGCGCCGCTCCGCGTACGCGCCGTCCCCGAGCGCGTGCTTCACCCGGGTGTCGACGACGAGGAGCCGCAGGCCTCGCGCGGCGAGGTCGAAGGGCACCTGACGGCAGGACAGGTCCCGGGTGTCCAGGTGCAGGGCGTGCCCCGCGACGGAGCACGCGGACGCCATCTGGTCCATCACCCCGCAGGGGACGCCCACGAAGGCGTTCTCCGCGCGCTGGGCGAGCACCGCGAGCTCCGGGCGGGACAGGCCGAGCCCGAACAGGTCGTTCAGCGCGAGCGCGGTGACGACCTCCAGGGCGGCGGAGGACGAGAGCCCCGCGCCGGTCGGGACCGTGGAGGAGATGTGGATGTCCGCGCCGGTGACCGGGTGGCCCGCTTCCCGCAGGGCCCAGGCGACACCGGCCGGGTACGCGGCCCAGCCGGTGTCGCCGGAGAGGGGTTCGAGGGAGTCGAGGTCGAGCAGGACGACGCCGCCCTCGACATCGGCGGAATGGATCCGCAGCGCCCCGTCGGTACGGCGGGCGACGGCGGCGACCGCCGTGTGCGGCAGCGCCATCGGCATCACGAAGCCGTCGTTGAGATCGGTGTACTCACCGATCAGGTTGACGCGCCCCGGGGCGGCCCAGACGCCCTCCGGCTCCACCCCGTACAGCTCCTCGAACTCCCCCGTCACGCTCATACGCGTCCCTGCTCCCTCTCCCTCGCGAACGCCCAGGCGTCCTGCACGATCTCCGCCAGGTCCGGGCGGGACGGATTCCAGCCGAGCCGCTCCCGGGCGACCTCGGCCGAGGCGACGAGCACGGCCGGGTCACCGGCGCGGCGCTCGGCCATGACCTCGGGAACCGGGTGCCCGGTCACCTTGCGGACGGTCTCGACGACCTCCCGCACGGAGAACCCGTTGCCGTTGCCGAGGTTGCAGATCAGGTGCTCGCCCGGGGTCATGGCACCCAGGGCCAGCAGGTGGGCCTCGGCCAGGTCGGCGACGTGGATGTAGTCGCGGACGCAGGTGCCGTCCGGGGTCGGGTAGTCGTCGCCGTAGACGTTGATCGCCTCCCGCTTGCCGAGGGCGACCTGGAGGACGAGCGGGATGAGGTGCGACTCGGGGTCGTGCCGCTCGCCGTTCACGCCGTAGGCGCCGGCCACGTTGAAGTAGCGCAGCGAGACGGCGGCCAGGCCGTGGGCGGCGCACTCGCCGCTGATCATGTGGTCCACGGCCAGCTTGGAGGCACCGTAGGGGTTGGTGGGCGCGGTCGGGGCGGCCTCGGTGATCGGGACGGACCGCGGCTCGCCGTAGGTGGCGGCGGTGGACGAGAACACCAGCCGGCGCACGCCCGCCTCGCGCATCGCGGCGAGCAGGGCCATCGTTCCGCCGACGTTGTTGTCCCAGTACTTCGACGGGTTGACGACCGACTCGCCGACCTGCGAGAAGGCGGCGAAGTGGAGCACTCCGTCGAAGGAGGAGTCCAGCCAACGGGCGGCGTCCTGGATGCGGCCCTCGATGAAGGTCGCCCCGGCGGGGACGCCCTCGCGGAAGCCGGTGGAGAGATCGTCGAGAACGGTGACCTCGTGGCCCGCCTCCAGCAGGTGGGTGGCGACGACGCCACCCACGTAGCCCGCTCCACCCGTCACCAGATATCTGCTCACTTGCTCGCAACCTCTCGGAGTCTGTCGGCCGCGGACTCCGGTGGCACGTCGTTCATGAACGCGCCCATACCGGACTCGGTGCCCGCGAGGTACTTCAGCTTGCCAGAGGCCCGGCGGACGGTGAAAAGCTCCAGGTGCAGCGCGAACTCCGCACGCCGCTCGTCCCCGAACGGCGCCTGGTGCCAGGCGGCGATGTACGGCGTCGGCGGCCGGCCGGGGCCGAAGAGCCGGTCGAAGCGCCTGAGCAGCTCCAGATAGACCGGGGCGAAGTCCGCGCGGGCCCTCTCGTCGAGAGCCCTCAGGTCGGGCACCCGGCGGGTCGGGTAGAGGTGGACCTCGTACGGCCAGTGCGCGGCGTAGGGGACGAAGGCGATCCAGTGCTCGGTCTCCAGGACGACCCGCACGGCGTCGGCCCGCTCCCGGGCGACGACGTCGTCGAAGAGGTTCCGTCCCGTGCGGGCCAGGTGCCCGGCGGCGCTGCGCTGCATGAGCGCGGTGCGGGCGGTGGTGTAGGGGAAGGCGTAGATCTGGCCGTGGGGGTGGCCCAGGGTGACGCCGATCTCGGCTCCCCGGTTCTCGAAGCAGTACACCTGCTCGACCCCCGGCATCTCGGCGAGCGCGGCCGTCCGGTCGGTCCAGGCGGCGAGGACGAGCGCGGCCCGCTCGGGGGTGAGGTCGGCGAAGGAGGCGTCGTGGTCGGAGGTGAAGCAGACCACCTCGCACCGGCCGGCGCCTCCGGAGAGGGCGGGGAACCGGTTCTCGAAGACGGCGACCTCGTAGTCGGAGGAGGGGATCTCGCTGAGCCGCCCGTCCCGGGAGGGGCACAGGGGGCACTCGTCGGCGGGCGGGTGGTAGGTCCGCCCCTGCCGGTGCGAGGCGATGGCGACGTGGTCCCCGAGCAGCACGTCGTGTCGGAGCTCCGAGGCGGACGCGACGCGGTCGAGGGGGCGCGCGTCGACGGCGTCGCGCACGGCGTCGTCGGCCGCGTCGTAGTAGATGAGCTCGCGCCCGTCGGCGAGCGTGGTGACGGTCTTCTTCACGGCGTGTCCTCAGGCGGGGAACCGAACAGAACCACACACAAGGAACCACAATCAAACATCGGAGTCAACGCCAAGCACCGGACCGCGGCCGATCACCAGGTCCGGTGCGCGGGAGAGGCGACCGTCTCAGCCGTCGCGCGGCCCGCGGGCCGCGCCCGCGAGGAGCCGGCGTCCGGCCGGTGGACGCGGCTCCCGGCCCCCGCGAGCCGTCACGGGCACGACCGGGGCCGCGGCGCGTGGTCCAGCAGCCCCGTCCGGGCCGCCAGCGCCGCGGCCTCCAGGCGTGACCCCACCGAGAGCTTCATCAGGACCCGCTGGACATGCGTCCGCGCCGTGCTGGGGGCGATCCCCATCCCGGCCGCGATGCCCCGCGTGTCCTCCCCCTCGGCGACCCTGACGAGGACCTCGACCTCCCGGGGCGTCAGCATGCCGAGCAGCCGCTGCCCCTCGTCGTCCGGCTGCGCCGCCGGATGCAGCAGCTCCGCGAACGCCCCCTGGAGCAGCTGCGGCGCCACGGCCGCCTCCCCCGCCCGCGCCTTGATGAGGGCCCGCTCGACGTTCTCGATGCGCTCGTCGTGCCGTACGTACCCCGAGGCGCCGGCCGCGAAGGCGGCCGCGATCCCCCGGGGGGAGGGCACGGGGCCCAGGACGACCACGGCCACCTGCGGCCGTTCCCGCTTGATCCGCACGATCGGGTCGAAGGCGCCCGGTTCGGCCGGGGCGGCCGTGCCGAGCAGGCACACCTCGGGCGCCCGGCTCACCACCAGGTCCGCCGCGCCCGCCACCGGGGCGGCCGACGCGAGCACCCGGTGCCCGCGTAGTTTCAGTGCCGAGGCGAGCGCCTCGGCCAGCAGTCGGTGATCGTCGACCACCATGAGCCGCACGCCCATTGGGCAACCCCTTTGTCCCCCCTGGAGCCGTCCCCCGGCCCCAGCCAGCGTTGATGACCCGGCAAGTTACACGCTCGTGCCCCGGGACTGTCGAATTCTTCGCCCCTCGGGGCCCGTGCAAACGGCCCGGCGCGTCGAGTGACTCGATGCGCCGGGCCGTCGCGGTTCCCCCGGCAGGGGCTCACGGGCCGATCAGCCGGTGTTCCGGCGGGTGATCAGTGGGTGGTGAACGCGAGCGCCAGGTACTCCTTGGTGGAGGACGACGTGCGCGGCTTGCTCAGCATGGTGTCCGAGATGAACATCCGCCCGTCGCGGTAGAGGATCTCGGAGTAGTCCGTGCCGAAGCTGTTCTCGGCGTCGCGCACGGAGTCGTCCGAGGGGTTCTCCATCAGGGTCGTCGCCTTCATGGTGCCGCCGTCGATGGAGACGATCTGGCCGCCCTTGTCGTACGGCGGGACCTTGTACGCGATGAGGTTGCCGCCGTCCACGCGCAGCGGGACGAGCGTGTACTTGTCACCCGCGTCCGCCTTGTCGGTGGTCGGCTTGCCGGTGGCCAGGTCGAACGAGACGATCTCGTTCGTCTCGTCGCCGTACTCGCCGGTGCTGCCCTCGTGCTCCTCGGTCGGGAGGTAGATCCGGCCGTTGCCGACGAGGACCTTCTGGCAGCTCTCCACCTCGGTGGAGCGGCAGCGGCCCGCGAACCGGTCCGCGTCCGCCGCGATCTTCGCCTTCAGCTTCCCGGTCTTCTCGTCGATCGAGAAGAAGTCGGAGATGCCGCTGCCGTCGCCGGCGGTGTCGCCGACGTCGGCGGCCACGACGAGCGGCTTGGTGGAGACGATCGACGCGTACTCCACGCCGGCGGGCATCTTGAACTGCGAGATCGGTGCGCCGGTGAGCGGGTTCAGGTTCTGGATCACGACGTACTGGCTGTCGTACGGCCCGCACTTGCGCGCCGCGACGAGGCCCTCGCCGCCGCCGTAGCCCATGTCGTGGCAGTCCTGCGCGTTGGGCTTCGGCGACCAGCGCACGTTGCCGTTGGCCAGGTCGAAGGCGGCGCCGCCGTCGGTGCCGCCGGCCGCGACGGTCGTGCCGCTGAGGGTGACCTCGCTGAACCGGGCCTTGGTGTCACCCGCGGAGCCGCCGGTGACGGCCTTGGTCCACACCATCTTGCCCGCGGTCAGGTCGATGACGCCGACCTCGGTGCACGGCTGGTAGAAGCGCGGTCCGACCCGCTTGGTCGCCTCGAAGAGGATGGCCGTCTTGTTGTCGGCCGTGACGTGCTTCGACGCGGCGCAGACCTGCCCGGGCAGGGCGAGGGTCCACAGGGCGGTGCCCTTGTCGAGGTCGTAGCCCACGATCGAGTCGACGCCGGTCTTGACGTACGCCTTGTCGGTGAGCCAGGAGCCGGAGACGTCCGTGATGTCCTGGACCTTGGGCTGGGGCAGCTGGAACGCCAGCTTGGCCTGCGGGTTGGCGGGGGCCTTCTCCTTGCCGTTGCCCCCCAGCCCGTTGCCGCCCTTGCCCTGGCTCCCGCCCGTGGTCGCGCCCGCGGTGTCGTTCTTCTCCTCACCGCCGCCGGAGTTGGCGTACCAGATGCCGCCGCCGACGATCAGGACGACGGCCACCGCGGCCGCGATGATGATCTGCATCTGCGCGGACAGCTTCTTGCCGCCGGAGGGCGGGGGCGTCTGCGCGAACTGCGGCTGGGTCGGGTACCCCCACGGCGCCTGGCCCGGCTGCTGCTGCTGCGGGTAGCCGTACGGCGGCTGCGTCGGCTGCTGCTGCGGGTAGCCGTACTGCGGCTGGGTGGGCGGCTGCTGGGGATAGCCGTAGGGCTGCTGCGGCGAAGGCGCGGGAGCGCCGAACCCGCCCTGCGGCGGGTCCTGCGGGGCGCCGAACCCGCCCGGCGGGGGGTCCTGCGGGGCCCCGAAGCCGCCCGGCGGCGGGCCGGGCGGCTGGTTCGGCGGGGGCGGAGGGGGCTGCGTCATGGCGTGGGTACCTCTGAGGTGTGGAAGGGCGGGCGGGAACCGGTGTCACTTGCCGAAGGCCAACAGCGTCTCCCTCTTCATCTCCTCGGCGTCGGTCGAGCCGACGACGGCACTCTGCACGAGGATGTACCGGCCGTCGGCGTACAGCGCCGGGGAGTCGTAGAAGCGCGACTCGGACAGGCCCGCCGAGCGCGGGACCCGGAGCAGGTCGACGGGTTCCGTCGAACCCGGAGCGACGGTGGCCAGCGAGCCGGGCTCGCCGAGCAGCGAGGCCATCCGGACCACCAGCGAACCGCCATCCATCCGCAGCGGCCAGGCCGTGCGTCCGGGGCGGCCCGGGATCCGCCGGACCTCGTTGCCGGTCCTCAGGTCGAAGGCGACGATCGCGTTGGCCTTGACCTTGGACGCCCCCGCCGTGGCCATGTAGAGGGTGGTGGCGTCCGCGACGACCCGGCAGCGCTGAAGGTCGCCGTCGAACGCGGACTGGTCCGCGCACCCTTCGGCGTACTGGTCCTTGCCCTTGAGCGACGTGCGCTTGGTCCCGTCCTCGTTGAGGACGACGACGCCGTGCATTCCCTGGGCCCGGTTGGTGGCCGAGACGACGAGGGGCCGTACGGACAGCACGTGGTCCACGCGGTAGCCGACCGGAAGCGGGTACTTCCAGCGGGACTTCCCGGTCACCGGGTCGACCTCGTGGATCTCCTCCCGCGGCTTCTCCGGGTCGGAGGTCGGGCAGGAGACCGCCGCGACGAGCTTCGGACCGCCGGCGTACGCGTACGGCTGGCACTGGCTCTTGTCCCACCGGCCGAACAGCTGCTTGCCGTCGCTGAGGCGGTAGCCGGTCGAGTACCCGTGCCGGCCCGCGGTGACGGTGCCGCCGCTCATGGCGATCGAGTAGTCGTTCATGAAGTCGAAGTCGCCCTCCTTGACGATCTTCTGCCGCCAGCCGGCCTTGCCGGTGCGCAGGTCGATCATCTGGAACCGGCGGCACTCGTCCATGTCCGCGTGGAGGCGCTCCTTGAGGGCGAGGACGATCTTCCCGTCGTCGGACGGCAGATGCGGCGCCTTGCAGATCTCGGTGTCCAGCGTCAGCCGCCACCTGACCGTGCCGTCCACGACCGAATGGCCCGTGACGGTGCGGTACATCGCGGTGACGACGGTGTCCCCGACGAGCCAGGGGCCGAAGACGTCGCCGGTGAGGGTGGTGACGTCGATGTCGTTCTTCCGGACCCACAGGACCGAGGCGTCCCCGGGGGCCCGGTCCTTGTTGTAGCGGGCCGCGGCGGCGGCGTCGGGCGCGTTCGGACCGGCGGGCCCGGCCGGACCGGAGGACGTCGGCGACGGGGCCGGCGCGGCGCTCGTGGGCGCCTTGCCGGGCTTGTCGTCGCCGTCACCGGATCCGCCCAGGGCGTACCAGGTCACCCCGCCGACGGCGAGGAGCGCCGCCACGGCGCCCGCGACCACCGCCACGGCACGGCGCCGGCCGCGCGGGGGCGGCGGAGCCTGGGGCGGGAACGCGGGCGGGGTGCCCGGCGGTCCGGCGACCCCGCCGCCGTACGGATTGAGCGTGCCGTAGGGCCCGTACGACGGCTGGGGCGGACCGGATGGCTGCGGTGTCGTCATCGGAGTCGGACGGCCCTCACTTGGCGAAGGCCATCATCGTCTTGGTCTCCATCTCGGCCTTGTCGTTGCTGGCGCTCACCCGCCCGGCGGCGATCACGAACGTGCCGTTGCCGTAGGCGTAGCCCGCGTCGTA
This sequence comes from Streptomyces sp. NPDC053755, assembly GCF_040677675.1. Lineage (NCBI taxonomy): Bacteria > Bacillati > Actinomycetota > Actinomycetes > Kitasatosporales > Streptomycetaceae > Streptomyces > Streptomyces sp. NPDC053755. The sequence continues at coordinate 72,043 of NZ_JBFASK010000010.1, read as the reverse complement.
GAAGCTGCTCTCGATCTGGGCGGTCGAGGCCGGGTGCTGGAGCAGGACCTTCGGCGCGCCGCCCGTCGGGGCGATGGTGGCGACGGTGCCGCCCTTGTCGTACGACGGGTCGGCGTAGACCAGGACCTCGGAGCCCTCCATGCGCAGCGGGATCATGCTCTGCTCACCGGGGGCCTTGGAGCGCCACTTGGACTTGCCCGTGTTCAGGTCGAAGGCGACGACCTCGTTGGGGGTGCCGTAGCTGGTCTCGGTGGCCATGTAGAAGGTGTTCGCGTCGGCCGCGACACCCACGCACCCCGAGAGGTTCTTGCCGAAGATGACGAACGAGCCGCCGCACTTGGGGGCGTACTTGTCGGTGCCGCCCTGGATCTGCGAGCGCAGCTTGCCGTTCGCGGTCAGCGCGAAGATCGTCCACTTCTTCTCGTCGCGCTGGGTGGCGGAGACGACCAGCGGGTTGACCGAGTAGACCTTGTCGACCTCCCAGTTGGCCTGGATCTTGAAGCTCCACCGGGGCTTGCCCGTGTTCGGGTCGACCTCGCTGATCTGCTGCTGCTTCTTGTTCACGTCGCCGGTGGGGCAGCTGTCGGCGGAGATCAGCTTCTCGCCGCCCGCGTACGCGAACGCCTTGCATCCGCTCGCGGGCGTGCCGAAGAGCTGCTTGCCGTCGGCGAGGGAGAAGCCGTACGAGCTGCTGCTGCCGGCGGCGGTCACGGTGTTGCCGCTGATGGCCAGCGTGTTGTCGTCGAAGGCGAACAGACCGGTGGCCTTGGGGACGGACCTCTTCCAGCCGGCCTTTCCGGTCTTGAGGTCGACCTTCTGCAGCGTCGTGCACTTGGCGCGGTCGCCGGCCTTGTCGTGGACGCCGATGACCATCGTGCCGTCGGCGGCGGGCGCCGGCGGGGCGGCGCACATCTCGAAGGGCAGGTCCAGGTGCCACTTCGGCGAGCCGTCGGTGAGGCTGTAGCCGTCGAGACCCTTGTACATGCCCTTCACGACCACGTCGCCGACGATCCACGGACCGTAGACGTCGGCACCGTTCTTGGGAAGGTCGACGCTGTTCTTCAGCAGCCAGTTGATCTTCGCCTCGCCGGGCTTGCGCCCGCCGTTGAGGTCGTCCCCGCTGTCGCGGCCGCCTCCGTCGCCGCTGCCGTCGCCCTGGTCGACGGAGGGAGAGCCGGTGGGGGCGGTCGGGGTCCCGGTCGGCTTGGCGACCGGCTTCTCGTCGTCGCCGCCGCTGAGGGCGAACCAGGTGCCGCCGCCGATGACGAGCAGCGCCGCGACCGCCGCGGCGACGATCACGCCGGGCTTGCCCTTGAAGGGGTTGTTCCCGCCGGGAGGGGTGGGCGCGCCGGGGTACTGCGGCTGGCCGGGGTAGCCGCCGTAGGGACCGGGCTGCTGACCGTAGGGACCGGACTGCTGGGCGTACGGCCCGGGCTGCCCGGGCTGCTGCGGGTAGCCGTAGCCGGGCGCGGGCGCCTGCTGCGGATAGCCGTAACCGGGCTGCGGCTGCTGGCCGTACGGGCCGGGCGCGGGCGGCGGCGTCTGCGGGGCCTGGCCGTACGGGCCGGGCGTCGCGGGCGGCGGCGTCTGCGGGGATTGCGGCGGAACCGGGGGCAGCGGCGGGACGCCTTGGTTGCCCTGGTTCGGATCCGGTGCGCCGAAGCCCGGCGGCTGGTTGCTGGGCGGCTGGGTCATCAGCGTTCCCCCTTGATGTGAGCGGGTTTTCTTTCTACCACTCGGGGGATGGCGCAAAAGTGACCGGTCCGCCCCTTGTACCCAAGGGAGGACCGGCCCGTGATGCCCTCGTTACGCGTCCTCGGCCAGTTCGAGCCAGCGCATCTCCAACTCGTCGCGTTCCGCGACCAGTTCACGCAGCTCCGCGTCCAGCTTGGCCACCTTCTCGAAGTCTGTGGCGTTATCGGCGATTTGGGCGTGCAGCTTGGTCTCCTTGTCGGAGAGCTTGTCCAGCTGACGCTCGACCTTCTGCAGTTCCTTCTTCGCGGCCCGGGCGTCGGCGGCGGACACCGTCTTCGCGGAGCCGGCCGTCCGGGCGGCGGAAGGGGCCGGTGCCGGGACCGACGCCTCGATCATCCGCCGGCGGCGCTCCAGGTACTCCTCGATCCCGCGCGGCAGCATCCGCAGGGTCCGGTCGCCGAGCAGCGCGAACGTCTTGTCCGTCGTCCGCTCGATGAAGAACCGGTCGTGGGAGATGACGACCATGGAACCGGGCCAGCCGTCCAGGAGGTCCTCGAGCTGGGTCAGGGTCTCGATGTCCAGGTCGTTGGTGGGCTCGTCGAGGAAGAGGACGTTCGGCTCGTCCATGAGGAGGCGCAGGAGCTGGAGACGGCGGCGCTCACCGCCGGACAGGTCGCCGACCGGCGTCCACTGCTTCTCCTTGGTGAAGCCGAACTGCTCGCACAGCTGGCCCGCGGTCATCTCCCGGCCCTTGCCCAGGTCGACGCGGTCCCGGATCTGCTGGACCGCCTCCAGGACCCGCAGCGAGCCGGGCAGTTCGGTGACGTCCTGCGAGAGGTAGGCCAGCCGCACGGTCTTGCCGACGACGATCCTCCCGGCGGCCGGCTGGGTCTCGCCCTGGGTGACGGCCGCGTCGGCGAGGGCGCGCAGCAGCGAGGTCTTCCCGGCGCCGTTGACGCCGACGAGGCCGATCCGGTCGCCGGGCCCGAGCTGCCAGGTGAGGTGCTCAAGGAGGGTCTTGGGTCCGGCGGTGACGGTGACGTTCTCCAGGTCGAAGACCGTCTTGCCGAGCCGCGCGTTGGCGAACTTCATCAGCTCGGAGGTGTCGCGCGGCGGGGGCACGTCGGCGATCAGCTCGTTGGCGGCCTCGATGCGGTAGCGGGGCTTGGAGGTGCGGGCCGGGGCTCCGCGCCGCAGCCAGGCCAGCTCCTTGCGCATGAGGTTCTGCCGCTTGGACTCCTCCGTCGCGGCGATCCGCTCGCGCTCGGCGCGGGCGAAGACGTAGTCGGAGTAGCCGCCCTCGTACTCGTGGACGGCGCCGCGCTGCACGTCCCACATGCGGGTGCAGACCTGGTCGAGGAACCACCGGTCGTGGGTGACGCAGACGAGCGCCGAGCGGCGCGTCTGGAGGTGCCCGGCCAGCCAGGCGATGCCCTCGACGTCGAGGTGGTTGGTGGGCTCGTCGAGGACGAGCAGGTCCTGGTCGTCGATGAGCAGCTTGGCGAGCGCGATGCGGCGGCGCTCACCGCCGGAGAGCGGACCGATGACGGTGTCGAGGCCGTGCTCGAAGCCGGGCAGGTCGAGGCCGCCGAAGAGTCCGGTGAGCACGTCGCGGATCTTGGCGCTGCCGGCCCACTCGTGGTCGGCCATGACGCCGATGACCTCGTGCCGGATGGTGGCCTTCGGGTCGAGGGAGTCGTGCTGGGTGAGTACGCCGAGGCGCAGCCCGCCGCTGTGGGTGACCCGGCCGGTGTCGGCCTCCTCCAGCTTGGCGAGCATCCGGATCAGGGTGGTCTTGCCGTCGCCGTTGCGTCCGACGACACCGATCCGCTCCCCTTCGGAGACGCCGAGAGAGACGCCGTCGAGCAGGGCACGGGTGCCGTACACCTTGCTGACAGCCTCGACATTGACCAGATTGACGGCCACTTTGACTCCTGTACGGGGGGATCGATCGACGTCCCAGGGTAGACGGCCCGCCGGTGGGACGGAGTGCGTGATCACCCGCGGCCGTACGGGCGCCCGCGGCGGCGCCCTCCGGACCTCACCCGCGGGCCCGGCCCGCTCGGCCGGAGCGGGAGTCCGGGCCGGAAGCCGGCCCGGCGCCCAAGGTCAGGCCAGGACCGCCGCGCCCGGCGCCGGGGAGGTGGCCGCGCGGGCCGTGCGGCAGGTGCCGGAGGCGATCAGCGCGGCGGCCACCGCGTCCGCCGACGCCGCGTCCTGCACCAGGAACGCCGTCGTCGGACCGGATCCCGAGACGAGGGCGGCCAGGGCGCCGGCCTTCGTGCCCGCCTCCAGGACGTCCGTCAGGGACGGGCGCAGGAAGACGGCGGCCGGCTGGAGGTCGTTCATCAGCGTCGCGGCCAGCGCGGCGGTGTCGCCGGTGCGCAGCGCCTCCAGGAGGGCCGGGGAGGCGACCGGTTCGGGGACGTCGACACCGTCGTTGAGGCGGTCGAAGGCGCCGTACACGGCCGGGGTCGACAGACCGCCGTCGGCGACGGCGAAGACCCAGTGGAACGTGCCGCTCACCGGCAGCTCCGTGAGCCGCTCACCGCGGCCGACGCCGAGCGCCGCCCCGCCGACCAGGCTGAACGGCACGTCGCTGCCGAGTTCGGCGCAGATGTCGAGGAGATCCGCGCGCGGGGAGTCCAGCCCCCACAGGCGGTCGCACGCGAGCAGCGCGCCGGCGCCGTCCGCGCTGCCGCCCGCCATGCCGCCGGCGACCGGGATGTCCTTCTTGATGTGCAGGTGCACGTCGGGTGAGAGGCCGTGCCGGGCGGCGAGCAGCTCGGCGGCCCGCGCGGCGAGGTTCGTGCGGTCCAGCGGCACCTGGTCGGCGTCCGGGCCCTCGCAGGTGATCTTCAGCTCGGCGGCGGGGGTGGCCGTGACCTCGTCGAAGAGCGACACGGCGAGGAAGACGTTGGCCAGGTCGTGGAAGCCGTCGGGCCGCGCTCCGCCGACCGCCAGCTGGACGTTGACCTTGGCCGGCACGCGGACGGTGACACCGGCCGCCCGACCGTGCGCCGGAACCGGAACCGGGACCGTGGCCGTGGCCCGCGCGGCCGCCCCTTCCGTACCGCTCACTTCTTCGCCTCCGCGATCCGTGCGAACTCCTCCACCGTCAGCGCCTCGCCGCGCGCCTGCGGCGAGATCCCCGCGGCGACCAGCGCCTCCTCGGCGGCGGCGGGCGAGCCCGCCCAGCCGGCGAGCGCGGCCCGCAGGGTCTTGCGGCGTTGCGCGAACGCCGCGTCGACGACCGCGAAGACGTCGGCCTTGGAGGCCGTCGTGGCCACCGGCTCCGCGCGGCGGACGAGCGAGACCAGACCCGAGTCGACGTTCGGCGCCGGCCAGAAGACGTTGCGGCCGATCGAGCCCGCCCGCTTCACCTCGGCGTACCAGTTCGCCTTGACCGACGGCACGCCGTAGACCTTGTTCCCGGGCCGTGCGGCGAGCCGGTCGGCGACCTCGGCCTGCACCATGACCAGCGTCCGCTCGATGGTGGGGAAGCGGTCGAGCATGTGCAGGAGGACGGGCACGGCCACGTTGTACGGAAGGTTCGCGACCAGCGCCGTGGGCGGCGGGCCCGGCAGCTCCTGGACCTGCATGGCGTCGGAGTGGACGAGCGCGAAGCGGTCCTTCCGCCGGGGCATGCGGGCCTCGATCGTCGCGGGCAGCGCCCCGGCGAGCACGTCGTCGATCTCGACGGCCGTCACCCGGTCCGCCGCCTCGAGGAGGGCCAGGGTCAGGGACCCGAGCCCCGGGCCCACCTCCACGACCACGTCCTCGGGGCGCACCTCGGCCGTGCGGACGATCCGCCGGACGGTGTTGGCGTCGATGACGAAGTTCTGGCCGCGCTGCTTGGTCGGGCGTACGCCAAGCGCCGCTGCCAGTTCGCGGATGTCGGCGGGGCCGAGGAGGGCGTCGGGATCGGTGGTGCTCACCGGTACAGCCTACGGCCGCAGTGGGGCCAGGGACTCGCCCCCCGCTGCACGTAGAGCTTCTTGGCCCGGTACGTCTGCTCCGAGGCGGACGCGTTCTGCGCGACGCCGCTGCCGCCGAGCGAGCGCCAGGTGCCGGGGTCGAACTGGTAGAGACCGCCGTAGGTCCCCGACGGGTCGACGGCGTTCGGCCGTCCACCGGACTCGCACGCCGCCAGCGCGCCCCAGTCGAGGCCGTCGGCTCCGTCGACCGAGCTGGGCAGCGGCCGGGTGCCGACCCGCACCTTGCGGCTGACTGGCTCGCGGACGATCTCCTCGCCGATCCTCCTCGGCCGCTGCCGGACGCCGTTGACGGTGCGCAGGACGTAGGTGACCCGGCGCACGCCGTGCTCCCCCTGGCGTTCGACCACCTCCGTCCCGGCGAACAGGCCGGGGTCCCGCGTCCGCTCGACGGCGTACGGAACGGCCTCCTCCCGCACCTCCTTGGCGCCGGTGATCCGCATGACCGTGATCGTCTGTCCGTCGCGCGGGAAGGAGCCGGGCGGCACGGAGGTGGTGTCCTGGCCGGAGAGGGTGATCCCGGCCTGCTCGACGGCCTCGCGGACGGTGGCGGCGTTGGTGCGCAGGGTCCGCTCGCGTCCGTCGGCGAGGAAGGTGACGGTCCGCTCGGTGCGCACGTCCAGAGCGAGGCCCTGGCGGGAGATGGCCGCGGAGCGCGAGACGGAGAGGTACGCGCCCTCGGCCCGGACCCCCAGCTGGCGCAGGGCGCCGTCGACGGTCCGTGCAGTGGTCCACACCTGGCGGCGCTGCCCGTCGAGGGTGAGGGAGACGGGCCGGCCGTAGCGGACGACGACCTCGTCGCCGCTGGCCAGTTCCTCGCCGGGGGCGGGGGCGACGATGTCGTGCGCGCCCACGGTCAGGCCCTCGTCGGCGAGGAGTTCGTCGACGTCGTCGGCGAAGGTGTGCAGGGTGCGCGGGACCCCGTCGACGGAGAGCCGGACGGCCTTGTCGCTGGCCACGAAGGCGCTGGTGCCGCCGGCCAGGAAGGCGACCACGAGGGCCTGGGGCACGATGCGCCGCAGGCCCTCGCCCGTGGTGGGGGCGGCCTTGCGGCGCCTGGCCGCCCGCCGCGCCTCGGCACGGGTCGCGGGGGCCCCGCCCTGGCCGGGCACCAGGGGCGCCACCAGGGTCGGCTGCTCATGGAGGGAGGGTTCCGGCCGGCGTCCGCCGCGCGCGGCCCGGTGGCTTCCCTGCGAGTTGCTCACGAGGCCGGGACCCTAGCGGCAGCGGCCGTCACTCTCCAAAGCGCCCCGACTACGACACGTAACCGTTATGGATCAGTAATCGAAGGCGGTCGCGGTGTTGGCGGCGATCGCCGCGCACAGCTCGTCCTCGCCGATGCCGCGCACGGCCGCCATCGCGCGGACGGTGACGGGGATCAGATAGGGCGCGTTGGGCCGCCCCCGGTAGGGCGCCGGTGTGAGGAAGGGGGCGTCCGTCTCGACCAGGACGAGTTCCAGCGGAGCCACGGCCAGGGCGTCGCGCAGCGGCTGGGCGTTCTTGAAGGTCATGTTGCCGGCGAAGGACATGTAGTAGCCCTTGGCGGCGCAGATCCGGGCCATGTCGGCGTCGCCGGAGTAGCAGTGGAAGACCGTCCGCTCGGGCGCGCCCTCCTCGTCGAGGATCCGCAGGACGTCGGCGTGGGCCTCCCGGTCGTGGATCACCAGTGCCTTGCCCTGCCGCTTGGCGATCTCGATGTGGGCGCGGAACGAGCGCTCCTGGGCGGCGATGCCCTCGGGGCCGGTGCGGAAGTGGTCGAGCCCGGTCTCGCCGACGGCGCGGACGTACGGCAGGGCCGCGAGGCGGTCGATCTCGGCGAGCGCGTCGTCGAGCGCCGCGTCGCCGCCCGCCTCGCGGGCGCCCTGGCGGGACCATCCGTCGGGATCGCCGAGGACGATCCGGGGGGCCTCGTTGGGGTGCAGGGCGACGGCGGCGTGCACGTTCTCGTGCGCGGCCGCGGTCTCGGCGGCCCACCGGGAGCCCTTGATGTCGCAGCCCACCTGGACGACGGTCGTGACGCCGACGGCGGCGGCCTTGGTGAGGGCCTCCTCGACGGTGCCGGACTGCATGTCCAGGTGGGTGTGCGAGTCCGCCACGGGCACGAGAAGCGGCTCGGGCAGCGGCGGCGGGGCGTCCTTGGAACTCATGCCCCGATCGTACGAGGGGTCACGGGGCCGCCCGCGGCGGCCCGGGGCCCCGGGCGCCCGTCGTCGGGAGCCGCGGGCACGGGCGGTCCGCCGTCAGGAGCCGGGAACCCGGGGCCGCCGCCGTCGGGAGCCGGGAACCCGGGCCGTCCGCCGTCAGGAGCCGGCCGGGGGCCTGCGGTGGAACAGGTCCCCCAGGCGCCAGTGGTGGGGTTCCCGTGCGTGCTGAGGCTCTTGAGGTTCCTCGTGCGTCGCCGCGCGGACCGGTCCCGGAGCGTCGCGCCCCGATCCCCGCGTCCGCTCCGACCGCCGGGCCCGCTCCGGGGAGCCGGTGCGCTCCAGATCCTGGCCGATCGGCCCCGCGAGTCCGATCGGTCCCGCGGGCGCGACGCGCCTCCCCGCCCTGACCTCGTCGGGATGGTGCGCCTGCTCCCACGAGTCGAGCACCGATGACACCTGTCCCGCGCGCATGATGCGGACGACGTGTCCGCCGCAGTTCACACAGGTGGGACTGGACAACGGTGACGCGACCCGCTCGCCGTTGGCCTTGTAGACGACGAATTCCTGGCCGGAGGCGTCGACGTGGTGTTCGATGTCGTACGCCTGTTCCCAGCCGTAGCCGCAGCGCATGCACGCGAAGGCGTACGCCTCATGCGCGACGGTGATGCCGGTGCCGGTGATCTCGCTCATTCCAGCTCCTCTCCACTGATTCAGTGGACGCCTTTTCGGGCCGGAGCGCATCAGCGCCGGTCGAACAATGGAAAGCTCTTTGGCCTTCCCTTGCCCGGAGGCCCTCAGGAGGCCCGCCGCGCGGGTTTCGCTTTGCCTTTCACGATAGACCTTTACCGTCCGGGGGGCTTGACGCGGCCGCGTTCTTCGCCGCGACGACGGCGTCGAACACCTCACGCTTGGGCAGGCCGGCCTCGGCGGCGACCGCCGCGATGGCCTCCTTGCGCCGCTCCCCCGCCTCCTCGCGCACCCGCACCCTGCGCACCAGCTCCTCGGGGCCCAGGTCGGCGGGCGCGGCGGGCGGGGCGCCCTCGACGACGACGGTGATCTCGCCCCGTACGCCCTCGGCGGCCCAGGCCGCCAGCTCGCCCAGGCCGCCGCGCTTCACCTCCTCGTACGTCTTGGTCAGCTCGCGGCAGACGGCGGCGCGCCGGTCGGCGCCGAAGACCTCGGCCATCGCGGCCAGGGTGTCGTCGAGCCGGTGCGGGGCCTCGAAGTAGACGAGGGTCCGCCGCTCGTCCGCGACCTCACGGAGCCGGCCGAGCCGCTCGCCGGCCTTGCGGGGCAGGAACCCCTCGAAGCAGAAGCGGTCCACGGGGAGCCCCGACAGGGCGAGCGCGGTCAGCACCGCGGAGGGCCCGGGGACGGCGGTGACCTTGATGTCCGCCTCGACGGCCGCGGCGACCAGGCGGTAGCCGGGGTCGGAGACGGAGGGCATGCCCGCGTCGGTGACCAGCAGCACCCGCGCGCCGCCGGCCAGCGCCTCGACCAGCTCGGGCGTACGGGCGGCCTCGTTGCCCTCGAAGTAGGAGACGACACGGCCGGAGGTCTGCACGCCGAGGGCCCTGGTGAGGCCGCGCAGCCGGCGGGTGTCCTCCGCCGCGACGATGTCGGCGGACCCCAGCTCCGCCGCGAGCCGCGGCGGGGCGTCCGCGATCTCCCCGATGGGTGTCCCTGCAAGTACCAGCGTTCCTGTCACATGGGTCATCCTCGCAGCCCGGACAGGCGACTCGCACAGGCGCGTTCCCTACGATGGCGCGGTGACCAGTACCGCACCTGAGGCCCTGCAGGGTCCGCACGCCGTGGAAGAGCCCCCGCCGTGGCAGCAGCGTCTGCGGCGCTTCGGCTACACGCCCCGGGCCGGGGGCGCCGCCGGGCCCGGGCTGCGGGAGCGTCTCGTACCGCCGTACACCCGGCCCTCGCAGCGCCTCCGGTCGCTCCTGGGGATCTCGCCGGGCGGCGGGGACCTGCTCTGGCGGCTGGCCGCCTGGGGCGGTCCGCTGCTGGTGGCGGCGTTCGCGGGGGTGCTGCGGTTCTGGAACCTCGGCAAGCCGCACGCGGTGATATTCGACGAGACGTACTACGCCAAGGACTCCTGGGCCCTGATCAACCAGGGGTACGAGGGGGCGTGGCCCAAGGACATCGACAAGACGGTCCTGAAGGACCCGGGCTCGGTCCTGATTCCGACGGATCCCGGCTACGTGGTCCACCCGCCGATGGGCAAGTGGGTCATCGGCGTCGGCGAGAAGCTGTTCGACTTCACGCCCTTCGGCTGGCGGTTCATGGTGGCGCTGCTCGGCACGCTGTCGGTGCTGATGCTGTGCCGGATCGGGCGGCGGCTGTTCCGCTCGACGTTCCTGGGCTGTCTGGCGGGCACGCTGCTCGCGGTGGACGGCCTGCACTTCGTCATGAGCCGCACGGCGCTGCTGGACCAGGTGCTGATGTTCTTCGTCCTGGCCTCGTTCGGCTGCCTGCTGGTGGACCGCGACTGGGCGCGGCGGCGGCTCGCGGCGGCGCTGCCCACGGACGAGGAGGGCGTGCTGCGGCCGGACGCGGCGGTCGCCGAGACCCTGCGCCTCGGCCTGCGGCCGTGGCGGCTCGCGGCCGGGGTGATGCTGGGACTGGCCTTCGCCACCAAGTGGAACGGCCTCTACATCATGGCCGCGTTCGGTCTGATGGCGGTGCTGTGGGACGCGGGCGGCCGGCGCACGGCGGGGGCGGTCCGCCCCTACCTCGCGGTGGCCCGGCGGGATCTCGTACCGGCGTTCGTCTCGGTGGTGCCGGTGGCGGTCCTCACCTACGTGGCCACGTGGACGGGGTGGATCGCCTCGGACAAGGGCTACTTCCGCAACTGGGCGGCGGAGCAGGACAAACTGACCGGCGGCGGCTTCTGGTCGTGGCTGCCGGACTGGCTGCGCAGCCTGTGGCACTACGAGACCGAGGTCTACGAGTTCCACGTCAATCTCACCTCGCACCACACGTACCAGTCGAACCCGTGGAGCTGGATCGTCCTCGGCCGCCCCGTCTCCTACTTCTACGAGAGCCCCTCCCCGGGCCAGGCGGGATGCCCCGCCGACGCGACGGAGAAGTGCGCCCAGGAGGTCCTGGCGCTCGGCACGCCGCTGCTGTGGTGGGCCGCGTGCTTCGCGATCCTCTACGTCCTGTGGCGCTGGTTCTTCCGCCGTGACTGGCGGGCGGGCGCGATCGCCTGCGGCATCGCGGCGGGCTGGGTTCCGTGGTTCCTCTACCAGGAACGCACCATCTTCCTTTTCTACGCGGTGGTCTTCGTCCCGTTCCTTTGTCTCGCGGTGACGATGATGATCGGGGCGATGGTGGGGCCGCCGGGTTCGTCGGAAAGGCGGCGGACATTCGGCGCGGTGGGAGCGGGAGTTCTCGTCCTGCTGATCGTCTGGAATTTCATCTACTTCTGGCCGATCTACACGGGCACGTCGATTCCGATGGACGAGTGGCGCAATCGGATGTGGCTCGACACGTGGGTGTAGCAGGGCGGGAGCACCACTCCGGGCCGGGCGGCGACCATGTCCGCGTGAGCTACTCAACGGCTTCATGGGGAAGCCCGCTCTCGCAGCCGGGGGCGTCATCCCGGAGCCGCAAGACGGCGAGCGGCACGCGTCCGCCCCGGAGCACGGCATGCACGCCCTGCGGCACTTCTACGCCGCCGTGCTCCTGGACGCCGGCGAGAATATCCGGGCCCTGAGCCGGTACCTCGGCCACGCCGACCCCGGGTTCACGCTCCGGACGTACACCCACCTCATGCCGAACGGCGAGGGGCGAACCCGGAAGGCTGTGGAGGCTAATCCCACGCCTGAAAGCCGTCCCCGCCCTACTATCAACGCCCATGTCCACCACTACCTCACCGATACCCGTCCTCCGGGGCCGCGCTGGTACCACCCTCCAGGCTCAGGACGACGTCCTCGTCCTGAGCCGGCGGCGCAAGGAGAAGCGGATCCCGCTCCAGGCCGTCCGCCGAGTCGGCGCCGAGGGCCGTGCCCTTGCCGTGGAGCTGACCGCCCCGGCCGGGACGGCCCCGGCCACGTACACGGTCCGGGGCGTGAGTGAGGCGGCGGCCGCGGCGTTCGCCGACGCCGTCACCGCGATGCTGCCGGAGGAGCGGGCGGCCGACGGCACGGCTCTCGTCACCGACAGCGCGCCGGCGGGGTCCGACGACGACTGGTACACGCGCGCGTTCAGGCTCACGGCGTGGGTCACCGGCCTGGTGGCGGTCGGGGTGGCCGTACCCCTGGGCATCGTGGAGTCGGTGAGCCGCGCGATCGCGTTCTTGATGTTCACCCCCATCGCCGTGGGCATCGCCGCGTTCGGGGTCGCGTGCCTGTCCATGCAGTACCGCGAGTGGACCTACCCCCGGTACGGCATCACCGTCGAGGCGGTGCGCCGCGGCCACAGGGACTACGCCTACACCGACCTGCACGGCGTGGTCCGCGGCGCGTACATCTCCGGCAGCGCGCCGACCATCAAGGTCGCCTACCACCCGCGGAACCCCGCCGACCCGGTCCACGCGAAATCGTGGATCGCCAAGGCGGCGGGCACGCTCGTCCTCCTGGCCGTCATCGCCGTCGGTCTCGCCTTCCTGGCCCTCACCGTCTCCATGGCCGTCGACGGCTTCCAACGCGCCTGATTCCCCCCGGCGGACGAACTCCCGACGGTCCGGGAGCCGCCCCGGAAGTACCCCGTGAGCCGCCCCGAAGGTCGCCGAGGCCGCCCTGCTTGCCCGACCGTCACGGCCCAGGGACGGCCCAGCCTCGGCATGGCGGCCCCAGACGCCGAAGGAGGCCGTGCGAGCCGGCGTTCGCGAGGCTTCATCTGCTTCTGGCCGATCCACACGGGCACGTCGATTCCGATGGACGAGTGGCGCCATCGGATGGGGCGCGACACGTGGGTGTGGGGCATCACAGGGGGCTTGCCCGCTCGCGGGCCGGGTCGCGGAACGGTAACAAGCGTCACCCTGCTCACACCTGTCACCTAGGTTGGGTTGATCGCCTGGGGGAGGGGAGGCGCAGCCATGCGCAGTGGGGTCAAGGTCGCGATCGTCGGGGGAGTCTTCGTCGTCGTGGCGAGCGGGGTCGGGTACGGGAGCTACAACCTCTGGACCGGGATCAACGGGGGTTCCGAGGTGGCTTCCCGGGCGGCGCCCGAGGAGAAACGTTCCGGGCCCGTCACCGGGGACGAGGTGACGAACACGGCGAAGGAGTTCCTGGCCGCCTGGGCGGCCGGGGAGTCGGACCGGGCGGGACAGCTGACCAACAACCCCGTCGACGCGGGGCCCGCGGTGCTCGGTTACCGCGAGGGGGCGATGGTCTCCAAGGCCGTCATCACGCCCGGCACGGCGGTCGGCGCGAAGGTGCCGTTCACGGTGAGCGCCACGGTGACGTACGAGGGGCGGTCGAAGCCCTGGACGTACTCCTCGGAGCTGACCGTGGTGCGCGGGCTGACCACCGGGCGGCCGCTGGTCGACTGGGAGCCGGCCGTCATCCACCCGAAGCTGACCAAGGGCGCGACCCTGCGGACCGGCGAGGCGAAGACCGCCGCCGTCAAGGCAGTCGACCACGACGGTGTCGAGCTGACGGCGGAGAAGTACCCGTCGCTCGGGCCGGTCCTCGCGCAGCTGCGCGAGAGGTACGGCGAGCGGGCCGGGGGCGAACCGGGCGTCGAGACCTGGATCGAGAGCGCCGACGACGCCGTCCCGGACACCACCGTGCTGACCCTCGCCGCCGGCAGGCCGGGCGAGCTGCGGACGACCATCGACGCCGGGGTGCAGGCGGCGGCCGAGCGGGCGGTGAAGCGGTACGAAGGGGCCTCGGTCGTCGCGATCAAGCCGAGCACCGGGGAGATCCGGGCCGTCGCCAACAACCGCGCGGACGGCTTCAACGCGGCGCTGGAGGGCCGGCAGGCCCCCGGTTCGACGATGAAGATCGTCACCGCCGCGATGATGCTGGACAAGGGGCTGGTCGACGGCCCCTCCGGCAAGGTCGAGTGCCCCTCGACCGTCGACTGGGACGGGCGGACGTTCCACAACCTCGACGACTTCGCCCTCCCGTCCGGCAGCACCCTCCAGCGGGCCTTCGCCCGCTCCTGCAACACCACCTTCATCAAGCCGGTCAAGCCGCTCGGCGCCGAGGCCGGCACGGCGCTCGGCGACACGGCCCGCAAGTACTTCGGCATCGGACTGGAGTGGAAGACGGGGGTGGTCTCGCAGGACGGGTCCGTCCCGCCGTCGACGGGCATCGAGACCGCCGCCTCGTACATCGGCCAGGGCCGGATCACCATGAACGCCCTCAACATCGCCTCCATCGCGGCGACCGCGAAGAACGGCTCCTTCAAGCAGCCGATCATCGTGGCGACGGACCTGGACGGCCGCGAGACCGCGAAGGCGGAGCGGCTGCCCGGCTCCATCGGCAAGGCGCTGCGCGAGATGATGCGGGCGACGGCGCGGGGCGAGGGCACGGGCGCCGGTGCGATGGCCGGCGTGGGAGGCGACAAGGGCGCCAAGACGGGGTCCGCCGAGGTCGACGCGGCCGCCTCCTCCAACAGCTGGTTCGCCGGATTCGCCGACGACCTGGCGGCCGCCGCGGCCGTCGAGTCCGGTGGGCACGGCTCGGACGCGGCCGGCCCGGTCGTGGCGAGCGTGCTGAAGGCGCGGTGACGCGGCCGCGGGCCCACAACGCGGTCGCGTGGCTCGTACACGTACCGCTACGGTGCAGCGCATGACGACATCGACCGCGCATCCGCTCTTCGCCGAGGCCCTGCGGGAACTGGGCCTCGACGTCGAGATCCGCAGCTTCCCGAACGAGACCCGCACCGCCGCCCAGGCCGCAGAGGCCATCGGCTGCGAGGTCTCCGAGATCGTCAAGTCGCTGATCTTCGCGGCGGACGGCGTCCCGGTCCTGGTCCTGATGGACGGCGCCTCGCGGGTCGACGTCGAGCGGGTGCGCCGGGAGCTGTCCGCCGGGGCCGTCACGCGAGCCGACGCGCGGCTCGTACGGGAGACCACGGGGTACGCGATCGGCGGCGTCCCGCCCTTCGGGCACCGCACCAGGACCCGCGTCCTGGCAGACCGGGGGCTGCTCGACCACGAGGTGGTGTGGGCGGCGGCGGGCACCCCGCACACCGTCTTCGCCCTCGACCCCCGGTCGCTGGTGGCGCACGCGGGCGGCACGCTGGTGGACGTCCGCGAGCGGTCGGCGTGACCCCGCCGGTCGCGGCGGCGGTGCTGATAGCCGCCGTGACGCACGCCAGTTGGAACGCGATCGCGCACCACATCCGCGACCAGCTGGTCTCGTTCACGCTGATCTCCGGCGGCGGCGCCCTGATCGGCGCGACCCTCGCCTTCTTCGTCCCGCTGCCGGCGGCGGGGGCGTGGCCGTACCTGATCGCCTCCGCCGTGCTGCACGTCGGCTACTACGCCCTGCTCATGCGGTCGTTCACGCTCGGCGACTTCGGGCAGATGTACCCGATCGCGCGCGGCACGGCGCCGCTGGCGGTGACGGTGCTCGCCGCGGTCTTCGTCGACGAGGTCCCGGACGGCCGGCAGCTCACGGGCGTCGCCATCGCCTGCGCGGGCCTGACGGGTCTGGCCCTGTGGGGCATCCGAGGCTCGGGCCGCCGCCCCGACTGGCCGGCTCTCCTGGCCGCGGGCGGCACGGGCCTGGCGATCGCCGGCTACACGGTCGTCGACGGCGTCGGCGTCCGCGCCTCCGGCACCCCGCTCGGCTACGTCGCCTGGCTGATGATCCTGGAGGGCCTCGCGATCCCGGCGTACGCCCTCCACCGCCGCCGCTCCGCCCTCCTCCCCCAACTCCGCCCCCACGCCGCCCGCGGCCTCCTGGGCGCGGCCCTCTCGGTCGCCGCCTACGCCCTGGTCCTGTGGGCCCAGACCCGCGCCGCCCTGGCCCCGATCGCGGCCCTGCGCGAATCCTCGATCATCGTGGGCGCGGCGATCGGCACCCTCTTCTTCAAGGAACGCTTCGGCGGCCCCCGGGTGGCGGCGGCGGGCCTGATGGTGGTGGGCATCGGCCTGATGCTGCACGGGTCCTGAGACCCCGCACAGGCGACGGGCGACGGGGCGGGTCCTCCGGAGCGGCATCGACCGTCGAGGCACGCACGCCAAGGCGCTCGGGGGCCCGCCGTCCAGGCGGCCTACGAGCGCCTCTGCGGACGGGGCCGCACGAGCCGGCTGGTTCGCGACCAGGGCGTGTTTCGAAGCAGCGCCGTCCGCCCGAAGGGCGGGCCCCGCGGCGTCGGGTGCGTGCGATCGCACGGCGGAGGGTCGCCCGCGTACCGGACGTACGTGGACGATCACGACCACGCGGCGAGCGTGCGTGCCAGGCGTCACGGGGCAGGCGGGACTTTCACCTAGGTCGTCGGCAGCGGTTTGGGTGGGTAGTCGCGCAGGACGAGCGAGGTGGTGACCGGGCCGTGGCGGGCGAGGGAGTCCACGATCTGTTCGAGGCGTTCGGCGTGGGAGCAGTGGACGTCGAGCAGGAGGCAGTCCTCGCCCGTGACGCGGAGGGTCGAGACGACCTCGGGAGTCCCGGCGGCGAGGGCGAGGGCCTGGGGCAGGCGCGCGTGGGTGGTGCGGAGTCGGACGACGGCGTGGATGTGCAGTCCGACCGCGGCCGGGGCGACGACCGCGCGGTAGCCGGTGATGACCCCGCTCCTCTCCAGGCGCTGGATGCGGGCGCCGGCCGCCGGCTGGGACAGTCCGACCCGCCGTCCGACCTCGGCTCCGGTGAGCCGGCCGTCCTTCTGGAGCAGTTCCAGGATGGCGCGGTCGATATCGTCGAGTGAATCCATCGTCGTCACCCCCACTTTCCTTGAGATCACTTGCCGGGGCCCGGGCGCTGCCGCTCGTCCATCGAGAATCGCCCCAGGAGCCCCCGGCATGCGGGGTCACGACGGGAAGGGCGGTGGGCGATGGCCGCGTACGTCATCATCCCCGGGATCGACGGTTCCGATGAGCGTCACTGGCAGAGCTTGTGGGAGGAGCGATGGGGGGCCTCGGCGGTCCGGATCGCGCCGGCCTCGTGGAGCGCGCCGGATCTGGCGGACTGGGTCGCCGCGGTCCAGGACGCCTACGAGACCGCCTCCCGGCGTGAGCCCCACGTGGTGCTGGTGGCGCACAGCCTCGGCTGCTGGGCGGCCGCGAGCTGGCTGGAGCAGGCACGCCCCGGGGCAGTGGCGGCGTTCCTGGTCGCGCCTCCCGATCCCGGGGGACCGGCGTTCCCGCGTGAGGCGGCGTCGACCTTCCTGGGCCTGACCGCGCGTCCCCTGCCGTGCCCGAGCCTCATGGTGGCCAGTGACGACGACCCGTACTGCGACCCGGCCACGGCCGCCTCCTTCGCGCACGGGTGGCGGGCGCGGGCCCGTCTCGTCGGAGGGCACGGCCACATCAACTCCGGCAGCGGCCTCGGTGACTGGCGGGCCGGTCTGGAGCTCCTCCGCGGGCTTGTCGACCCGGCGGGATGACCGTGAGGCCCTGCTTCCCACCGCGAGCGATGGGGAGCAGGGCCTCCGCGTGGTGCGTGTCAGCGCTTACGAGTAGTAGCCGAACAGGTCGGCGATCACGTGCGCGCTGCCGGCGTTCGGACGGAAGTCGATCTTTCCGTTGACGACCGGGACGGTGACCAGGTTGGCCACGGTCGCGCCCTTCGTCCAGTTGAGGTTGGACGCGTTGGGCAGGGCGGTTCCGTCCGGCCAGACCGTCAGGAAGCCGTTGCTCGTCGGCGCGGTGACGGTGACGTTCAGGACCACGGCCTTCGCCTTGGCCAGCGTGTGGCCGTCGTTGACGTCGAGGACCAGGGTCGCGCCGCCGGGGACGGGGGTGTTGCGGGCCGTGCCGAGGGCGTAGCGGGTGTCGAGCAGACGGCTCGGGCCCGCGGTGTGGAACGAGCCGCCCTCGGTCGTGGCCGTGTAGTAGCCGAAGACGTCGGCGATGAAGTGCACGGTGCCGAGGCCGGCGTTGTGCAGGTTCACCTTGCCGTCGGTGCCGACGGGCAGGACGACCATGTTCGGCCGGGTCTGGCCCGTGAGCCAGTTGATGTTCGACGCGGTCGGCTGGGCCGTGCCGTTCGGGTACGCGATCAGGTGACCGGTCGAGGTCGGCGCGGTCGCCGTGACGTTGAGGACCACCGCGGTCGCGCCCTCGGCGGGGACGCCGCCGACGCCGGTGACCTTCAGGGAGACGGTGCCCTTGCCCGCGACGGGCGCGGTGCCCGGGCGGCCGGTGCCGTTACGGGTGTCCAGCACACGGGCCGGCCCCTTGGGCACGTAGGTGCTGCCGCCGGCCTCGGTCGAGAAGTAGCCGGAGACGTCGGCGACGAAGTGGGTCGTGCCGCCGCCCGCGTTGAAGAGGTCGACCGAGCCGTCCTTGCCGACCGGGACGGTCACCAGGTTCGGGACGATCTCGCCCTTCAGCCAGTTCATGTTGGACGAGGTCGGGCGGGTGGTGCCGCTCGGGTACGCGATCAGGTGACCGGTCGCGGTCGGCGAGACGGCCGTGACGTTCAGGACGACGGCGGTCACGCCGGCGGCCGGGACGCCGCCGGTGCCGGCGACCTTCAGCTTGACCGTGCCGTTCGCGGCGACCGGCGAGGTGCCGGCGCGGCCGATGCCGTACCGGGTGTCGAGGACACGGCTCGGCGGCAGGGCGTTGAACGTGCTGGACGGGGACTGCGGGACCGCCTGGCACAGGCCCTTGACGATCTCGCGGCCGTTGGGGGCGCCGAGGCCGGTGCCCAGGTCGTAGCCGGCGGCGGCGCGGTACAGGCCGCTGTAGTTGCCGGACGCGGTCAGGTTGTTGTGACCGGTGGTGACGTCGCGGAACGCGGCGGCCGGGAGCTTGTAGAGCGCCTGGTGGACGTAGCCGACCGAGCCGTTGGCCTGGCAGGCGAGGTCCTGGTTGGCCTGCGCCATGAGCGCGGCCCACACCGGGGCGGCGCCGCTGGTGCCGCCGATGATGTGCCAGTACTGGCCGGCCGAGGAGTCACGGCCGAACGCGACGGGGTAGCCGGTGTTCGGGTCGCCCACGCCGGAGACGTCCGGGACCTGGCGGCAGACCGCGCCGCCGGCGGCGACGCAGAGGTCGCTGTAGCCGGGAGCGATCCGGCCGGCCTGGAAGCCGTCGGTCGGAAGCTCGACGTGCCGCGAGACGCCGCCGCCGGAGCCGGTCCAGGTGGTCTGGCCGGTGATCGAGCCGCGCATCGTGGTGCCGCCGACACCGAGGACGTACGGCGACGAGGCCGGGTTGTCCGTGTACAGCTCGGAGGCGTTGGGGTCGCCGGCGTCACCGTAGTAGCAGCCGGTGGAACCGCTGTCGCCGGAGGCGGCGACGATGGTCTGGCCCTGGGCGGCGGCCTGCTGGAAGATCAGCTTCTCGCGGTCCAGGACGGCCTGCGGGGTGTACAGCTCGCAGCTGCCCCAGCTGACGGAGACGACCTTCGCGCGGTTGTCGGTGACGATCCGCTGGAAGAGGTCGGTGCCGTCCTCCCAGGTGTTCTTGCCCTGGTAGACGACGACCTTGGACTGCGGGGCGAGACCGATGATGGTCTCGACGTCCAGCGCGGTCTCCAGACCGACACCGGTGTCGATGCCCGCCGGCTCCGTGGGTCCGCCGTTGACGCGGACGGAGCTGACCGGGACCTTCGTGCCGTGGCACGCCTGGTAGCTCGCGATGTCCCGCAGGTCGTAGTTCTCCAGCGAGTACACGGCGATGGTGGTGCCGTTCTGCACGTTCGGCTGGTCCGCCATGCCGTACGCGGCCGCCAGCGACCTGGCGCTCCAGTAGTCCTGCTTGTCGTAGGCCGCGGGGTAGTCCGGGGTGGACGTCGCGTACAGGTCCCGGATGCCGGGGCACATGGTCGGCGTCGTCCCGGTCAGCCGGGGCTGACGCGCGGTCTCGCCCGCGTCGGCCGTCCGCTGCTTGCGGGGCGCGCCCTTCGCGCCCGTGTTGCGCGGCTCGTACGTCGACAGCGTGTTGAGGCCGACGACCGCGCGGACGGCGGCCGCCGCCTCGCCGCCGAACTCGGGGGCGCGGGTGTTGGTCACCCCCGCCACGCCGTTCTCCAGGCGGTAGCCGTCGAACTCGGTCTTGAACGCCTTCGCCGCCTCGCCGACGGTCGCGCGCACCGGCAGGGTGAGGCCGTCGGCCTCCAGCTCACCGACCGTGAGCCCCTTCGCCTCCAGCTCCTCGCGGACCGTGGCCACCGCCCGCGGGTCGGCGCCGAAGGCGGTCGCGAACTCGCCCGTACCGAGGTACTGGCGGTACAGCGGCGACTTCGGGTCGGAGACCCCGGCGACGAAACGGTCCAGCGCGGCCTGGTCGCGCGGCTCCAGGACGACGCTCAGGTCGAGCGTCCGGCCCTCGGCGGGGTCCGCCTGGCGGACGGCGCCACGCGGGACCTTCGGCGCGGAACCGACCCGCTGCGGGGCCGGCTCGTCGCTACCGGCCGCGTACGACGCCGGCATCCCGGTCGCGGTGACGGCCAGGGCTACGACGGCCGCCGCGCCCCATCTGCATGCCTTCTCACGGGCGGTTCGGCCCATGCACACTCCCTCTCACGATCCCTGTCGTCGGGCCGCGAGGGCAGGGTGAGACCGCGGAAGGGCGCGGCCGTGCGCGTACGCGGGCACGGCAAAGCGAGTGAATGCGTTCGTGGGGGCCGGGCGCGGCCCGGACCCTGTGCGTGAAACCCCCCCGGCGGTGTCACCGCTCCTGCACGGCGGACGACAGCCAGAACTGAATCTTTATCAGGAGGCGAAACGTCTCTGCACAGCGGGTTCCGTTCTTTACCGGACCGTGATCCTCAAGAACTCGCCCAGAGCGGACATCGACGGGCTTTCAGGGCGCGGGGACGTCGTCCGGCCCCGCTCGTCAGGGGCCGGACGACGGGGCGGCGCGAGGAGCCGCCGCCCGCCGGGCATGCTCACAGCGCCGCGCGGACCGCCCGTACCAGTGCCTGGGCCCGCGGGTCGGCCGTCACCGTCTTGCGCGTCCCGTTCGTCACGTAGCCGAAGGCGATGCCCGACTCGGGGTCGGCGAAGCCCAGCGAACCGCCGCGGCCGGGATGGCCGAAGGAGGTGGGGCCGAGCAGCGGGGACGCCGGGCCGTGCAGCATGTGGCCGAGGCCGAAGCGGGTGGAGACGATCAGGACGCGGTCGGGGCCGGTGGACTCCTCGGTCCGGGCGAGGGTGAGCGTCGCCGGGGCGAAGAGGCGCGCGCCGCCGTCGACGGGCCCGAGGGTCGAGGCGTAGAACCGGGCCAGTGCGCGGGCCGTGGAGACGCCGGCCGAGCCGGGCAGTTCGGCCGCGCGGTAGACGGGGTCGTTCTCGTCGGGCTGGGGGTCGATCGCCCCGAAGGCGCGCCGGGTCAGCGAGCCGGGGTCGCGGTACGCCTCGGTGACGGAGCGCTTGGGACGCAGCTTCAGGGCACCGCCGCCGGGCGGCTCGGTCTCCTCCACCGGCCCCAGGCGGCCGACCCGGTGGGCCTCTTCGGACGGCAGCCCGATCCACAGGTCGAGGCCGAGCGGGCGCGCGATCTCCTCGGCGACCCAGCGGCCGATGGTGCGGCCGGTCACCCGGTGGACGAGGCCGCTGAGCAGCCAGCTGAAGGTGTGGGCGTGGTAGCCGTGGGCGGTGCCGGGCTGCCAGACGGGGGCCTGGGCGGCGACGGCGGCGGTCGCGGTCTCCAGGTCGACGGCCTCGGCGAGGGACAGCGGCCGGTCCAGGACCGGCACTCCGGCCTGGTGCGCGAGCAGCTGCCGTACGCTCACGCGGTCCTTGCCACCCGCCTTGAACTCCGGCCAGTACGTGCCCACCGGGGCGTCCAGGTCGAGCTGCCCGCGCTGGTGCAGCAGCAGCGGTACGGCGGCGGCGACGCCCTTGGTCGCCGAGCGGACCACCTGCGCGGTGTCCACGGCCCAGGGGGCCTCCCCGGCGACGTCCTTCGTGCCGGCCCACAGGTCCACGACCTTGACGCCGTCGCGGTAGACGGCGACGGCCGCGCCCCGCTCGCCGCGATGCTCGAAGTTGTGCAGGAACGCGTCCCTGACCGGCTCGAATCCCGCCGCCACCGTGCCCCGGACGTCCACGTTCCACGCTCCCTCTCGTTCACCGCTGTCGCGCCGCTCCCGGCCCCCATGGTGCAACGTGGCCCGGGAGGCCCGGATTCCGGGTGGGGGTCCGGCCGGGTCAGACCACGGACCGGGGCACGAAGCCGTACGGCAGCTCCAGGCGGTTGCGCTCCATCAGCTCCGCGTCGGCCAGGACGTCCGCGGTCGGCCCGTCCCCCGCGATCACGCCCTCGCTGAGGATGACCGCCCTCGGGCAGAGCTCGAGGGCGTACGGCAGGTCGTGGGTGACCATGAGGACGGTGACATCCAGGGAGCGCAGGACGTCGGCGAGTTCGCGGCGCGAGGCGGGGTCCAGGTTGGAGGAGGGCTCGTCGAGGACGAGGATCTCCGGTTCCATCGCGAGCACGGTCGCCACCGCCACCCGGCGGCGCTGCCCGAAGGACAGGTGGTGCGGCGGCCGGTCGGCGTACTCCTGCATGCCCACGCGCTCCAGCGCCCGGCGGACGACGGCCTCCAGCTCCGCTCCGCGCAGGCCGGCCGCGGCCGGCCCGAAGGCCACGTCCTCGCGCACGGTGGGCATGAACAGCTGGTCGTCGGGGTCCTGGAAGACGATGCCGACCCGGCGACGGATCTCGGCGAGGTTCCGCTTCTCGACGGGCAGCCCGGCGACGGTGACCGTGCCCACGCCGCCGGTGAGGATGCCGTTGAGGTGCAGGACGAGGGTGGTCTTCCCCGCGCCGTTGGGGCCGAGGAGCGCGACCCGCTCGCCGCGGCCGACGGTCAGGTCGACGCCGAAGAGGGCCTGGTGGCCGTCGGGGTAGGCGTACGCGAGGCCGCGTACGTCGAGCGAGGCGGTCATAGGGTCCATCCCAACAGGCAGACGAGCAGGGCGGCGGCGGGCAGCGAGGCGGCCTGGAGCCACTGGGTCCGGGTGGCGGTCACCTCGTCGATGACCGGCATGGTGCCCGTGTAGCCCCGGCTGACCATCGCGAGGTGGACGCGCTCGCCCCGCTCGTACGAGCGGATGAAGAGCGCGCCCGCCGACTTGGCGAGGACGCCCCAGTGGCGGACGCCCTTCGCCTCGAAGCCGCGCGAGCGGCGGGCGATGGACATCCGGCGCATCTCGTCGGTGATCACGTCGCCGTACCGGATCATGAAGGAGGCGATCTGGACGAGCAGCGGGGGCAGCCTGAGGCGCTGGAGGCCGAGGAGCAGCTCGCGCAGTTCGGTGGTGGAGGCCAGGAGCACGGAGGCGGTGACGCCGAGGGTGCCCTTGGCGAGGACGTTCCAGGCGCCCCACAGGCCGGGGACGGAGAGCGCGATTCCGAGGACCTCGACCCGCGCCCCCGGGACCACGAACGGCATCAGGAAGGCGAACGCCACGAAGGGGACCTCGATGACCAGGCGCCGCAGCAGGAAGCCGGCCGGGACGCGGGCCCACGCCGCCACGCCCGCGAGCAGGGCGGCGTAGAGGGCGAAGGCCCAGACGGCCTCGCGGGGCGTGGAGACCACGACGACGACGAAGCCGAGGACGGCGGCGAGCTTGGTGTGCGGGGGCAGCGCGTGGACCGGCGAGTCCCCCCGCCGGTAGAGCCTGTGCGCGTGTCCGGCGCCCATGTCAGCCGCCTACGCCCGTACGGGACGCGGGCGCGCCCGCCGCACGTGCGCGGGACCGGACCGCGGGCGCGCCCGCCGCACGTGCGCCGCTTCGGGCCTCCCGCGCCTCCGTCGTACCCGTCCGTGTACGGGGCGCCCGGGCGCCGGTCGGCCCCGCGCCGGTGCGCGGCGCCCGTGCTCCCGGGACAGGTGTACCGGACGCCCGCGCGCCCGTCGGATCCGTGGTCATCTCAGACCCGCGCCCCGTCGGTCCCCGCTCCGGCGGCGGCCTCCCGACCGGCGCGGGTGGCGGTTCCGCGGCGGCGTACGGCCCAGAACGCGCCCGTGCCGACGGCCAGCGTCGCACCCACGCCGATGACTCCGGCCAGGCCGCCCGAGAGCCGGGCGTCCTCGACGTCCGCGACGCCGTAGTCGGCGAGCGGGGAGCCGGCCGCGGCGTGCTCCTCGACCTTCGCGTCGATGCCCTTGTCGGCGGCGACCTTCTCCAGGCCGTCCGGGTCGGCGGAGGCGTAGAAGGAGACGAAGCCGGCCAGGACGAGCGTGGTGACCAGGCCGCCGATCCAGAGCTTCTTCGGCGAGCCGGCCGGTGCGGCGGCCGCGGGGCCGCTTCCCGCGCCGGAGGCGGCGGGGGTGGCGTCGACCAGTTCGCCGTCGACGCGCAGCTTGAGCGGGGCGGTGAGGCCCCGGGCGCCGTGGACGAGGTCGGGGCGGACCGCGACGACCGCGCCGACGGTGAGCATGGTGATCACCGCTTCGCCGATGCCGATGAGCGTGTGGACGCCCACCATCGCCGTGAACACCTTGCCGATCGGCACGTCCGTGGTGCCGCCGACGGCGTAGAGCAGGGTGAAGGCGGCGGCCGCGGCCGGTACGGAGACGAGCGCGGCCACGAAGGAGGCGACGGTCACCGAGCGGCGGGTGCGCGGAAGCACGAGGACGAGGCCGCGGAAGAGCGCGTAGGCCAGGACGACGGTCACCACGCCCATGACGGTGATGTTCACGCCGAGCGCGGTGAGGCCGCCGTCGGCGAAGAGGATGCCCTGCATGAGCAGGACCACGGAGATGCAGAGCACGCCGGTGTAGGGGCCGACGAGGATGGCGGCGAGCGCGCCCCCGAGCAGGTGCCCGCTCGTACCGGCGGCGACCGGGAAGTTCAGCATCTGCACGGCGAAGATGAAGGCGGCGACGAGTCCGGCGAGCGGCGCGGTCCGCTCGTCCCCGAGACCTCCGGCGCCGGGGGCGCCCGAGAGCTCGCGGCGGGCTCCGCGCAGGCTGACGGCGACGGCGCCGGCGGCGACGACTCCGGCGGCGACCGACACGGGGGCGTTGATGAATCCGTCGGGTACATGCACTCGTCGATGATGGCGCTACCTGCAAAGTCCTCGCAAGAGCGAAGAGGTCACAGAAGAGCCCGCCCCCTCGACCGCAAAATATGGGACATTAGTGAATGAAACGGACGAGTGTGAGGAGTCGGCCGATGCCCTCAGCCGCGGATGACCACGCAGTCGAAGATCACGCCAAAGGCAGGATCATCACCGACGCCCCACTGTCCCGACCCGTTCCCGTCGCCCTGCGCTTCGATCCGCACTCCGACCCGGCCACCGTGCGCTTCGCCTTCCCCGGCAACATCGAGTGGTCCTTCCCCCGGGCGCTCCTGGAGACCGGGATGCGGGCCCCCGCACGCCGCGAGGACATCGGGGTGTGGCCCTGCGGGCGCGTCCAGACGATCGTCGAGTTCCACACGACGGACGGCGTGGCGGTCGTCCAGTTCGACACCACGGCCCTGCTCCGCTTCCTCCGGCACACCTACGCCGTCACCGCGTCGAGCTCGACACGATGACGGCGTAGGGCCGCGTCGGTTCCCCGTCCCCACAGGTTCCGGCGCGATCCGGGCCACCCGCTCCGCTCAAGCGGGCGACCCGGGGTTTCAGGTCGGCACAGGCGTCAGACCCGCGCGAACTCGCGCTCCGCGCCGTCGGCCAAGCCCTGGGGCCTGACGAGCCCCTCGCCCTCCACGTCCACGTTCGGCAGCGCCTTGTCCAGCCACTTCGGCAGCCACCACGCCTTGTGGCCGAGCAGCGCCAGAACCGCCGGGACGACGGCCATCCGGACCACGAAGGCGTCGAAGAGGACGGCGACGGCCAGGCCGAAGCCGATCATCTTGATCATCTGGTCGTCCATGCCGATGAAGCCGGAGAACACCGCGATCATGATCACCGCCGCCGCGGTGACCACCCGGGCGCTGTGCCGGAAGCCGCTGACGATCGCCTCGCCGGGCCGCTCCCCGTGGACGTACGCCTCGCGCATCCGCGTGACGAGGAAGACCTCGTAGTCCATCGCGAGACCGAAGACCACGCCCACCATGAAGATCGGCATCATCGACATGATCGGACCGGTCTGCTCGACCCCGAACAGACTGCCGAGCCAGCCCCACTGGAACACCGCGACGACCGCGCCGAGGGCCGCGACCACCGAGAGCAGGAAGCCGAGGGCCGCCTTCAGCGGGACCAGGACGGAACGGAAGACCACCATGAGGAGCAGGAAGGCCAGTCCGACGACCAGGGCCAGGTAGGGCAGCAGGGCGTCGTTCATCTTCTGGGAGAAGTCGATGTTCATCGCCGTGGCGCCGGTGACCAGCACGTCGTCGCCGGTGACCTCGCGGATGTCGTGGACCAGCTCCTCGGTCGCGACCGAGGAGGGGCGGTCCTTCGGGATCACCGTGATCATCGCGGTGTCGCCGGCCTTGTTGGGCGTCGGCGGGGTGACCGCCACGACGCCGTCCAGCTTCTCGACCGTGCGCACCGTGGACTCGGCGGCGTCCTTGTCCCCGTCGACGACGACCATCAGGGGGCCGTTGAAGCCCGGCCCGAAGCCGTCGGACAGCAGGTCGTAGGCGCGGCGCTCGGTGGCGGAGGCGGGCTTGGCGCCGTCGTCGGGCAGGCCCATCTCCAGCGAGGCCGCGGGCAGGGCGATCGCGCCCAGGCCGAGGACACCGACGAGCAGGACCATCACCGGGCGCCGGATGACGAACCGGGCCCACCGTGTGCCCGCGTTGGGCCTGCCCTCGCCCTTGCCGGTCGCGTGCGACTCGGACCGCACCCCGGCACCGTTCTCCGCGGTCTTGCCGAGGCTCGTCCCGGCGTCCTTCCCGGCGCTCTTGCGGTCCTTGCGGCCCATCACCCGGGAGCCCGCGAAGCCGAGCAGCGCGGGGATGAGGGTGAGCGCGATGAGGACGGCTATCAGGACCGTGCCGGCGGCGGCGAAGCCCATCTTCGTCAGCATCGGGATGTTGACGACGGCCAGGCCCACCAGCGCGATGACGACCGTCAGACCGGCGAAGACGACGGCGGAGCCGGCCGTGCCGACGGCGTGGCCGGCGGCCTCCTCGCGCTCCCTGCCCTCGGCGAGTTCGGCGCGGTAGCGGGAGACGATGAAGAGGGCGTAGTCGATGCCGACCGCGAGGCCGATCATCATCGCGAGCGTGGAGGTCGTGGAGCCGAGGTCCAGGACGTTCGCGAGCGCGGTGATCGTGGAGACGCCGATCCCGACGCCGATGATCGCCGTGAGCAGCGGGAGGCCGGCCGCGACCAGGGAGCCGAAGGTGATGACCAGGACGATCCCGGCGATGATCACGCCGACGATCTCGCCCGCGCCGGTCTCCGGCATGCTCTGGAGCGCGTCACCGCCGATCTCGACGGTCAGGCCCTGCCCCTGGGCGTCGTGCCCGGTCTTCTCCAGCGCCTCGCGGGTCGCGTCGCTCAGCTCCATGCCGGAGACCTTGTAGCTGACGGAGACGTAGGCGGTCGAGCCGTCCTTGGAGACCGCCTGGGCGGCATACGGGTCGGTGACCTGGGCGACCTGGTCGGAGCCGGCCTTCAGCTCGGCGACGACCTTCTGCACCTTGGCCTTGTGGGCAGGCTCGGTCATCTTCTGCCCGTCCGGCGCCTGGAACACGACGCGGGCGGTGGCCCCGTCGGCGTTGCCGCCGGGGAAGCGCTGTTCGAGGAGGTCGAAGGCCTTCTGGGCCTCGGTGCCGGGTATGGAGAAGGAACTGGAGGTCGCGGCGGGCGCGGTGGCGGCGCCGACTCCGGCCAGCGCGAGGAGCGCGACCCAGAGGAGGGCGACGAGCCGTCGGCGCCGGAAGGCGGAGCGACCCAGCTTGTAGAGGAACGTGGCCACGGGGGCGTACTCCCATTTTGTTGGACGGGACAAGGGCATGGGGAGCCGGCCCGACGGCGTGAGCGGTGCGACGTCAGGTACTGGGGACTACGGGTCCGTACGGGGTGTACGGAGGGGAAGCGTCAGGCGCCGAGTGAGGGGAGCACGACGGCGTCGACGTAGGCACTGAGGAAGGCGTTGTCGACCGGCTGATCCTCGATCAGCGGGCGGGCGATGAACGCCCCGATCAGCATGTGGGGGACGAGTCTCAGCGCCGGGTTGTCGGCGCGGACCTCGCCCCGGTCCACCGCTCGTCGCAGCACCACGTCGAGGCCGGTCATCTCGGGTTCGATGAGCAGCTCGCGCAGCGCCTGGAGCAGTTCGGGGTTGTCGTGGACGGCATGGGCCAGGCCCCGCATCAGCGCGGAGTCCTTCTCCATCTGGCAGTCGTCGGACCTCTCCATCATGGCGTGGAAGTCGCCGCGCAGGGTGCCGGTGTCGATCTCGCCGAGATCGACGGGCTTGTTGTGGCGCATGGCCCTGGCGACGAGCTCGGGCTTGCTCCCCCACTGGCGGTAGAGGGTCGCCTTGCTGGAGCGGGTGCGGGCGGCGACGGCGTCCATGGTGAGGGCGTCGTAGCCGACCTCGCGCAGGAGGTCGAGCACGGCTTCGTACAGCTCGGACTCACGTTCAGGGGTGAGTCTGCTGCGGGCCATGGTCGGTCCTCCCATCCGAACGAAACGGTTTCGTACAGTACGAAGGTACCCCGGCCCCGAGCGAAACGAAACCGTTTCGTACGTGTCGTGGCCCACACCGGCGGCACCGGGGCTCCACGAAGTCCCCCGAAAGAATGCGGCTTCCCGAGTTGCCGCGCCCCCTCCCCGCGGAAAGCATTGGGGAGTGAGTGAAAGCGCCGCGTACCTCCGCTTCCCGCACCTCCACGACGATCTGCTGTGCTTCGCGGCAGAGGACGACCTCTGGGTCGCCCCCCTGGTGCCCGAGGGGCACCACCCGGGCCGCGCCTGGCGGATCACCGTCGACCGGACGAGAGTCGGCCATCCCCGCTTCTCGGCCGACGGGCGCCATATCGCGTACACGAGCTGGCGCAGCCTCGACCCGGAGATCCACCTCGCACCGGTCGAGGGCGGGCCGTCCCGGCGCCTCAGCTACTGGGGCTCGACCGACACGCGGGTCTGCGGCTGGTCTCCCCCCGACAAGGACGGCAAGTCCGACATCCTCGCGGTCTCCTCGCACGGTCAGCCCTTCTCGTACTTCTCCTGGGCCTACACCGTCCCCACCGACGGCTCCCCCGGCGGCCGGATGCCCTGGGGGCCGGTCTCCGACATCGAGGTCGCCGACATCGACGGAGAGCGGCGCACGCTCCTGCTCACCGGCAAGCCCCCGCACGAGCCGGCCGCCTGGAAGCGGTACCGCGGCGGGGCCATGGGGCGTCTCTGGCTGCACGGCCGGCAGCTCCTGCCCGACATCGGCGGCCACCTGGACTCCCCGATGTTCGTCGCCGGCCGGATCGCGTTCCTCTCCGACCACGAGGGCGTCGGCAACCTGTACTCCTGCCTGCCCGACGGCACTGATCTGCGGCGCCACACCGACCACGACGCGTTCTACGCCCGGCACGCCTCCAGCGACGGGCGGCGGGTGGTCTACCAGTGCGCGGGCGACCTGTGGATCGTGGACGAGCTGACGGCCGACTCCGTCCCCCGCAAGCTGGAGGTGCGGCTCGGGGGCCCGCGCGCCGGGCGGCGGGCCTACCAGGTCCCGGCCGCCAGCCACGTCGACGCGATCTCGGTCGACGAGACGGGGCGGGCCAGCGCCGTCTCGGTGCGCGGCAGCCTCTACTGGCTCACCCACCGCGACGGTCCGGCCCGCACGATCACCGACACCCCCGGGGTGCGGGTCCGGCTGCCCGAGATGCTGGGCAGCGGCGGCCAGGTCGCCTACGTCACGGACGCGGAGGGCGAGGACGCGATCGAGATCGCCTCGCTGCCCCGGGCGAGCGGGGACCGCCCGCCCCGGCGGCTGGCCGCGGGCGCGCTCGGACGGGTCGAGGAGATGGTGTCCGACCCCGACGGGGAGCGCCTGGCCATCGCCTCGCACGACGGGCGGCTGCTCCTCGTCGACGCGCGCGAGGAGTCCGACCGCGAGGAGGAGACCACCTCGCCGGCCGGGGATTCCGACGGCGTGACCGAACTGATCCGCTCGCTCAACGGGCCGGTTCGCGACCTGGCCTTCTCCCCCGACGGGGCCTGGCTGACCTGGTCCCACCCCGGCATCGGCCGCTCCCTGCGCCAGATCAAGATGGCCCGGATCTCCGGGCCCGGCACGCGCACGGTCATCGACGTCACCAACGGCCGCTTCGAGGACGAGAACCCG
This sequence comes from Streptomyces sp. NPDC053755, assembly GCF_040677675.1. Taxonomy (NCBI): domain Bacteria; kingdom Bacillati; phylum Actinomycetota; class Actinomycetes; order Kitasatosporales; family Streptomycetaceae; genus Streptomyces; species Streptomyces sp. NPDC053755. The sequence continues at coordinate 41,929 of NZ_JBFASK010000010.1, read as the reverse complement.
GTCTTCACCCGCGACGGGCGCTATCTCGCCTTCCTGTCCTGGCGCGGCTTCGACCCGGTGTACGACGTGCACACCGGGGACCTGTCGTTCCCGCTGGGCTGCCGCCCCTACCTCGTACCCCTGTCCTCCGCGACCCCCTCCCCGTTCGCGCTGCTGCCCGACGGGCGCCCCGCGGCGGGCGGTCTCGACCCGGGCGAGAGCGATACGGAGAGCGGCGAGGGCACCGCGATCGTGGAGGTGGAGGGGCTCGCCGACCGGGTCACGCCGTTCCCGGTCGCCGCCTCCAAGTACTCGGCGCTGCACCCGGTCAGCGGCGGCGGCCTCGTCTGGCTGCGCTGGCCGATCTCGGGCGCGCTCGGCGAGACCTTCGCCAACCCGGCCGACACGACCGGCCGGCCCACCCTGGAGTACTTCAACATCGCCAGGGCCCGCAAGAGCGAACTCGTCCAGCATCTCGACTGGTTCGCGGTCAGCGGCGACGGCTCCCGGCTCGTCGTGGTCGACGAGGGCGACCTGCGGGCGGTGCCGTCGACGGAGAGCGGGGACTCCGACTCGACCGTCTACATGGACCTGCGGCGGATCGTGCACGAGGTCGACCCCGAGGCGGAGTGGCGCCAGGCGTTCGACGAGGCCGGACGGATCATCCGCGCCTACTTCTGGGAGCCCGGCATGGGCGGGGTGGACTGGACTGCCGTCCTCGACCAGTACCGGCCCCTGGTCGAACGGGTCGCCTCCCCCGACGAGTTCGCCGACCTCCTGCGCGAGGTCCTGGGCGAGCTGGGCACGTCCCACGCGTACGTCACCCCGGCGCGGCGCAACGAGGGCCCGCCGCACTACCAGCGGCCGATGGGCCTGCTCGGGGCCAACCTCGTGCCCCGCGACGGCGGCTGGATGGTCAAGCGCATCCTGCCCGGCGACTCCTCCGACTCCAAGGCGCGGTCACCGCTCGCCGGCACGGGCATCCGCGAGGGCGCGCTCCTGACGCACGTGGACGGGCGCCCGGTGGACCCCGTGTGCGGCCCGTACCCCCTGCTCGCCGCCTCCGGCGGAACGACGGTGGAGCTGACCTTCCGGCACCCGGAGGGCGAGGGGCGCGCCCGCCGGATCGCGATCGTCCCGCTGATCGACGAGCGGCCCCTGCGCTACCAGGACTGGGTGGCCAAGCGGCGCGCGGTGGTACGGGAGGTCAGCGGCGGCAAGTGCGGCTATCTCCACATCCCCGACATGGGCGGCTCGGGCTGGGCCCAGTTCAACCGCGACCTGCGCATGGAGGTGTCCCGGCCCGCCCTGATCGTGGACGTGCGGGGCAACGCGGGCGGCCACATCAGCGAGCTGGTGGTGGAGAAGCTGACCCGCAAGATCCTGGGCTGGGACCTGACGCGGAACGCCCAGCCCGTCTCGTACGCCTCGAACGCCCCGCGCGGCCCGGTCGTCGCCCTCGCCGACGAGGCGACCTCCTCGGACGGGGACATGATCACGGCCGCGTTCAAGCTGCTCGGCCTCGGTCCGGTGATCGGTCAGCGGACCTGGGGCGGTGTGGTCGGCATGACGGGCCGCCACCGGCTGGGTGACGGCACGCACGTCACCGTGCCGATGAACGCGGCCTGGTTCCCGGAGTACGGCTGGTCGGTGGAGAACCACGGGGTGGAGCCGGACCTGGCGATCCTGCGCACCCCGCTGGACTGGGCGGAGGGCCGCCACGCCCAGCTCGACGACGCGGTGGAGGTGGCGCTCGCGCTGCTCGCCGCCACGCCGGCCGCCACCCCGCCCGGCTACGCCGACGTCCCGGACCGCTCCCGGCCGAAGCTGCCGCCGAGGTCCAGCTCGTAGGCCGTCCCGGGCCGCCCGTCGATCGTCACGCTGCCGACGGCCCCGAACCCCACCCGCCCGAGCACGGCCCTCGAACCGGGATTGTCGAGGGTCGTGACGGCCGTCAGCCGCAGCAGCCCGTATCCGTCCACGGCCAGGCGGCACAGCTCGCGCACGCCGGTCGTGGCGACTCCGCGCCCGGTGGCCTTCTCCGCCACCCGGTACCCCAGTTCGGCGCTTCCGTCGGACACGTCGACCAGGTTGAAGCGCCCGAGTATCTCCCCGCCGTCCCCGACGAGAACGTGGAAGTGGATGTCCCCGGCCTCCTGCTCGTCGAGCAGGGCCCGGTGCCGGGCCTCGAACTCCTCGAAGTAGGCGTCCCCCCGGTCGGGCACGGAGGCGGCGAAGTACGCCCGGTTCTCCCGCTCGAACGCGAGCAGGGCGGGGGCGTGTTCGGGTCGGAGTCGCTGCAGCTCGGCCATGATCGCCAAGGTACGCGGCATCGACTCTCCGGTCACCCCCGTTCGCGCGACGCGCGAAAGGCGCACCCGGCCTCCCGGTGCGCCTCTTCCGTACGACGCGCGGAAGGCGCACCCGGCGTCCCGGGTGCGCCTTCCGACGGACCGACGTCAGACGACGTCGCGCTCCTGCTCGCGGCGGTCGCGGTCCACCTGCTGGGACCGGCGGATCTCCTCCTCGGAGCGGCCGCTCTTGGCACGCGACGCCCGCTCGGACGCCTCGTCCTTCGCGTTCGTCATCTTCTGCTTCGCCTGCTGGGCCGTCTGCTGCGCCCGGTCCTTGAACTGTTCTGCCTTGCCCATGAAGGTTCACTCCAGGTGGGGTGTGAGGGGGAGGAGGCTTGTGCCCCCTGTTCCTCGACCAGCGTGACACGACAGAACACTCCGCGCATTTCGATCAATACCCTCCGCAACTACCCCTGGCGTGTACCCTCCGCCCGGGCCTGCTCGTCGGCCGCCCCTCCCGCGCCCACCAGGCCCTTGGAGACACCGGCGAGACGCGGCTCGAAGCGCCTCATCTCGCGCTGTCCTACCGTGGCGATGATCCCCGGCAGGTAGCCGCGGACCGACTGCATCCCGCGCAGCCACCACTGGGCGTACACGTGGGGCGAACGGCGCTCGATGCCGGCCACGATCCGGTCGACGGCCGGGCCGAGCGGGTAGGTCCGGTTCGAGGGCCAGGGCAGCCGCTGCCGCAGCTCCTTCATCACGTCGTCCCGGTCCGCGCCCCGGACCATGTCCGTGTCGGTCCAGGAGAGGTAGCCGACGCCGACCTTGACGCCCTTGTAGCCGACCTCGGCGCGCAGGCTGTGCGCGAAGGCCTCCACGCCCGACTTGGAGGCGCAGTACGCCGTCATCATCGGGGCCGGGGTGATGGCGGCGAGCGAGGCGATCTGCAGGAAGTAGCCGCGGGACTCCATGAGTGCGGGCAGGAACGCGCGGCCGGTCACCGCCCCGCCGATCAGGTTGACCTCGATGACCCGCCGCCACGCGACCGGGTCGGAGTCCGCGAACGGCCCGCCCGCCGCGACACCCGCGTTGGCGACGACGATGTCGACCTTGCCGAAGCGCTCCTTGACCTCGCCCGCGACCCGGGCCATCGCCTCGTGGTCGGTGACGTCGGCGTGCCACCAGTCGGCCTCGGTGTGGAGCCGGCCGGCGACCTCCTTCAGCTCCTCGGGCTCCAGGCCGACGAGCGCGATCCGCGCGCCGCGCGCGGACAGCTTGCGGGCGAGGAGTTCGCCGACGCCCCGGGCCGCTCCGGTGACGACCGCCACCTGTCCTTCCAGGCTCACCCTGCTCACACGTCCTCCTTCAGCCGGACATCGGTGACATACGTGGTGACGAGTTCCCGGATCCGCCCGGTGACGGCCTCCGGCGCCTCGACGGGTGTCATGTGGCCCACCCCGGCGAGTTCGACGACTCCCACGCACCGGGGCAGCGCCTGAGCCATGGCGCGCGAGTGGACGGGCGGGGTGAGCCGGTCCGCGGTGCCGTAGAGCACGGCCACGGGCAGGTCCAGGCCCCGCACCCCCTCGTCGAGGTCGAGTTCCCCGAGCACGTGCGACCAGGCCACCCGGGCCGGCCGGGGACAGGCGTGCACGATCCGCGCACAGGCGTCGACCCGCTCGGGCGCCGAACCGGGGCCCATGGTGGCGTACTTCAGGATCCTCTTCGACACCGGCGTGACCGGCCCGAGCGGCGCTCTCGCGCCGAGGATCGTCCGGGTGAGCCGGGTCCGCAGTCCGCCCGCCCTCAGCGGGAGGACGAGGGACTCGGCCGTCAGCCGCGAGGGCCCGGTGGAGCAGAGCAGGGCGGCGGCCGCGTGGTCCCGGAAACGGGGCCGGCGGGCGGCGGCCATCAGGGTCATGCCGCCCATGGAGTGCCCGGCCAGGACGGCCTTCCGGCCGGGCACCAGGGTGGCGGCCAGGACGGCTTCGAGGTCGTCGGCGAGGGCGTCCGTCGAGTATCCGGAGGGGCCGACGACCGGGGTGCGGCCGTGGCCTCGCTGGTCGTAGGCGATGACCCGGTGGTCGGCGGACAGGTCCCGTATCTGCTCCGCCCAGAAGGCGATCGAACAGGTCCAGCCGTGGGCCAGGACCACGGCGGGGGCGTCCTCGGGCCCGGAGACCTCGATGTGGAGGCGGGAGCCGTCGGCGGAGACGGCGGTCAGCTCCCGGGGGTGCGCGGGCCGGCTCACGTGGCGGTCTCCTTCTTCCGGGCGGCGGGCAGCGGCCGCGCGTCGGGGGCGGGGCGCAGCACCTCGTACTCCCCGAGGTCGACCCGGCGCGTCTCGCGCCGGAACTCGCTCGTGGTGCCCGGCCAGAGCGTGGTGTTGCGGCCGTTGGCGTCGAGGTACCAGCTGTTGCAGCCGCCCGCCTTCCACACGGTCCGCTCCATCCGGACCTGCACCTTGTGGTTCCAGGCGTCGACGGCGGACGGCCGGGCGGCGAGGGCGGCGCGCCCGCCGAGGACGTTCAGCTGGCGCAGGTAGTCGGCCATGTAGTTCAGCTGGGACTCGATCATCAGGATCATGGAGGAGTTCCCGAGGCCCGTGTTGGGGCCGATGATCGTCATCCAGTTGGGGAAGCCGGCGGCGGTGGCGCCGCGCAGCGACTCCATCCCGTCCTTCCATGACTCGGCGAGCGTGATCCCGTCGGCGCCGACGACCCGCTCGGCGATCGGCATGTCCGTGACGTGGAATCCGGTACCGAAGATGATGACGTCGACCTCGGTCTCGGTGCCGTCGGCCGCCACGACGGTCGAACCGCGGACCTCGCGGAGCCCGGAGGCGACGACGTCGACGTTGGGGCGGGCGAGGGCCGGGTAGTACTCGCTGGACAGCAGGATGCGCTTGCAGCCGATGCGGTACGACGGGGTCAGCTTGGCGCGCAGCGCCGGGTCCTTGATGGCCCGGGCCATGTTGGCCTTGGCGAGCGACTCGACCAGGCCGAGTTCGTTCGGGCGCTTGGTGAAGGCGCTGACCTGGAGTTCGCGGATGCCCCAGAGGAGGCCCCGGCGGGCGGTCCCGGTGGCGGGGAACGCGCGGTGCAGCCAGCGTTCCGCGCCGGTGATGGGGCGGTCCATGCGCGGCATCACCCACGGGGGCGTGCGCTGGAAGAGGGTCAGCCTGCCGACCGTGGGCTGGATGGCGGGCACGATCTGGATGGCGGAGGCGCCGGTGCCGATCATGGCGACGCGCTTGCCGGCGAGGTCGTGGTCGTGGTCCCAGCGGGCGGAGTGGAAGACCTTGCCGGGGAACTCCGCGAGCCCGGGGATCTCGGGGATCTTGGGGTCGGAGAGCGGCCCGGTGGCGGAGACGACGACGTCGGCGGTGAAGGATCCCCGGCTGGTCTCGATCTCCCAGCGCAGCTCGTCGGTGTCCCAGCGCATGATCCGCACCTCGTGGCCGAGGCGCAGGTGCGGACGGATCCCGAAGGTGTCGGTGACGTGCTCCAGATAGGCCCGGATGTGGCGCTGGCCCGAGAAGGTCCGCGGCCAGTCCGGGTTGGGCGCGAAGGAGAAGGAGTAGAGGTGTGAGGGGACGTCGCAGGCACAGCCGGGGTAGCTGTTGTCCCGCCAGGTGCCGCCGACGGAGTCGGCCCGCTCCAGTACGACGAAGTCCGTGACCCCTTCGCGGCGCAGCCGGACGGCGGCCCCCAGCCCACCGAAACCCGATCCGATCACCGCCACTCGTACATGCTCGTGCTTCGCCATGCCGCCTCCCGTGCGCCCGGCCAAGATTCCGCCAGCAATCACTGGCACGATGGGAGCGTAGAACAGCTCCTTACCGAGCGGTAGGGGTTGGGCGAGGGAAAGTTACCGGGGGTACGACATAGGCTGGCGGGTGTGGCAGAACGATCGGAGCGGACGACGGACCGGATGGCGGACGGGGCGAGGGGCGGCGTGACGGACGGGAAGGGCGTACGCGAGTACCGCATGGAGGAGCTGGCGGCCGCCGCCGGCATCACCGTGCGCACCCTGCGCTTCTACCGTGAGCGCGGCCTGATCTCCCCACCCCGCCGCGAGGGCCGGATCGCCTGGTACGACGACCACCACCTGGCCAAACTCCGCACCATCGCCGCCCTGCTGGAACGCGGGCACACCCTCAACGGCATCGCCGACCTCAACACCGCCTTCGAGAGCGGCAAGCCCGTCGGCGAGGTCCTCGGCCTCGGCGAACCCTCCGAGGAGGAGCCCGTCCGGCTCACTCCCCAGGAACTCGCCGACTACTTCGCCGGCGAGGTCACCGCCGAGAACCTGATGGCCGCCCTCGACCTGGGCTATCTCGCCACCGACGGGGACGCGATCGTCCACATCAGCCGCCGGCTGCTCGACGTCTCGGCGGCCCTGGTGAAGGAGGGCGTCCCCCTGGCCGCGGTGCTGGAGGCGGGCCGGGCGGTCCGCGAGCACGCGGACGCGATGGCGGGCCTCTTCACGGAGCTGCTGCGGACCCACGCCGAGGAGAAGGACATCGAGCGGCTGCGCCCGCTGGCCAAGAGCGTGGTGGAGGCGGAGTTGTCGATGGCGCTCGACCGGCGACTGCGCGAGCGGCCGTGACGGCGACACGGGCCCCACGGGACCGGCCGGACCGGCCGGGCGGCAGGCCCCGTGGGACGGCGACGTGCCGTGAGAAGCGGGTCCCGGCGTGCGCGGGGCTCGGCACGGGACCCGGTGCGGGACCCGGTACGGGGCTCGGCACGGGACCCGGTGCGGGACCCGGTGCGGGACCCGGTACGGGGCTCGGCACGGGGCCCGGTGCGGGGCCCGGTGCGGGACCCGGTGCGGGCCGCGAGGCGGTCACCGGCGCGCGGCTTGGCGTGCACGGCGCCAAGGACACCGGTGCGGACCGCATGATCGGCTGACAGGTTCTTCAAAGGTTCTTCATCGTCTCCGCCCTACCGTCGGGCTGCCCGCCGCGTCCGCGGACGGGCCCCAGACGAGAGCGGGAGAACCGATGAGGACGAACCGGGTACTGCTGGCCGCGGCGGCCTCGGTCATGGCGTTCGCGCTGACCGGCTGCGGCAGCGACGACGGCGGCCCGAAGGTCCCGACGGCCGGCGGAGGCGGCTCGTCCGCCGAGGCCGGGGCGACGGGCGGCAAGGCGGCCGGGAAGGACCCGCTCGCCCAGTACGTCGAGGGCAAGCGCGCATGGGTGGCGTGCATGCGCGAGAACGGGGTCGAGCTCAACGACCCGGACGAGAAGGGCCAGATCGACTTCGGCGGGGGCAACGCCCTGCGAGGGCTGAAGAAGGACCCGAAGTACGCCGCGGCGACCAAGACGTGCCGGCCCGTCGACCCGCCCATGCCCGAAGGACTCGAAGAACTCGTCAACCCCCGGCCCAAGCTGAGCCCCGAACAGGTCAAGGCCGCGCGCGACTACGCCGCCTGCATGCAGAAGAACGGCGCCCCCGACTACCCGGACCCGGGCCCCGACGGCTACCCGGAGAACAACAACACGGGCATCTCCCCGTGGGACCAGAGCTCGGCCGGCGCACAGCGGGCCATCCGGCTCTGCGCACCGATCAGCGGCGCCCCGACCGACGCGCCCCCGGCCAAGGGCTGACGATGACGGAGACGGTGACGCATACCGATGACGCGCACGGGGCGGCCCTCGCGGCGCCGCCCCCGCGCGGCCGGCGCGGGCGGCGCACGGCGCTGATCGCCTCGGCCGTGGCCGTCGTGGCGGCGGTCGCCGTGGTCGGCGCGCTCGGGCTGGGCGGCGGCGGGGAGCAGGGCCCCGGCGCGCCGCCCCGGTCCGGCTCCGTCGTCCCGGTCACCCGGGCGACGCTGACCGAACGCACCGCGGTGGACGGACAGTTGGGCTACGGCACCGAACTGCCCCTGCCCGTCAAGGCCCAGGGCACCGTGACCTGGCTGCCCGAGGCGGGCGCCACCGTCGAACGCGGCGGCGAACTGCTCCGGGTCGACGACCGGCCGGTGACATTGCTGTACGGCTCGCTGCCGATGTACCGGCCCCTCGGGCTGACCTCCCCGGACGGTCCGGGCACGGACGGCCAGGGGTCCGCCGGTGAGGGCACGGACGGCGGGGACTCGGACGGCGAGGGCTCCGGCGACGGACGCCAGCGGAGCGACGGGAGCGGCACCTCCCCGAACAACGCCTCCGGATCGACGAACACCTCCGGATCACCGGCCACGAAGGGCACCGGGACGGGAGGGAGCACCGGGACGCCCCGCGCGCCGCGCGAGATGCGGGGCATGGACGTCATGCAGTTCGAGACCAATCTGGCCGCGCTGGGCTACACCGGCTTCACGGTGGACGAGAGATTCACCACCGCGACGGCGAACGCCGTCAAGCGCTGGCAGAAGTCGCTCGGCGTGGCCCGGACCGGCACGGTCGGGGTGGGCGACGTCATCTACTCCGCCGGAAAGGTGCGGATCGGGCAGCCGGGTGTCCGGCTCGGCGCGGCGGCCGGGGAGAACACGCTCACCTACACCGGCACGGCCCGCAAGGTGACCGTCCAGGCCTCCGCCGCGGACGCCGGCTGGGCGGTACGCGGCGAGACCGTCACGGTGAAGCTGCCCGACGGCACCCCCGTCAAGGGCGAGGTGGCCGCGATCGGCAGGCAGGCGACCGCCGCGACCCAGGAGGGCACGGGCGCGGGCGGCGGGGAACCGCCAGCGACGATCCCGGTGACCGTCACCCTGAAGGACCAGACGGCCGTCGGGCGGCTGGAGAGCGGCCCGGTGACGGTCGAGTACGTGGGCAAGGAGGTCAAGGACGTGCTGACCGTCCCGGTCGCCGCGCTGGTCGCCCTCGCCGAAGGCGGGCACGGCCTGGAGAGCTCCGAGGGCACCTTCGTCGCCGTGCGGACGGGTCTCTTCGCCGACGGCAGGGTGGAGGTCAGCGGCCCCTCGGTCCGCGAGGGCATGAAGGTGAGGATCCCGGAGTGAGCGGCGGGCCTGCGGCGGTCGTGGAGTTCGACGCGGTCTCCAAGACGTACCCCGGCGGTGTGGCGGCGGTGCGGGACGTGCGGCTGCGCATCGAGAGGGGCGAACTGGTCGCGATCGTCGGCCCGTCGGGCTCGGGCAAGTCGACCGTCCTCAACCTCATGGGCAGCCTCGACCGCCCCTCCTCCGGGCGCGTCCTGGTCGACGGCCATGACGTGGCGCGCCTGTCCGACCGGGAGGTCTCCGCGCTGCGGGCCACCCGGATCGGCTTCGTCTTCCAGCAGTTCCACCTCGCGGTCGGCGTCCCCGTCCTCGACTCGGTCGCGGACGGCCTGCTCTACGCGGGCGTGCCGATGCGCCGCCGCCGCGCCAAGGCGGCGGCAGCCCTCGAACGCGTCGGTCTCAGCCACCGCGTCCACCACCTCCCCCACCAGCTCTCCGGCGGAGAGCGCCAGCGGGTCGCGGTCGCCCGCGCGGTGGTCGGATCGCCGTCGGTCCTGCTGGCGGACGAGCCGACCGGGAACCTCGACTCGGCGTCCGGGGCCGCCGTCCTCACGCTGCTGCGCGAGCTGAACGCCTCCGGGACGACCGTGGTGATCATCACCCATGACCGCGAGATCGCCGCCGAGCTGCCGCGCCGCATCGAGATGCGCGACGGCCGCCTGGTCACCGACTCGGCACGGAGCACGACGATCGGGGCGCCTCGGTGACGGACAGCACGACGAGCGATCGGGGTTCCGGCCCGGAGACCCTCCGGTTCCGCTCCCTGCCGGCCGACGCGCCGGACGCCCCCGCCCGGGCGCCGGAGCCCGCACCCGGGCCCTCTCGGCTGCGCGCCGCACGGCTCGGCCCGGCGGATGTCGTACGGCTCGGCGGCACCGGGCTGCGGACGCGTCCGCTGCGGGTCTTCCTCTCCGCGCTCGGCATCGCCATCGGCGTCGCCGCCATGATCGCGGTGGTCGGCATCTCGGGGTCCGGGCAGGCCGAGGTGGACCGGCGGCTCGACGCCCTGGGAACCAATCTGCTGCGCATCGCCCCCGGCGAGACCGCCGGCGGTGAGAAGGCCAAGCTGCCCCCGAAGTCCGTGGCGATGATCGACCGCGTCCCGCCGGTGCAGCAGGTCGCCGCCACCGGGGCCACCGGGGCCAAGGTCTACCGCAACGAGCGCATCGCCGCGGGCCGCACCGGGTCGCTCGACGTCCTCGCCGCCGGATCCGACCTGCTGCCGGCCGTCGGCGGTCACGTCCGCAAGGGCCGCTGGCTGGACTCCGCGACGGAGAGGTACCCGGCCGTCGTCCTGGGGGCGACCGCCGCCCAGCGGCTCGACCTGTACACCCCCGGCACCCGGGTCTGGCTCGGCGACCGGTGGTTCTCGCTGGTCGGGATCCTCGACCCCGTCCCGCTGGCGCCGGAGCTCGACAGCGCCGCGCTCGTCGGCTGGCCCGCCGCCCGGACCTACCTCCGCTTCGACGGCCATCCGTCGAAGGTGTACGTACGGGCCGAGGACAGCCAGGTCGCGTCGGTCCGCGCGGTGCTCCCGGCCACCGCCAATCCGGCGAGTCCCGGGGAGGTGCAGATCTCCCGGCCCTCCGACGCGCTCGCGGCACGCGAGGCCACCCAGTCCGCGCTGACCGGCCTCCTGCTCGGCCTCGGCGGCGTGGCGCTGCTCGTCGGAGGGGTCGGCGTGGGCAACACCATGGTCATCTCGGTCCTGGAGCGGCGCCCGGAGATCGGCCTGCGCCGGGCGCTGGGCGCCACCCGCGGCCAGATCCGCACGCAGTTCGTGACGGAGTCCCTGCTGCTCTCGCTGATCGGCGGCCTCGCCGGAACGGTGCTGGGGACGCTGATCACGGCCGGGTACGCCCTCAGCCGCGACTGGCCGACGGTCGTCCCCGTGTGGGCGAGCGCCGCGGGCGTCGGTTCGACGCTCGTCATCGGCATGATCGCCGGACTGTATCCGGCGGTCCGGGCGAGCAGGCTGTCGCCGACGGAGGCCCTGGCGGGCACCTGAGCCATGCCGACGCCGGCGGAAAGCGCGCACACGCGTCGGGGGCGGCCTCGGAAGAGACCGCCCCCGACATCCGTCACGGCCCGGGAGTCAGGCCGTCACAGAAGGAGGATCAACAGGCGACGTAGCTGCCGCCGTCGCTCAGCAGGTCGTCACGGATCCAGCCGAACGTGTCGGGCGAGGCGGAGTCGTTGCGGACGTACGTCCACGAGTAGCCGTCGTTGCCCACGGTGTAGCAGTGGTAGTCCAGCTTGCTGGAGCTGTACGCGATGCCGTTGATGCCACAGCCGGTGCTGGAGCCGCTGCGCATGTTGGCGCCGTTCGCCCGGTTGGCGTTCCACGCGCCGCCGTCCGCGTCGGCGGCGCCCGTGCCGCAGGCGGCGTGGGCGGTGGCCGGAGCGGCGGTGACCATCGGAATGGCCAGAGCGGCCATGGCGACGGCGGGAATGACGGCGGCAAATCGACGTTTCATTTCGAACCCCCAGATAGAGTCGTCGGATTTCGCTGCTCTCTCTGTGCCGGCCGGCTCTGAAGTGAGAACAGCCACCGCCCATTCCCCCCCGGGAAGGTGAGCGGTGTGAAAACGATCGCCGTCCGCAATATGTGAAGAAAGCGTTCCGCGTCCGGCTGGCCGGTTTCACTTCTGTTGAGACTGGAACCTTTCCGGTCGAGAATGCGCCGCCATGCCGCGCTTATCGGCCGCATCACAGCAATCCGGCCACCTGCCACCACGGCCGGCGCACGACCGCCGAAACACCCGGTACCTTGGCGAACCGCACCGGAGGAATTCCGTCCGGGGCGGGCCCGCGGAAATACCCGGTGACCGGAAACAGCCCCGATCCACTCGGAACCCGAAGGAGGTGCGGTGAGCTTCAGACTGCGGGCGCTCGCCCTGCTGATGCTCGTCGCGATGGCCGCCACGGCCGCCACGGCGTGGCTGACCCTGCGCCAGGCCAACAGTCAGGTGCGCGACTCCCTCACCGCCGGCCGCCAGGAGGTCGCCCGGATCACCGGCGAGCTCCGCGCCTACGGGTTCGCGCACGGCACCTGGGACGGACTGTCGCCGACGGTGGGCAGACTGGCCGAGGACACCGGACAGCGCGTCCGGGTCGTCACGGAGGCCGATGTCCTGCTCGCCGACTCCGACGCCCTCGCGGGCCGCGCGCCGCGCGCCCTGAGCCGCCAGCCCGCCGTCCTGGTCGACCCCCGCCCCGTCCTGCGGTTCCCCGAGGGCCAGGTGCCGCTGGCCTCGGTGAAGGTGACCGTCGCCGCCATCGCCCGCTACCGGGCCACGGCGGCGGACGCCCGCTGCCTGACCAGGGCAGGGGCGCAGGTGACGGCCCGGCCGGACGAGACGGGCGTGCCCGTGATCAGCGCGGACCGCAGGCCGGCCGTGTGCCCGGAGCCGGCCGGCGCCCCGGACCCGCAGGCCGGCCGGGACCGCGCCGCGGTCACCGCCTGCCGGTCCGAGCAGCGCGTCACCCCCTGCCTCCAGCGGGTCTTCAACGAGCGGACCGCCTCCGCCGCCCCGCCCCGCCTCCAGGTCCGCCTCGGGGTCCTCGACGAATCCCCGCCCACCCTCGCCGCCGCCCCCACCGTCGCCGTCGCCGCCGGAGTCGCCCTGGCCGCGATCCTCGGCGCCCTGCTCCTGAGCCGCGCCGTGCTGCGGCCGGTCCGCGCGCTGACCGTGGCCGCCGGCGAGCTCGGGGAGGGCGACCTGAGGCGGCGGGTGCCCGTCTCCGGCCGGGACGAGATCGCCGCGCTCGGCGTCGCGTTCAACCGCATGGCGGACTCGCTCCAGGCCGCCGAGGAGCGCCAGCGCCGCCTCATCGGCGACATCGCGCACGAGCTGCGCACCCCGCTGGCCAACCTGCGCGGCTATCTGGAGGCGCTCCAGGACGGGGTCGTCGAACCGACCCCCGAGCTGTTCGACTCCCTCCACGAGGAGGCGATGCTCCAGCAGCGGATCGTGGACGACCTCCAGGACCTGGCCCTCGCCGAGGCCGGGGCGCTCACCTACCACCGCGCCGCGACAGACCTGCGCGAGCTGCTCGAGACGGCCGCCACCGCCCACCGGGCCGGGGCCGCCGCCGCCGGGGTGGCGCTGCGTCTGGAGGCCCCGGAGCCGGTGCCGGTGATCGCCGACGCCGACCGGCTGCGGCAGGTCGTCGGCAACCTCGTCGGCAACGCACTACGGGCCACGCCGTCGGGCGGCAGCGTCACGCTGGCGCTGATGCGCCACGGCGACCTGGCGATCGTTCAGGTGCGGGACACCGGCAAGGGGATCCCGGCCGGGGAACTGCCGCACCTCTTCGACCGCTTCTGGCGGGCGGACGCCGCGCGGGGGCGGGCGACCGGCGGCAGCGGTCTGGGACTCTCCATCGCCCGCCAGATCGTCGCCGACCACCAGGGGACGATCGACGTCGAGAGCGCGGTCGGCGTCGGGACGACCTTCACGGTCACCCTCTCCACGGCGGCGGCGCACGGAGGCGCCCCGCGGGGCGGCGCCCGGCCGGACGGCGGGGCCGCGGTCAGGCCGAGCCGTCCCGGAGGCGGTACCCCCGCCCGTACACCGTCTCCAGGCGGCGCGGCCGTCCCGGAGCCTCCTCCAGCTTCCGGCGGAGATTCATGACGTGCGCGTCCACCGTCCGCTCCAGCACGTCGCTGTCGAAGCCGAAGACCCGCTCGATGATCTGCGCGCGGGTGAAGACCCGCCCCGGCTCGCGGGCGAGCGCCTCCAGGATGGAGAACTCCTTCGAGGTCAGCGACACCGGCCGGCCCGCCACCCGCACCTCGAAGCGCGCGGTGTCCAGCTCGACGTCGCCGACCCGCAGCACGGCGGGCTCCGCCGCGCCTGCCTTCCTGGACCGGCGCAGCAGCGCCCGCACACGGGCGGTGAGTTCGCGGGGGCTGTAGGGCTTGGTGAGATAGTCGTCGGCGCCGAGGTCGAGTCCGAGAAGCATGTCCTCCTCGGTGGTGCGCGCGGTCAGGAGCAGAATAGGAACGTCCGATTCTGCTCGAAGAATGCGGCAGACATCGAGCCCGTCGACGAGCGGCAACATCACATCGAGAACGATGAGGTCCGGACGTGTCGTCCGCGCGCGTTCCAGAGCGGCCCGGCCGTCGCCGACGACCTGCACCGTATTTCCTTCTCGCTCCAGGTAAATCCGGATCAGCCGAGACTGCTTCTCGTCGTCTTCGGCGACCAGAATGCGCGCGTTCAACGCTTCTCCCCACCCGTGGCCTGCGTAATTCCAGAACGGTATGACAGGACGGGGCGGCGAGAAAAGCGCCCCGTCCGGAACCGGCCGCGTGCCGGGCGGGCCCGGCCGCGCCACCTCCTAGAGCTCGTAGACCGCCGTCACCGGGGCGTGGTCGCTCCACCGCTCGCCGTGGGTCGCCGCCCGCTCGACCCACGCCTTCACGGCCCGCTCGGCGAGGCGGGGCGTGGCGACCTGGTAGTCGATCCGCCATCCGGAGTCGTTGTCGAAGGCCCGGCCGCGGTACGACCACCAGGAGTACGGGCCCTCCTGGTCGGGATGGAGGGCGCGGACCACGTCGACGTACCCCACCTCGTCGAAGACACGGGTCAGCCAGGCCCGCTCCTCGGGGAGGAAGCCGGCGTTCTTCCGGTTGGCCTTCCAGTTCTTGAGATCGGCCTCGCGGTGGGCGATGTTCCAGTCGCCGCAGACGACGACCTCACGCCCGTCGGCGGCGGCCCGCTCCCGCAGCTCCTTGAGATAGGGCAGGAACTCCCCCATGAAGCGGACCTTCTCGTCCTGCCGCTCGGTGCCGACCTCGCCGGACGGCAGGTAGAGGCTGGCGACGGTGACGCCGGGCAGGTCGGCCTCCAGGTAGCGGCCGCTGGAGTCGAACTCGCTCGACCCGAAGCCGATCCGCACCTGGTCGGGCTCGCGCCGGGTGTAGAGGGAGACGCCCGCCCGTCCCTTGGCGGCGGCCGGGGCGTGCGCGGTGAACCAGCCCTCGGGCGCGCGGACCTCCGCCGGCAGCTGGGACTCCTCGGCCCGGACCTCCTGGAGGCAGACCGCGTCGGCGGCGGTACCGGCCAGCCACTCCACGAAGCCCTTCTTGGCGGCGGCTCTGAGACCATTGACATTGACGGACGTCACAGTGAGCATCCCGGGAGAATACCGACGGGATGGGTCCGCATACATGTACGATACTCCGCATGGATATTCGCCCGACTCCGTATGACCACCCTGACGCGGTCAAACTCAACGACGCCGTTCAGCTGGAGTACGCCGTGCGCTACGGCGACGAGGGCGATGTCACACCGCTGGACGCCCGCATGTTCGCCCCGCCCGCCGGCCTCTACCTCCTCGCGTACGACCCCCTGGGCCGCCCCGTCGCCACGGGCGGCTGGCGGACGCAGGACGAGAACGAGGAGGGGTACTCCGACGGCGACGCCGAGCTGAAGCGCATGTACGTCGTCCCGGAGGCACGGGGCCTCGGCCTCGCGCGGCGGATCCTCGCCGCGCTCGAGGCGGACGCCCGGGCGGCGGGACGGACGCGGATGGTCCTGGAGACCGGCGACATGCAGCCCGAGGCGATCGCGCTCTACCTCTCGAGCGGCTACGAGCCCTGCGCGAAGTTCGGTTACTACCGGGAGTACGAGAGCAGCCGCTGTTTCGCGAAGCCGCTGGTCTGATCCTCGAAGCGCCCCACCCGGCCCCGGGTCCCGTCCGGAGGGGGCGCACATCGATGCATGACGCGGTCCTGACAAACGACGAACCTTCTGGCACGCTGCCTCACGCACGCCGATCCGCACCGTTCTCATCCCCCACCTGCCTCGGCAGAAGGAGACATGCGTGAGACGCCATCGCACACTCGCAGCCGTCCTGCTGTCCGCCGGAACCCTGCTCACCGGCGCCCTGACCACGACGACGGCGCAGGCCGCCCCCGCCCCGGACGCGCTGGCGCCGGCCGCCCGCTCGGTCGGCGTGGCGGAACAGCGGCAGGCGGGCGCCTTCTGGACCCCGGCCCGCATGCGCGCGGCCGTCCCCCTGGACCTGAAGGCCGCCCCGGGCGCCCTGAGGCACGTCGCCGGCGCGGCCTCCCCGACGACGATCGCCCCCACCGCCGGGGCCCCCGGCTCACCGTCCGCCGCCGCCGTGTCGCCCACGGCCTTCCCGCAGGCGGGCGGCCCGTGGACCGGCGGCGGCGCGGTGGTGAAGACCTCGGGACGGGTCTTCTTCACCTTCCAGGGCCGGACGGCCAGCTGCTCCGGCAACGCCGTCACCAGCCAGAACGCCAGCACGGTCATCACGGCCGGCCACTGCGTGAAGTACCAGGGCAGCTGGCACACGAACTGGGTCTTCGTCCCCGCGTACGACAACGGCAGCGCGCCGTACGGCCAGTGGGCGGCGGCCACCACGCTCACGACCCCGCAGTGGGAGGCGAGCGAGGACATCAACTACGACGTGGGCGCGGCCGTCGTGGCCCCGCTCGACGGCCGGAGGCTGACGGCGGTCACCGGCGCCCAGGGCATTCAGTTCAACGGCGGCTACAACAAGCCGATGTACGCCTTCGGCTTCCCGGCCGCCTCGCCCTACGACGGCAGCAAGCTGATCCACTGCTCGGGGAACTCCTCCAAGGACTTCCTCTTCTCGCAGGACCACAGCCTCGGGTGCAACATGACCGGCGGCTCCAGCGGCGGCCCCTGGTTCACCGGCTTCAGCGAGGCCACGGGCACGGGCCTGCAGGTCTCGGTGAACAGCTTCGGGTACACCTTCCTGCCCAACCGCATGTTCGGCCCGTACTTCGGCAATGACGCGAAGGCGCTGTACGACCGGGCCCAGGCTTCCTGACACCGCTCCTGACACCCGCTCAAACGAAAGGATCCCGTCCGATCGTCTCCGATCGGACGGGATCCTCTGTGCGCTGGTGGACCTGTGGGGATTTGAACCCCAGACCCCCTCGATGCGAACGAGGTGCGCTACCAGACTGCGCCACAGGCCCTTGCGACGTGTGAAACATTAGCATCCCGATCGGCGTACTCGGAAATCCGCCTCACTCGTTGGCCGCGCGCGGCCGGTCCTCGTCCGCGTACTGGTCGAAGAGCGGCGTGCGGCCGCCCTCGCGGTTCCGGGGCCCCGGCGCCGTGCGCTGGCGGGGGGCCGGGGGCGGCGGGGCGGACGACGTGGCCGGGGGCGGTTCCGCCGCCGCCGTGGAGGACCGGGCCGAGCTCCAGGTCTCCGGATCGGTGATGTCCACGCCGCCCGTGGCGCGCGGGGCGACCGGGGCGGTGACGTAGGTGGGGAGCGGCACCGGGACCGGGTCCCAGCTGTCGCCCCGGGCCGGGCCGCGCTCCCGCTGCTGGTCCACCCACTCCGCGTGGTCCGTCTGCTCGACGAGCGCGCGGCGGCCGGCCTCCTGCGGGGAGACCGCCGGGGCCGGTTCCGGTTCGGGCCGCGCCGTGTCGCCCTCCGGCTCCGCCGCCGGCTGCCGGCGCTGCGGCCGGCTCTCGCGCAGCCGCGCGGCCGCCGCCTCGGCGCGGCGCCGGTCCATCACGTAGACGAAACGCCGCCGCTCCTGCGTGCGCAGATGGACGATGTAGGCGCTCAGGAGCAGCGCGGGGGCGGCGGGCGCCCACAGGAACGCCAGGCCGCCGACCGCGGCGACGATCGCGCCGAGGGTGAAGGCGAGGAAGAGGACCACCGTGGTCCGCCGGCGCCGGGCGAGGACCTTGCCGCGCCGGGCGCGCTCGGCGGCCGCCTTCGACGGCCGGCGGGCCGCCTGGGCCGGGACCGGTTCGGGAAGCTCCAGGCGGGCTTCCGTCCTGGCCGCGGGCGCGGAGAAGGCCCGGACGTCGACCGAGCTGAGATGCTCGGTCGCCGCGTCCGGGTCCACGTCGGGTACCGCGTCGTCCGCCGTACGGTCCCGGTCCCTCAGCTCCTTGGCGTACCGGCGCTCCATGCCCGCCCGTCCGGACAGCAGCCGGATGGCGGTGCTGAAGCGTTCCGTCGGACGGGCTTCGTTGAGCTCGTCCTGCCGGCGGAGCCACATCGGCACCAGGTAGGCGGCCCAGGCCCCGACGATGACTGCGTAGATGAGGCCGCTGCTGCTCACGCCTCACACGGTAGAGGGGTTCACCCGAGGGCATCGGCCAATTGGCCCGGTGTGTCGCACGATCTGCCTGATATCACTGAACTTTTTTGTGATTGTTCGGATCGATTGACGCTCGATCAGTGGTCGACTGTCGATCGAATTCGAACACACTTTTTATTTATCCGGGTTCGCCGACTGCTGCTGCCGTGTCCGGTGCCAGCGGCGCAGCAGCCCTTCGGGGACTTCCTCGACGGTCAGCGCGAAGACGAGATGGTCCCGCCACGCCCCGTCGATGTGGAGGTACCGGGGGCGCAGCCCTTCCTCCCTGAATCCCAATTTCTCCACGACGCGCCGCGAAGGGCCGTTCTCAGGCCGAATGCAGACTTCCATCCGGTGCAGTCCGACCACCCGGAAGCAGTGGTCGACGGCGAGGGCGACCGCCGTCGGCATGACGCCGCGGCCCGCCACCGCGCTGTCCACCCAGTAACCGACGTGCCCGGAGCACATCGAGCCCCAGGTGATCCCGGCGACGGTGAGCTGCCCGACCAGCTGCCCGCGGTACTCGATCACGAAGGGCAGCATGCGTCCCGCGTTGGCCTCGGCGCGCAGGTGACGGACCATCTGCCGGTACGTGGGGCGCTGCGCGACCGGGCCGCCGGGCCCCACCGGGGGGACGGTCGCCTCCCAGGGGCGCAGCCAGTCGCGGTTGCGCCGGTTCACCTCGCGCCATTCCCGCTGGTCGCGCAGCTTTATCGGGCGGAGGACCACGTCGCCGTCCGCCAGGACCACGGGCCAGGGCGAGATCACGACGCCCGGCCCGGATCCGACCCCGGTCTCGGGTGGTCGCCGCCCCGGAGCTGGTCGACGGCGTGGACGAGGAGCGGTTCGAGGACGGCGAGGCCGTCGCGCACCCCGCCCGTCGAACCGGGCAGGTTCACGATCACCGTGCCGCCCGCGACTCCCGCGAGGCCGCGCGAGAGGGCGGCGGTCGGCACCTTCTCCCGCCCGTACGCGCGGATCGCCTCCGGGATGCCGGGGATCTCGTGGTCGAGGATCCGGCGGGTGACCTCGGGGGTCGCGTCGGTGGGCGAGACGCCCGTGCCGCCGGTGGTGAGGATGACGTCGTAGCCCGCCTCGACCCCGGCCCGCAGCGCCGCTCCGACGGGCTCGCCGTCCGGGACGACCTGCGGTCCGTCGACGGCGAAGCCCATCCGCCGCAGGCCCTCGGCGAGCAGCGGCCCGCCCTTGTCCTCGTACACGCCGGCGGCGGCCCGGTTGGAGGCCGTCACGACCAGCGCGGAGTACGGGGCCAAGAGGGCGCCGCCCGACTCGAAGGCGTCGAGCGCCGGCGTCGAGCCGGCGTGCTCGCCGGCCGCGTCGGCGTGGCCCGCGCGCTCCCCGTCCGAGGGCCCGTGGGCCTCGGACACCCGCCCCGCCCGCACGTGCGGCACGGCGGCCGGCCGGAGCGCCGGGCCGCCGGGGGCGTCCGTCCCGGCCGTCATGCTCCCTGCTCCGTCCGGGTCCACGTCCCCGACTTGCCGCCCGTCTTCTCCTCCACCCGTACGTCGGAGATGACCGCGCCCTTGTCGACCGCCTTGATCATGTCGACGACCGTCAGAGCGGCCACCGAGACCGCCGTCAGCGCCTCCATCTCGACGCCCGTGCGGTCCGTGGTCTTCACGGTCGCCAGGATCTCGACCGCGTCGTCCGCGACCGTCAGGTCCAGCGTCACGCCCGAGACGGCGAGGGGGTGGCAGAGCGGGATGAGGTCCGGGGTCTTCTTGGCGCCCATGATCCCCGCGATGCGGGCGGTGGCGAGGGCGTCCCCCTTGGGGACCCCCTCGCCCCGCAGCAGTTCGATCACGCGCGGCGAGACGAGGACGCGGCCACTGGCGCGCGCGGTCCGTGCCGTCACGTCCTTCGCGGAGACGTCGACCATGCGGGCCGCACCCGCCTCGTCGATGTGGGTGAGTCCTTGCTGCGTGCTCATGGCTGTGACGCTCCCGGTCGCTGTGTGGAACGACACGCTACCGCCAGAGTGCCCCCGTCAGCCGAGCAGGACCACTTCCAGCTCGCTGCCCGGCTCCACCGATTCCCGCTCCTCCGGTACGACGAGCAGGGCGTCGGCGTGCGCGAGCGCGGCGACCAGGTGGGAGCCGGCGCCGCCCACCGGGGTGACGGTGCCGGACTCGGCGTCGTACGTCCCGCGGAGGAACTGGCGGCGGCCCGACGGCGAGGCCAGCGCCCGGTCCGCCTTGAGGACGGCACGCACCCGCGGACGGTGCAGATCGCCGAGGCCCATCAGCGCCCGGATCGCCGGCCGGACGAACAGCTCGAAGGAGACGTACGAGGAGACGGGGTTCCCCGGAAGGGCGAGCAGCGGGGTGTGCTCGGGGCCGATCGTGCCGAAGCCCTGGGGCTTGCCCGGCTGCATGGCCAGCTTGCGGAAGTCGACCTCGCCGTCGGCCGTCAGCGCCTCCTTGACGACGTCGTACGCGCCGACGCTCACCCCGCCCGTGGTGACCAGGAGGTCGGCCCGGATCAGCTGGTCCTCGATCGCGGCCCGGAGCGTGTCCGCGTCGTCCGTGACGGCGCCGACGCGGTAGGCGATGGCCCCGGCGTCGCGGGCGGCCGCGGCGAGCGCGAAGCTGTTGGAGTCGTAGATCTGGCCCTCGCCCAACTCCTCGCCCGGCTGCACCAGTTCGCTACCGGTGGAGATCACGACCACACGCGGGCGAGGGCGCACCCGCACGGTGCCGCGGCCGATGGCGGCCAGCAGTCCGATCTGCGGGGGCCCGAGGACCGTGCCGGCCTCCAGGGCCAGGTCCCCGGCCTGCACGTCGCTGCCCCGCGCGCGCACGTGCGCCCGCGCCTCGGCGGCGCGGTGCACGCGGACCTCGCCGCCCGCCCCCTCCGGCGCGGCGCTGGCGGCGCGCATGCCGCTCGCCGCTCCCCCGCCCGTGCCGCCGTCGGTCCACTCGACCGGGACGACGGCCTCGGCGCCGGGCGGCAGCGGGGCGCCGGTCATGATCCGCGCGGCCTGTCCGGGGCCGACGACGGGCAGGCCGCCGGCGCCGGCGGCGACGTCGCCGATCACGGTCAGTACGGCGGGGAACTCCTCGGTGGCCCCGGCGACGTCGGCGACCCGGACCGCGTACCCGTCCATGGAGCTATTGTCGAACGGGGGCAGCGCGACCGGCACCGTGACGTCCTCGACGAGGACGCAGCCCTGGGCGTCGGGCAGTTGCAGCTCGATGGGTTCGAGCGGGGAGACCGCCGCGAGGATGTCGGCCAGGTGCGCGTCCACGGACCAGAGGCCGTGCGACGGTCCGTCGCACGGGTCGCCGGCCGGACCGTGGGAGGGACCGTGGGACGGGCCGCGCGAGGGGCCGTCGGACGGATCGCCGGGCGCCGGTGCCGTACTGC
This sequence comes from Streptomyces sp. NPDC053755, assembly GCF_040677675.1. Taxonomy (NCBI): domain Bacteria; kingdom Bacillati; phylum Actinomycetota; class Actinomycetes; order Kitasatosporales; family Streptomycetaceae; genus Streptomyces; species Streptomyces sp. NPDC053755. Next base: position 20,188 of record NZ_JBFASK010000010.1, on the reverse strand, counting down.
TGCTCAAGGTGCTACATCTCCTCGCTGACATAACTGCGGAGCCAGGTCCGGAAGTCCGGTCCCAGGTCTTCACGTTCGCACGCGAGTCTGACAATGGCACGCAGATAGTCACCACGGTCACCGGTGTCATAACGGCGCCCCTTGAACACCACCCCGTGCACCGGCCCGCCGATCCGCTCGTCCTGCGCCAGCTTCTGCAACGCGTCCGTCAGCTGGATCTCGCCGCCACGGCCCGGCTCGGTCTCCCGCAGTATCCCGAAGACCGCCGGATCCAGCACGTAGCGCCCGATCACCGCGTAGTTGCTCGGCGCCTCACCCGGATCCGGCTTCTCCACCAGATCCCGCACCTTCACCACGTCCGCGTCGACCGTCGCCTCCACCGCCGCGCACCCGTACAGCCCGATCTGCGACGGCTCGACCTCCATCAGCGCCACCACGCTGCCGCCCTCACGCTCCCGCACCTCCACCATCCGCGACAGCAGCGCGTCGCGCGGATCGATCAGGTCGTCCCCCAGGAGCACCGCGAACGGCTGCTCCCCCACATGCGGGGCCGCGCACAGCACGGCGTGCCCCAGGCCCCGCGGGTCCCCCTGCCGCACGTAGTGCATCGTCGCCAGGTCGTTCGACTCACGGACTTTGGAGAGCCGCTCCTCGTCCCCCTTGCGGGTCAGCGCCTCCTCCAGCTCGTAATTCCGGTCGAAGTGGTCCTCCAGCGGCCGCTTGTTGCGACCGGTGATCATCAGCACGTCCCCGAGACCGGCCTTCACGGCCTCCTCGACCACGTACTGGATCGCCGGCTTGTCCACGACCGGCAGCATCTCCTTCGGCGTCGCCTTCGTGGCCGGAAGGAACCGGGTACCGAGACCCGCGGCGGGGATGACAGCCTTGCTGATCCTGGGGAGCGACTGAGTCATGCCGAGCACCATAGCCGTTCGGTATGAGAGGAAGATGGGACTCCCATCGCTCCCATCGAGTTCCTGTGCATAGGACCCGGTACGAGAGGTTCGTGAGAGCGCGTGCAGCCGCGAGAGTCCACAGCGAAGGCCGAGATGTCCGAGAAGATCGATCTGCGCCGCCGGTTGCTCGACGCCCGCGCGCTGCTTGACGGTCCCGCTGTCGGGGCCGCCGCCCAGCGGCTCGCCCGTGGCGCCCTCGAACTCCCCGCGATGGCGGGGGCGTCGACCGTGGCCGCCTATGTGTCCGTGGGCCGCGAGCCGGGCACGCGCGCCTTGCTCGACGTCCTGCGGGCCCGGGGGGTGCGGGTCATGCTGCCGGTCCTGCTGCCCGACAACGACCTGGACTGGGCCGTGTACGAGGGTCCGGACGGTCTGGCGAAGGCCGGCCGGGGGCTGCTGGAGCCGACGGGGCCGCGGCTCGGCCCGGAGGCCGTGTGCGCGGCCGACGTGGTGCTGCTGCCGGGGCTCGCGGTCGACGAGCGCGGGATGCGGCTCGGCCGGGGCGGCGGCTCGTACGACCGGGTCCTCGCCCGCCTCGCGCGGGCGGGGGCGGACCCGGCGCTCGTGGTGCTCCTCTACGCGAACGAGGTGGTCGCCCGGGTCCCGGAGGAACCGCACGACCACCCCGTGCACGCGGTGGTGACCCCGGAGGGGGCCCGGCGCTTCACGCCGTAGCCCCCGGGTCCGTCAGGGCCTGAGGACCAGCGTGTCCTCGGTCGAGGCCTCGACCGCCGCCTTGCCGTAGGACCAGTCGAGCAGCTCGCCCTTCGCCCACTTGTCGGTCTGGTCGGCGTAGTTGGAGTGGTAGGCGTGCCCCGAGGCGCCGGTCAGGTTGATCCAGCGGGACCTGTCCCAGTCGCCGACGTTGACGACCATCCGCATCGACGGCACCCAGACGACCTCGTAGCCGCCGGCCGCGTTCCAGCCGGTCGCGTTGACGGCCGCCTCGCCGCCGCCCAGGTTCCACGGTCCGCGGTTGAGCATCGCCTGGACGAAGCCGGGACCGGCGGTGCCGAGGGTCTGGTTCTTCAGCGTCAGCTGGTGCAGCCGGCCCCAGCTCCAGGTGGAGACGTCCTTGCCGAGCTTGGCGGTCAGCTCCCAGCGGGCGTCCTCCATGGCGCGGGCGAGCAGCTGGTCACGGTTCTCGGTGGCCTGGTCCGTGCGGTTGGCCTCGGTCTTCCACCAGTCGTTGTCCACGTCCTTCAGGAGCGGGCGGACCACCTCGTACCAGCGGTCGCCGCCGTCCGGCTGCGCCGATTCGGCGTCGCGCTGGCCGCACTCCCGCACCAGCCTGTTCTGCTCGTCGACCGGTCCGGTGGAGTCGGCCGGGCGGACGTTGATGCAGTCGCCCTCGGCCCGCAGCTCCTTGGGCAGCTTGTCGCCGAAGGCGAGCTTGAGGACGTTGCGCCAGACCGCGTTGAAGTACGCGGCGGCGGCCGAGTCCGGCTCCTGGGTGTAGTCCCAGCCCTCCAGGAGCTTCTGCGCCTCGCGGACGTACGGGTCCGAGATGTCGATCTTCAGCAGCAGCGGGTTGAGCAGGGTCGCGATCTCGCTGCGGTTGTCGATCTGCATGGTCCGCATGTCGTCCGGCGAGATCTTTCCGCCGTCCTTGATCTTCGACTCGATGAGGTCGTTGATCCGCTGGCTCCGCGAGCCGTAGCCCCAGTCCCGGGTCAGCAGGTGGGGGTAGGAGCCGTCGACGACGGCCTGGTTGGCGGTGACGATGTAGCCGCGGTCGGGGTTCTCCTCGTAGGGCAGCTCCTCGTAGGGGATGTAGCCCTTCCACTTGTAGGCGGAGTCCCAGCCGGGCGCCGGAAGCGTGCCGTCGCCCTTGGCACGCTCGGGGATCCTGCCGGGCGCCTGGTAGCCGATGGTGCCCTCGGTGTCGGCGTAGATCAGGTTCTGGGACGGGACCTCGAACTTCTTCGCGGCGGCGCGGAACTGCTTGAAGTCCTTGGCGCGGTTGAGTTCGAAGACGGCGTCCATGGAGGTCCCGGGCTGCAGGGCGGTCCACTGCAGGGAGACGGCGTAGCCGCTGCCGCGGTCGGGTGCGGCGTTGCCGACGGGGGCCTTCTGGCCGACCCTCTCCAGCTCCGAGGAGCGGTCGGAGACGAGGGGGCCGTGTTCGGTGGCGCGGACCGTGATCAGCCGGCTGCCGCCGCCCGCGATCCTGATCGTCTCCTCGCGGGTGGTGAACGGCTTGGTGCGTCCGTCGACGAGGTACCCCTCGCCGCTGACCTTCTCCAGGTACAGGTCGGTGACGTCGGCGCCGAGGTTGGTGAAGCCCCAGGCGATGGAGTCGTTGTGGCCGATGATCACGCCCGGCAGACCGGAGAAGGTGTATCCGGCGACGTCGTAGCGGCAGGTCGCGGAGACCGACCGGCAGTGCAGGCCCATCTGGTACCAGAGGGAGGGCATCTGCGGCGCGAGGTGCGGGTCGTTGGCGAGCAGCGGCTTGCCGGAGGTCGTGTACCGGCCGGAGACGACCCAGGAGTTCGAGCCGATGCCGTTGCCGTTCGGGCCGAGCAGGGCGGGGATGCCGTCGAGGGACTCGGACAGCTCGCCGAGCTGCGACCGCATGCCCTGGAGGGCGTCGTCGGCCGACCCCTCGGCGGAGCCGCCGGTGGAGCCGTTGAGGGAGGTGCCCGAGCCGCCGGTACCGCTGCCGTCGCCCGAGCCGCCGTCCGCGTCGGCGCCCGGCTCGAACTCGCCCTTGTCCTCGTCGACCGCGCCCTTGTCGACGATCGGCTGGTGGAGCTCGTAGGGGTACTGCGGGTACAGCTGCTTGATCTGCGCCGGGCTCAGCCGGCTCGTCATCAGCGAGCGGTCGATCTCGTCCTGCATGTTGCCGCGCAGGTCCCAGGCCATCGCCTTGAGCCAGGCCACCGAGTCGACCGGCGTCCAGGGCTCGATCGCGTAGTCGTGGGAGAAGGCGAGCGCCGCGTACTCGACGGAGACGTCGGACGGGTCGCGGTCCTTGAGGTAGGCGTTGACGCCTTCCGCGTAGGCCTGGAGGTTCTTCTTCGTCTCCGGCGACAGGACCTTGTCGTACTCCTGCTGCGCGACCCGGTGCCAGCCGAGGGTGCGCAGGAAGGCGTCGGTGTCGACCTGGCCCTTGCCGAACATCTCGGAGAGCCGGCCCGACGTCATGTGGCGCCGGACGTCCATCTCGTAGAAGCGGTCCTGGGCCTGGACGAAGCCCTGGGCGCGGAAGAGGTCGGCCTCGGTGTCGGCGTAGATCTGCGGGACGCCGTACGCGTCACGCTTGACCTCCACCTGGCCGGAGAGCGCGTCGAGCCGGATCGTGCCCGTCGTCTGCGGGAACGAGCCCCGGACGGTGCTGACGCCCCAGTACCCGCCGTACCCGATGCCCGCGACCAGCGCGAGGACCAGGACGAGCACGATCAGGCGGGCGCGTCGCCCCTTCTTCTTCTTCGCGGGGGGCGCGGTCGTGTTGGAGGGCATCGCTGTCCTTCGAGGGGCAGGGTGGTCCTGGAGTACGGGAGCAACCTTAGGCGCAGGGGCGCGGCGGCCCGGACGCGGTGTCCGTGAGAGCGGCCTGCGGAGGCCCATCGCCGCTCGTGACGACGCCGCCGAGGGCCCCTCCCTTACCGGACTGGCGATCGAGAGGACATCAGGAAGGCGTCAAGGAAACGTTAAAGATTAGGTAAGGTAACGAAGTGTCGGCTGCTGGAGGAACGATCCGGCTGCATGTGAGGGGAAGGATCGGCCACTGACTGTCCACCAGCTCAATGAACTCCTGCTCATCTGCTCGCTCGTGCTGCTCATCGCTGTGGCGGCGGTGCGGATCTCGTCCCGGAGCGGGCTGCCCAGCCTGCTGCTGTACCTCGGGATCGGGGTCGCCATCGGGCAGGACGGCATCGGCAACGTCGCCTTCGACAACGCCGAACTCACCCAGGTGATCGGCTATGCCGCCCTGGTCGTGATCCTGGCCGAGGGCGGCCTGGGCACGAAGTGGAAGGAGATCAAACCCGCGCTGCCCGCGGCCGTCGTGCTGTCGACCGTCGGCGTCGCGGTGAGCGTGGGCATCACGGCCGCCGCCGCGCACTACCTGGTCGGCCTGGAATGGCGGCAGGCGATGATCATCGGCGCCGTCGTCTCCTCGACGGACGCCGCGGCCGTCTTCTCCGTCCTGCGCAAGGTGCCGCTGCCCTCCCGGGTCACCGGCGTCCTGGAGGCCGAGTCCGGCTTCAACGACGCCCCCGTCGTCATCCTCGTCGTCGCCTTCTCGACCGTCGGGCCGGTCGACAGCTGGTACGTCCTGGTCGGCGAGATCGCCCTGGAGCTGGCCATCGGCGCGGCCATCGGCCTGGCCGTCGGCTTCCTCGGCTCCTTCGGACTGCGGCACGTGGCCCTGCCCGCCTCCGGTCTCTACCCGATCGCCGTCATGGCCATCGCGGTCGTGGCGTACGCGGCCGGCGCGATGGCCCACGGCTCCGGCTTCCTCGCCGTCTATCTGGCCTCGATGGTGCTCGGCAACGCCAAGCTGCCGCACGCGCCGGCCAACCGCGGCTTCGCCGAAGGGCTGGGCTGGATCGCCCAGATCGGCATGTTCGTCCTGCTCGGCCTGCTCGTGACCCCCTCCCAGCTGGTCGACGACTTCTGGCCCGCCGTGATCATCGGTCTGGTGCTGACGGTGGTGGCCCGGCCCATGGAGGTCCTGCTCAGCCTGCTGCCGTTCCGCATCCCCTGGCAGGAGCAGGCCCTGATGTCCTGGGCCGGCCTGCGCGGAGCCGTCCCGATCATCCTGGCCACGATCCCGATGGTCTCCGGGATCGAGGGCAGCGAGCGGGTCTTCAACATCGTCTTCGTCCTCGTCGTGGTCTACACCCTGGTGCAGGGGCCGACCCTGCCCTGGCTGGCGCGGGCGCTGAAGCTCGGCGCCTCGGCGGAGGCCGCCGACCTGGGGGTCGAGTCGGCCCCGCTGGAGCGCCTGCGCGGCCACCTGCTGTCGGTCGCGATCCCGACGGGCTCGAAGATGCACGGCGTGGAGGTGGCGGAGCTGCGCCTGCCCGCCGGAGCCGCGGTCACCCTCGTCGTACGGGACGACAAGAGCTTCGTCCCGGGCCCGGCGACGGTCCTGCGGCGCGGGGACGAACTTCTCGTCGTCGCCACCGACCCGGTCCGGGACGCCGCCGAGCGACGGCTGCGGGCCGTGGGCCAGGGCGGCAAGCTGGCCGGATGGCTGGGCACGGGCGGATCCACGGCGGTCAGCGCCCACCGGCGGCTCGGCCCGGGGGCGCGGCTCGGCCACGGCGTGGGAGAGGGCCACGGCGGCCACGGTGAGGAACGCCCCCATCGGCCCATCCGCAAACGAACGTCCGGTTAATCACAGGCACCAATTGCGGGGAGTAGGCGTTTTCCCAGGCGGGAAGACGCCTCTCCCTGTACCATGAAGGCACACTTAGATCGAACCAACTCTGCCTGACGCAGAGCTGGCGCGACCGTATGGCGGTCGAGACATCCCCTCGCAGTGGGACTCGGCATCTACCGCAGTTCCGCGCATGAGGACAGCTCTCGGCGACACCCGCACCACCGTGCACGGGGCGCGCTACCAGGCGGCAGAAAGGCAAGGACCGTGGTGTCCACGGTCACTTCTGACACGCTTGAGACGTCGGTGACGTCCACGCCGTCCGAGAACCACCCGGGCGGGACCGGCACGGCGGCCGATGCGGGCGACACCCGCCGGGCCGGACGGGCCGACCGGGCCGCGAAGCGCTCCCGGGTCGCGACGACCGGCGAGGCCGGGGAGGGCCGCGAGGCCGGCAAGCGAGCCGGCTACGGACAGCTGCTGCGCACCCCGGGCGCCCTCTCCTTCCTGCTGCCCGGCTTCGCCGCCCGGCAGCCGTTCGCGATGCTGACGATCGGCATCGTCCTGCTCGTCCAGCACACCACCGGCTCGTACGGCAGCGCCGGCGCGGTCGCCGCCGTCACCGGCGTCTCGATGGCCCTGTTCGCCCCGCAGAGCGGCAAGCTCGCCGACCGCTTCGGCCAGCGTGCCGTGCTGCTCCCCGGCGTGCTGATCCACGCCGCCTCCGTCGTCACCCTGACCGTGCTCGCCCTCGCCGGCGCTCCCCTGTGGGCGCTGTTCCTGGCCGCCGTGCCGGCCGGTGCCTCCGTGCCGCAGGTCGGCCCGATGGTCCGCGCCCGGTGGGCGGCGAAGCTGGAGGGCTCGCCCCTGATGCCGACGGCCGCCGCCTTCGAGTCGGTCACCGACGAGTTCACGTTCGTCGTCGGCCCGGTCCTTGCGACCGCGCTCTGCACCGGTGTGCACCCCGCCGCCGGCCTGATCGCCGAAGCCTCGCTGACGCTCTTCGGCGGCCTGTTCTTCGCCGCCCAGCGCCGCACCCAGCCCGTCCACGGCCTGGCCGCCGCGGCCGCCGCCGGCCCGCGCGTCTCGGCGCTCTCGATCCCCGGCGTCCGGGTCCTGGCCGTCGCCTTCCTGGGCATCGGCTCGGTCTTCGGCGGCATGCAGGTCTCCCTGACCGCGTTCTCCGAGGAGATCGGCAACCCCGGCGCCAACGGCCTGCTGTACGGCGTCTTCGCCGCCGGCAACATGCTCGCGGGCATCGCGTGCGGCGCCGTCGCCTGGAAGATCGGCCCGCGCAAGCGCCTGATCCTGGGCTACGCCGGACTGACCCTGGCGGCCTCGCTGCTCTGGTCCGTCCACTCCGTGGCGCTGCTCGCCGCCCTCGGCCTCGTGGTCGGCCTGTGCATCGCCCCGGCCCTGATCACCGGCTACACCATCGTCGAGACCCTGGTGCCGGCCACCGCCCGCACCGAGGCGTTCACCTGGCTCACCGGCGCGGTCGCGCTCGGCCAGGCCGCCGCCGTCACCGTCGCCGGGCGCCTGGCCGACGAGTACGGAGCCAGCACCGGCTTCCTGGTGCCGCTGGTCGGCACCGCCCTCGCGCTGGCCACCCTGCTCGCGCTCCGCTCGCGGCTGGCACCCCGGGCGTCGGCGCGACTCGCCGCACGTGGTATCGGTCACCGAGTGCCGGTGACGGTGGACTGATCCCGCGGAATACGTCACTATGGATCGTCGTTAGCACTCGATGAGTGTGAGTGCCAGGAGGAAGACAAGTGCCGACCTACCAGTACCAGTGCACCGAGTGCGGCGAGGGCCTCGAGGCGGTGCAGAAGTTCACCGATGACGCGCTGACCGAATGCCCGAGCTGCAAGGGACGCCTGAAGAAGGTGTTCTCGGCGGTCGGCATCGTGTTCAAGGGCTCCGGGTTCTACCGCAACGACAGCCGCGGCTCGTCGTCCAGCAGCTCGCCGGCGTCGAAGCCCGCCCCTGCCTCCTCCGGTTCGTCGTCCTCGGACGCCAAGCCGGCCGCGTCGTCGAGCGCGAGCTCCAGCACGTCGAGCGCGTCGAGCTCTGCGGGTTCCTCGAACTCCTCCGGCAGCAGCTCCAGCTCGGCCGCCTGACCGGGTCCTCACGACCCCACGGTCCTCACGGAAGCCCCATCGCCGAGTGCGGTGGGGCTTCCCCCGTCGCTCGGCGGATTCCGCCGTGGCGGACCCGACGCCCCCTTTAGTGTGATCGTCATGGCGACCAAGGCGTACGCGGACATCGGCGTGATCGGCGGATCGGGCTTCTACTCCTTCCTTGAGGACGTGACGGAGGTGTCCGTGGACACCCCGTACGGGAGCCCCAGCGACCTCCTCTTCCTCGGCGAGGCCGCCGGGCGGCGGGTCGCGTTCCTGCCCCGGCACGGCCGCGGCCACACCGTGCCGCCGCACCGCATCAACTACCGCGCCAACCTGTGGGCCCTGCGCTCCGTGGGCGTGCGCCAGGTGCTCGGGCCGTGCGCGGTGGGCGGTCTGCGGGAGGAGTACGGGCCCGGCACCCTCGTCGTACCGGACCAGCTGGTCGACCGGACGCGGACGAGGGCGCAGACGTACTTCGACGGGGAGCCGCTGCCGGACGCCTGGGGCGGCGCCGTACCGAACGTCGTGCACACGACCTTCGCCGACCCCTACTGCCCCGACGGGCGGCGGGTGGCCCTGAAGGCCGCCCGCGGGCGGGGCTGGGAGGCCGTGGACGGCGGCACGATGGTCGTGGTCGAGGGACCCAGGTTCTCGACCCGGGCGGAATCGCGCCACCACGCGGCGGCGGGCTGGTCCGTCGTCGGCATGACGGGGCACCCGGAGGCGGTCCTCGCCCGGGAACTGGGCCTCTGCTACACCTCACTCGCACTGGTCACGGACCTGGACGCGGGCGCGGAGACGGGCGAGGGCGTCTCCCACACCGAGGTGCTGCGCGTCTTCGGCGAGAACGTCGCACGGCTCCGGGACGTGCTCTTCGACGCGGTGGGCGCACTGCCGGACACGGCGGAACGGGACTGCCTGTGCACCCACGCGCACGACGGATGGGACCTGGGGATACCGCTGCCCTGAGCCGCCGGGCTGCCCGGGGACCGCGAGGCCGGCCTGAACCGGTGGAGGCCGCCTTGGGCCGCGCCGGGGGGGGCGCCGTGGGCCTCCGGGCCGCTCGGGGGCCGGGGGGGCATGGGCCGGGGGGCCATGGGGCCGGCGGGTCACCCCGAGGGGTGAGCGGGTTGTCCACAGGGATCGGGCGATCCACAGGCGTCAGCGGCGGGCGGGCGAAGCCGGGAGGGTGGGAGCGGTTCTCCGGACGGTCCGGGGAACGGCTTGCGACCGGTGGTGTGCGCCATGACGGGTTCTTCTCTCCCCTCCGTCCCCTCCCTTCCTTCCTCCTCCTCTCCTCCCTCCCTTGCTTCCTCCGTGCCCTCCCCTCCTGCGCCCTTCTCCGCCGCTTCGCTGCCCGCCCACTCCTTCTCGCCCGTTCCCGAGACGTGCGAGGTACCGCGCTTCGAGCCGCTGCGGCCCCGCGGCGGCCCCCAGCGGCTGCGGCGGGCACTGCGGCTCAGGCACCGCACCCCGGCCGCGGTCCTCGCGCTGACCGCGGCGGCGCTGGCGGTGGCGGGAGCCGGGGAGGTGTCGGCCGACCCGCCGCCCCGGGAGACGCGCGAACGACGACACCCGCCCGCGGTGCGGCTGGTGTCCGCTCCGGTGCGGATCGCGGACGCGGCGGCCGTGCGCCTGCTGCGCCCCGGTGACCGGGTCGACGTGATCGCCGCGCCCGACTCCCCCACGGGCGGCGGCGGGCGGCCGCGGGTGGTCGCCGCGGGCGCCCGGGTGGCCGAGGTGCCGCCCGCCGACGAGACGCGTCCGGACGGTGGGGCGCTGGTCGTCCTGTCCGTGCCACGGCCGACGGCGACCGCGCTGGCCGGTGCGGCGATCACCTCACCCCTGGCGGTGACCTGGTGCTGAATCGTACTGACAGACTGTCAAGTAACCGGTGCGTGTGTACGGATTGGACGCCCTCCCGCCGATCACGGCGTAATGGGTGCACCAATTGGACGTGCGACGAAAGGTATCCGGGTGACTCCGAAGAAGGAGAGCGTGCTGGCGGGCTTCAAGGCCTTCCTCATGCGCGGGAACGTGATCGACCTGGCGGTGGCGGTCGTCATCGGTGCCGCCTTCACCAACATCGTGAACTCGGTGGTGAAGGGCGTCATCAACCCGCTGGTCGGCGCCTTCGGCACCAAGGATCTGGAGAGCTACAAGTCCTGCCTCAAGGCTCCGTGCAGGGTGGTCGACGGGGAGATGCAGGGCATCGAGATCCAGTGGGGTCTGGTCCTCAGCGCGGTCCTGAGCTTCCTGATCACCGCGGCCGTCGTCTACTTCCTGATGGTCCTGCCGATGGCGAAGATCCTGGCCAGGCGGGCCGCGCACGACAAGGCGAAGGAAGGCGTCCAGGAGACGTTGGAGATCACCGAGCTGGAGGTCCTGAAGGAGATCCGGGACGCGCTCGTGGCCCAGCGCGGTCCGGGTTCCGCGCCCGGCTCCGACGCCGGTCCGGGTGCCGGCGCAGGCCCCGGCTTCGGCTCTGGAGGCGGTTCCGGCTCCGGGGGCGGAGCGGGCACCGGCACGGGGACGCACCCCACCCCCTGACCGACGGCTCGCGCCGGTCTCAGAGGTGGTGCGGCGGCTTCTCGTCGAGGAAGCGCGCGAGATCGGCGGCGCTGTCACCACCGCCGGGAGGCCGCTCGCCCCACCCGCGGTCCGTATCGTCCGCGGACTGCTGGTCCAGCGGATCGTCGAAGACCAGGGCCGGCGCCGGTCGCGTACGAGGATCGTCGTCGGACTGCTTCGCTGCTCGCGGGCCGTGGGCGGGGGCGGTACTCATGGAACCAGGGTACGCCGGGGATCCGGCCGCGTACCCGGGTGATCAGCGGTCCTTCGGGTCGAGCGCCCACAGTCCCAGTACGACCAGGAAGGACAGGACCAGGAAGCCCGCGCCCCACCACGCGGTGCCGGTGTCGCCGGACATCCACTCGTCCACCACGATCGTCAGCCCCCAGAGCTGGCCGACGACCACGGACAGGGCCAGCACCAGGCGCGCCGTGAGCTTGGAGGAGCGCTCCGGCTCCTGTTCGGTACCGGCGCCCGGGCCCGGTCCGGTGTGCCGGATCCGCGGGTCGCCGTAGCCGCTGGTGGGCCGGATCTGGGGATAGCGCTCGTGGACCGGACGGTTCAGTCGCGGCTTGCCGCTGCCCGGGGTGTAGGCCGGCCCGGACGGCACGTCGGCCGCGCCGGGACCGCCCGGGTCCTGGGGGAACGGGGTGTCGCTCACGTCCGTGCCGTCCTCTCCGGTGCGCCGCCGGCCGAGGCTCCCGGGCAGCCGAAGCGCTCGGCGAGGTCCGGCCGGTCCTTGACCAGACCGCGGCAGAGCCCTTCCTCGACGCTCTCGCCGGACCGGGTGGTGCCCACCGCCCAGACGCTGCCGTCCGTCTCCTCCACGAGGATCACCTTCGGCAGTGCCCGGGGCGGCGGTCCCGCGGTCACCTCTCCCGTACGGGCGTCGAAGACTCCTTCGTGGCACGGGCAGTACAGCTCGCCCTCGCCGCCCCGGTCCTTGCGCCACAGCACGGCGCACGCGAGGTGGGTGCAGACGGCCGAGTAGCCCGCGAGGGTGCCGTCCTCCAGGCGGATCGCGACCGCCCGGTCCTCCTGTTCGGGGTAGCGGAAGGCGATGGCCTCGCCTGGTGGCAGCCGGTCGGCGACCTTCTTCGGCTCGGGTGTGCCGTCGCTGTCGCCGTGGCGGTGCAGGATGCCGGAGGCGACGCCGACGCCACCGACGGCCAGGCCGCCGGAGACCGTGGCGACGATCCGCAGGTAGTCGCGGCGGGTGGTGAGGGCGTCGGCCGCGATGCGGTCGTGGAGCGCCTCCTGGGCGGCGTCGGTGGCCCCGGGGCCCTCGGCGGAGGGCGGTGTGGTGACGCTCATCGGACGTCCATCCGTTGCGAGCCGCCGTCCCCGCCCGGGTTCGTTCCGCCCACGTCCACTCCGTTGATCTCGACGACGGGAAGCCCTCCGGGGACCGGCCACCGCACCTTGTCGGCGGGGACGACCATCGCCACGCCGGTGGTGACGGTGGTGGTGCCGAAGGTGAAGGAGTCGGCGACCTGGACGCCGGGGCGCTCCGCCTGGAGCTCCTCCAGGGTTCCGTAGAAGAGGGCGCCGGTGGGGCAGACGGTGGCGCACATCGGGGCCAGGCCGTAGGCGGTGCGGTCGTAGCAGAGGTTGCACTTCATCTGGAGCTTCGCCTGGAGGTCGATCTTCGGGACCCCGAAGGGGCAGGCGTTGACGCAGTTGGCGCAGCCGATGCAGCGCGTGGTGTCGGCCTGCTGCACCACGCCGTCGGCGGTGACCAGGATCGCGTCGGCGGGGCACACCTCGGCGCACGGGGCGACGGGGTCCTCGCAGTGCATGCAGACGGTGGGGAGGGAGGCGACGGAGTGGCCCTCGTCGGGGTAGTCGAGATGGATCATCGACTTGCCGCGGTGAGAGTCGCATTCACGGCAGGCGGAGACACACGCCTGGCAGCCGATGCAGCGCCCCGGGTCGATGAAGATCGTGCGGCCCATCATGAGCGTCCGTCAGCTCCTCTCCGAGGTGCCACGGCCCTGAGGGGACGTGGGGGGCAGGGGGTCGGTGCGGGAGACCTGGGTCTCCGGGTAGGCGAGGTGCCCGGGGGCGGTGGGCGGCGCGGGGACCTCGTCGATCCGGGCGGCCGCCTCGATCCGGGCGGCGCAGACCTTGTACTCGGGGATCTTGGAGCGGGGGTCGAGGGCGTCGATGGTGAGCGCGTTGGCCGCGGTGGGGACGGGCCAGTGGTAGGGCACGAAGACGGTGTCCGGGCGGATCGCCTCGGTGACGAGGGCGGGGAAGACCTCGCTGCCCCGGCGGGTGACCACGCGGACGGGATCGCCGGAGCGGAAGCCGTGGGAGGGGTGGACCTCGACCCAGGGGCGGGGGGTCTGTTCGACGAGGGCGCCCAGACGGCGGGTCTGGTTGCCGGAGAGGAAGTGGGCGACGGTGCGGCCGGTCGTGAGCGAGAGGGGGTATTCCTCGCTGTACGGGTCCATGGGCGGGTGCCACTCGACGACCTGGAGGTGGACCTTCCCGTCCGGGTGGTAGGTCCTCCCGTCCTCGAAGAGGCGTGGGGTGCCCGGGTGGTCGGTGGTGGGGCAGGGCCAGGCGATGCCGCCGGTCTCCTCCAGGCGTTCGTAGGTGATGCCGTAGTAGTCGTTGACCGTGCCGGCGGAGGCGACGCGCAGCTCCTCGAAGACGGAGCGGGAGTCGGGGAAGGCGAACTTGTCGCCGGCTTCGAGGCGTCTGGCGAGTTCGCAGATGACCCAGGTGTCGGTGCGGACCCCGGCGGGAGGCTCCTGGGCCTTGTTGTGCTTGACGACCCGGGCCTCGGCGTTGGCCATGACCCCTTCGTCCTCCGCCCACACGGTGACGGGGAAGACGACGTGGGCGTTGGCGGCGGTCTCGGAGAGGAAGAAGTCGAACTGGGCGTGGAACTCGGTGGCGTCGTAGCCCTGTTTCACGGTCGCGTAGTTCGGGAGGGAGACGAAGGGGTTGTTGCAGATGCCGATCAGGCCGCGGATCTCCCGGCGCCGCATCTGCCAGACCATCTCCATCATGGAGGTGCCGGCGGCCGGGAGTTCGGACTCCTCGATCCCCCAGATCTCGCAGATCTGGCGGCGGTGCTCGGGGTTCGTGATCGAGCGGCCACCGGGGAGGAGGTCGGACTTCTGGCCGTGTTCGCGGCCGCCCTGTCCGTTGCCCTGGCCGGTGATGGTGCCGTAGCCGGCCCCCGGCTTGCCGATGTTGCCGGTGGCGGCGCAGAGGTTGATGACCGTGAGGCAGTTCTCGACGCCCTGGGAGTGGTGCTCGACGCCGCGGGCGTGCCAGGCCATGGCGCGGCCGGCGCCGGCGAACATCCGGGCGGCCCGCTCGATCTGCTCCCGCGGGACTCCGCAGATTTCGGCGGACCGGGACGGCGGGTAGTCGGCGACGGTCTCCTTGACCTCCTCCCAGCCGGTGGTGTGGGCGGCGAGGTAGGCCTCGTCCGCCAGGCCCTCCTGGACGATGACGTGGAGGACCGCGTTGAAGAAGGCGGAGTCGGTGCCCGGCTTGAGGGCGACGTGGAGGTCGGCGGTGCGGGCGATCGCCGTCTCCCGGGGGTCGACGACGATCAGGGTGGCACCCCGGTCGCGGGCGCCCCACAGGTACTGCGTCATCACGGGGAAGCATTCGCCGACGTTGGAGCCGGCGATGAGGAGGCAGTCGGTGAGGAGGATGTCGGAGAAGGGGTTGCCGGCCCGGTCGATGCCGAAGGCGAGCTTGTTGGCTCCGGCGGCGGAGACCATGCACAGGCGTCCGTTGTAGTCGACGTGCCTCGTCTTCAGGGCGACACGGGCGAACTTGCCGACGAGATACGTCTTCTCGGAGAAGAGGCTGGCCCCGCCGAGGAGGCCGAAGGCGTCGTTGCCGTACTCGGTCTGGATGCGGCGGATCTCGGCGACGGTGAAGTCGAGCGCCTCCTCCCAGCTCGCCTCGCGGAACGGCTCGTCCCGGTCGCGGCGCATGAGGGGGGCGGTGAGCCGGTCGGGGTGGTTGACCTGCTGGTAGGCGTTGATGCCCTTGGGGCACAGCCGCATCCGGTTGATGTCGTGGTTGCGGGGCTCGACGCCGAAGACCTTGCCCGCGTGGTCGACGCGCAGGTACATCCCGCACTGGACGCCGCAGAAGCAGCAGTGGGTGGGGACGAGCGTCTCGCCGCCCTGGTCGGCGCGCCAGCGGTCCGCGGGGATGCCCCCGGCATCGCGGAAGGCGCGGGTGCCGGGCGGGGCGATGGCGGGGTCGAGCGGAGGGCGCCGGCCGCCCGCGTGCTGCTGCGTCACTTGTAACCCTTCTTGACGTGGGTGAGGTAGGCGTTGCCGCGCAGGACGCGTTTGCAGCGGGGGCAGTACTCGGCCCATGCGTCGAAGCCGAGGTCGAGGTCGCGCATGGTGCCCCGGAGGTTCTCGACGTACGGGGCGGTGTCGATGGGTTCCTCACAGCGACGGCAGGCGAGGACCGCTTCGTCCTCGCCGCGGGAGGTGTACTTGAACAGCTGCATGCCGACGGCGGCGGGCCGCTGGACGATGTGGAAGAACTTGCCGAACGGGATGTAGATGAGGGTGAAGACCACCGAGACCATGTGCAGGATCGCGAGGAACTCGTATCCGCCGCCGTGCAGGAAGATCGACGAGAAGGTCAGGAGGAGCCCGGTCACCGAGATGACGATCAGGGCGATCAGCGGGACCAGGTCGTAGGCGAAGCGCTGGCCGGTGATCGCGCCGCGGTCCTTCATCCGGCGCCACAGGAAGTACGAGGCGCCGGGGATGACGAGGACGGCGGCGATGTCCAGGCCGTGGAACATCAGCCAGCCGACGATGTTCAGGGAGTCGAAGCCGAGGATCTTGAAGCCCCAGATCCGCATCTCGTAGCCCGGCCCCGTGCCGCTGCCCGAGGTGAACGTGAACCAGCCCCAGGTCAGAGGGAAGGTGATCAGGGCGGCCAGCACGCACCCCCAGAAGATCAGTTGGTGGGCGGCCCAGCGGGCGTGCGAGCGGGCGCCGAGGAACTTCTGGAAGCCGAGGTAGGTGGCGGTCATCTTCGGCAGGGCGGTGGGTGCCCGGCGGAAGTTGGCGGCCGAGAAGAAGGAGCGCCACCCCTGCGCGAACAGCCGGCGGGCGCCGGGCGCGGAGACCCAGACCGTGTACCGGTAGGCGACGCCGAAGGCGAGGAAGACGGTGGCGACCGCGTACGGCAGGAGCGCCGAGTCGAAGTCCCGCAGGAACCGGCTGCCGAGGACGATCGCGACGACCAGCAGGGCGGAGACGGCGGCACCCGCGAGCGAGGCCCGGCGGCGCACTGCGGAGGGGGTCTGGACGACGGGCGCGGGGGCCATCGGTGGCTCGGTCACCCGGTCACGGTAGGGCGATATGAACACCTTGAGCCCGTTTTGAGGGGCGGGTGGGTGAGCGTGTCGCTCGGATGGCGTTCCCGCCGCCGGAGCCGCGGACCGCACGGATCAGCGCGCTCCGCTCCGGGCTCCGCGAAGGGGTGACGTGAGGCGGGATGGGCCCCGGCGCGCGGGCGCGCGAAGCCCCGCCACGCCGGGGCCGCCCTCGGAGGCATCCGGGCCGAACCGGCGGGCCAGGCCCCGCGCCCCCACGGCCGCCGGACGTGCCCGCGCCGTACCGGTGCCGCCCTCGGAGGCGTCCGGGCCGAACCGGCGGGCCAGGCCCCGCGCCCCCACGGCCGCCGGACGTGCCAGCGCCGCCGGGCCGGGCCCGCTCACCCGCCCACGGGTGAAACCCGGGGCGGCCGTGGGCGCCGCACCGTCTCGCGCCCCCCGCTCTGGTGTGCTGGAGCGCATGACGCAACCGCTCCTGCCCCTCACCGCGCGCTCGCGCGACGAGGCGCACCGTGCCGCCACCCCGCTCGAGCTGTTCTTCGACCTCTGCTTCGTCGTCGCGGTCGCCCAGGCAGGCGCCGAACTCGTGCACGCCGTCGCCGAGCACCACGCCGCCGACGGCGTCGCCCACTACGCGATGGTCTTCTTCGCGATCTGGTGGGCCTGGATGAACTTCACCTGGTTCGCCTCCGCGTACGACAACGACGACGTCCTCTACCGCGTCGCCACCCTCGTCCAGATCGCCGGCGTCCTGATCCTCGCCGCCGGCGTCTCCCGCGTCTTCGAGGACGACTTCCTCGTCACCGTGCTCGGCTACGCGGTCATGCGGCTCGCGCTCTCCTTCCAGTGGCTGCGCGCCGCCCATCACGCGACCGACTCCGCCGAGCGCACGATGTGCCGCCGGTACGCGGGCGGGGTGGTCCTCTGCCAGATCGGCTGGACCGCTCTCCTCTGGGCCCCCGAGCCCGCCCGCCCGTGGATCTTCCTCGTCATGGTCGTCGCCGAACTGGCGGTCCCCGCCTACGCGGAGAAGGACACCCACACCCACTGGCACGCGCATCACATCGCCGAGCGCTACGGCCTGTTCACGATCATCGTGCTGGGCGAGACGATCGCGGCGGCGACGGTCGCGGTCAAGGCGGGGATCAGCGAGTACGACGCCCTCGGTGAGCTGCTGCCCATCGCCGCGGGCGGCCTGCTGATCGTCTACGCGGCCTGGTGGATCTACTTCGCCGCCCCCGCCCACGTCCGCCTCGTCTCCAACCGGCGGGGCTTCCTCTGGGGGTACGGCCACTACCTCATCTTCGCCTCCGCCGCCGCGATCGGCGCCGGCATCGAGATCGCCGTCGAGCAGGCCGTGGGCAAGGCCCACATCTCGACACTCGCAGCCTCCTCCGCGGTGACCCTCCCCACCGCGCTCTTCCTGCTCTGCGTGTGGCTGCTCCACGCGCGCTACTTCAAGGTCGGCATCGCCCAGCAGCTCGTCCTGCCCGTCTCGGCCCTCGCGATCCTGATGTGCACGTTCGCCGGCGACTGGGCGGTCCTGGCGGCCGGGGTGGTCGCGGCGGCGACGGTCGCGGTCGGCGTGACGCTGACCGCGCGCGATCCGGCCGCGCACAAGAACGCCTAGGGAGCCCTCGGGGAAGTATCGGCGTCCGTCCGCAGGGCGGGGCGTCGCGGCCCAGGCGGGGCGTCACGGAGCCGGCCTGGGAGTGCCCGGAACGTGGGGGTGTCGTGCCGACGCCCGGGTGCCCCGAAACACCGTGGCCCGTCAGGGGACTCCGTGGTACCCAAGGGCTCATGACGAAGCACGACGCACTCACGGACGTGGCAGGGCTTCGCGTCGGCCACGCGCGCGTGGCCGGGCCGAACGCGCTCAGCGGCACCACCGTCGTCCTCGCCCCCGCGGGCGGGGCCGTGGCGGCCGTCGACGTACGGGGCGGCGGCCCCGGCACGCGGGAGACCGACGCGCTGGATCCGCGCAACGTCGTCCAGCGGATCGAGGCCGTGGTCCTGACCGGCGGCAGCGCGTACGGGCTGGAGTCGGCGGCCGGGGTGATGGCCTGGCTGGAGGAGCGGGGACGCGGGGTCCGGGTGGGACCCGACCCCGCGCACGTGGTCCCGGTCGTACCGGCCGCCTGCGTCTTCGACCTGGGCCGGGGCGGCGACTTCACCGCCCGCCCGGACGCCGCCACGGGGCGGGCGGCGGTGGAGGCCGCGGCGGCGACCGGTCTCCGGGCGCGCGTGGAGACCGGCGCGGTCGGCGCGGGCACCGGGGCCGTCGTCGGCGGGCTCAAGGGCGGGGTCGGCACGGCGAGCACGGTCCTCGCGTCGGGGATCACGGTCGCCGCCCTCGTCGTCGTCAACGCGGTCGGCTCGGCGGTCGATCCGGAGACCGGCGTGCTGTACGGGCGCTATCTCCAGGGCCGCCCGGAGTACCCGGAGCCGGCCGTCCACGAGGCGGCGCGCCGGCGCCTCGCCGAGGCGGCCGCCGCCTCCCCCGCCCCACCCCTGAACACGACGCTGGCGGTCGTCGCCACCGACGCCGTCCTCACCCGCGCCCAGGCGCAGAAGCTCGCGGGCACGGCGCACGACGGCATCGCGCGCGCCATCCGTCCCGTGCACCTCCTCAACGACGGCGACACCGTCTTCGCCCTCGCCACCGGCGGTCGGGAGCTGCCCGCCGAAGCCGGACCGCTCGCCCTGAACGACGTGCTGGCGGCGGGCGCGGACACGGTGACCCGGGCGATCGTGCGGGCGGTGGAGGAGACGGCCGAGGGCGTGTCCGGGCCGGGTGGCGACTTTCCGGCCTACCGCGAGCTGTACGGAGCCGCTGTCGCCGACTCCCGTGACACGCAAGGAAGTTGAAACACCGACGGTGGGGCGCGCGGAAACTCGCCATACGCCCCCGCCGTTTTCCCGAACGCCGGACACGATGTCGGACCCAGGGACTACGTTAAGCAAGCACCAAGTGACATGCGGCGACGGCCTGGAGACCCTCTTGAACGATCCGCGGGATCCACACGATCCGTACGAGACGACCGAGACGCACGTGGAGCGCCTTCTCGGACGGGCGCTCAACTCCTTCGATCTGCCCGACACGACCGTCGAGCGCCTGGAGACGGCGCTCGCCCACTCCAGCGCGCTGCATTCCTCGCACCACAGCGCGTCGCTGCACCGCACCACCCACCGCCACACCTACCTGCTCGCCGACGGCACGGCCCTGACGTTGTGGGAGCTGGTCCACAACGCCGGCCGGGACGGGGCCGAGCACCACGAGGTGTACGCCGAGGAGGTCGAGGCGCGGCTGGCGGCGTCCCGGCTGCCGGCCGCGCTGGACCCGGGCTGGGGCGCTGCGGACGGGCTCGACATCGGCCTCGACGACGACCTGGAGACGCTGGGCATGTTCCTCGCCCGTCCCATACCGGCCCAGCCCCGGATGTACGCCCCGGACAACTCCGCGGACCACGCGCGCCGGGTCCTGCGCCGCGCGGAGAACGCGGACCGGCCGGGCGAGGAGACGGCACGGCGGCTCCGGGTGGCCTTCGCGCACCACATCACCCAGGCGTTCGGGCGCCAGTGCGCGGTGGAGAGCGTCCGGGGTCCCGGGTTCACGCTCTACGAGCACGCGTTCCTGCTGCTGGACGGCGGCGAGCTGAGCCTGTGGGAGGTCGAGCACACGGCGACCCCCGACGGCCGCCACATGTGCGAGGTGTACGAGAGCGAGCAGGCGGCCCGCGAGGCGATGGAACACCGCGCGAGGGTCCGCTAGGGCGCCCGGCCGCGGCCGTGACCGGGTCCGCCCCGGCTGGAGGGTGAAGCCGCCCGCGACGATCAGCAGGGACAGCACCCCCGCGACCAG
>NZ_JBFASK010000009.1:73216-198243 GCF_040677675.1 Streptomyces sp. NPDC053755 | reverse complement strand
GAGCGTGCGTGCCAGGCGTCGCGGGGCAGGCGGGACTTTCGAAACACGCCCTAGCCCTCGACCCCCGTCGCCCCGTGCGACGCGCCGACCGGCTTGGACTCGGGAGAGCCCCGCTGGCGCAGGAAGACGGCGAAGATCGCCATCGATCCGACCGCGAGCAGCTCGGACTGCCAGTTCTGCAGCGTACGGCTCCAGAAGTCGGGCGAGCCGAGGTACTCCGTCCAGGGCAGCGGGTCCTGGAGGGAACCGAGCCGCTCCTCGCTCTCGGCGGCGGCGCCGGCCACCGACTGGGCGAACCAGGAGCCGAGGAAGATCAGGAGCATCAGCGCGCCGAGGGACCGGGAGTAGAGCGCCTGGCGCGGCCCGCCGCCCGCTGCCCATCGGGGCGAGTCCTCCCGGGCGTGCGCGCCCGCGTGCTGCTGCCGGTCGGATTCCGTCCCCGCCTTGTGCAGCTCCTTGGACTCGGGGGAACCCCGCTGCAGCAGCCAGACCGTCAGGACGATGAAGAGGAAGAACTGCAGGTACTCCGACTGCCAGTTCTCGGTGACGTTCACGGCGAAGTGCGAGGTGGCGAGGTAGGTGCCGAAGCCGACCTCCGACAGCCCCTCCGCACGCAGCTCCTCGTTGTACTCCGCGAGGCCGGCCAGCGCCTGCCCGAGCAGCGCGATCAGGAAACCGGCGCCGAAGACGACGGAGATGCCGTTGTCGCGCAGAAAACGGGCCGCCCGGTTCATCCGTGCATCGCCCCCACCGCGGTGAAGTAGACCAGACCGCCGGCCAGGGCCAGCAGGTACAGCACGAACATCACACGCATGACGGTTCAGTCCCCCTTCACGTCGCAGGCGTAGGGGCGGTCGGTCCGCGGCGTGCAGCCGGCCCCGGTGATCCGCCAGCCCTCGCCGGAGGAGGCGAGGAAGTACGTGTCCCCGTCGAGGACCACCTGTGCGTGGCGGCCGTAGACGGCGGTGGAGCGGACGGCCCCGGCGAATGGCAGGTCCGCGTCGGTGAGCCCGTCGGCGCAGGTCGGGCCGGGATCGTCGGCCAGTTCCTCGCGTACGGTCGGCGCGAGCAGGGCGCAGGCGGCGGCCATGTCGTGCGCGGCGGCGCGGCGTGCGAACCGCTCCGCCGTCGCGGTGACCGCGTCGGTGCGCTCCTCCGGAACCGAGCAGCCGCCAAGGAGCACGCCCCCCACCACCACGGCCAGCAGAAGCGACGCGGCGCTCCCCCGCCTCATTCGCCCGCCCTCCCGGGATTGAAGGTCGCCACGGCCGGTTACCCGCGACAGGGGAACGAAAACGGGAGGTTCCGTGTCCAGCCATGCGGACCCAGGACAAAGGGGCGGAGGGGACGGTCTCGTGCGGGGGCGCCACGAGACCCCGGAGGAAAGCGCCGACCGGCGATGGGGCGAGTTGATGCAGGAGATCCGGGTGGCCCAGACGGGCGTCCAGATCCTCTTCGGGTTTCTTCTCACCGTGGTCTTCACCGCCCGATTCCCGGAGCTTCCGGCGACCGACCGGACGATCTACATCATCACCGTCTCCCTGGGCGCGGCGGCGACCGGCGCGCTCATCGGGCCGGTGTCGTTCCACCGTCTGGTGGCGGGACGCCGGATCAAGCCGCAGGCGGTGGTGTGGGCCTCGCGCCTGACGGCCCTGGGGCTGCTCCTGCTGCTCGCCACCCTGACCTCGGCGCTGACCCTGATCCTGCGGGTGGCGACGGGAGCCGCTTACGTCCCCTGGCTGGTCGGCGGCCTGGTCGCCTGGTATCTGCTCACCTGGTACGTGCTTCCGCTCTGGGTGCGCCATCGGTACACGAACCGCAACGACGACGGTGACGGTGAGGGCGAGTGACGGGCGGAGAAGGAGGCCATCCGGCGCGGTGGGGGCGGTCGGGGCCGTGAGAGAGAGGTCGGGGCCGTGAGGGCGGCCGGGGTGTCCCTGATCAGGCGGCGCCGGTGACCTGCTCGATCGTGTCGGCCTGGGAGGCCGGCTTGTCGGGACGGTGGCGCAGGACCCGGGCGAAGCGCAGGGTGACCCCGGCGGGGTAGCGGGTGGAGCGCTGCAGGCCGTCGTAGGCGATCTCGACGACCAGTTCCGGCCGGACCCGCACGGTGAACCCGTCGTCCTCGACCGCCAGTTCACGCAGGATCTCGGTCTGCCGACGGAGCATCTCATCGGTGAGGCCCTTGAAGGTCTTGCCGAGCATCACGAAGGTGCCGTCGGCGGCCCGGGCCCCGAGGTGGAGGTTGGAGAGCAGCCCGGTGCGACGCCCATGGCCCCATTCCGCCGCGAGGACGACCAGGTCGAGCGTGTGGACGGGCTTGACCTTCAGCCACGTACGGCCGCGGCGCCCTGCCACATAGGGGGCGTCCAGCGCCTTGACGAGGACTCCCTCATGTCCGCGGCCCAGGGTGTCGGCGAAGAACCGCTCGGCCGCCTCCACCAGATCGGCCTCGGCAGGGTCGGCCACGACGGTACGGCGCACCCGCAGGGGCTCGGGGAGGATCCGCGCGAGGACCTCGTGGCGTTCGTGACCGGGGTGGTCGATGAGGACCTCGCCGTCGGCGGCGAGGACGTCGAAGAAGACCGGCGAGAGGGGCAGGGTCGCGTGGGCGGTGGCGACGTCGACGCGGGAGCCGACGCGGGAGGCGATGTCCTGGAAGGCCAGGGGGCGGCCGGTGGCGGGGTCGAGGGCGATGACCTCGCCGTCCAGGATGAAGGGGTCGGCGGACGTCTCGCGGGCCAGGGCGACGACCTCGGGCAACCGGTCGGTGATGTCGTCCAGGGAGCGGGTGAACACGCGCACGGCGTCACCCTGACGGTGCACCTGGACGCGGATGCCGTCGAGCTTCTCCTCGACCACACAGGCGCCGAGAGCGGCGACGGCCTCGGTGACGGACGCGGCGGTGTGCGCGAGCATCGGCTGGATGGGGACACCGACCCGCAGCGCGAAGGCGTCCAGGGCCGCCGGACCCTCCGCGAGGACGGCCTTGGCCACGCGGGGAAGGGACCCTTCGAGCATCACCGCGCGCCGGAGGTCGGCGGAGGGCACGGTCGCGGCCCGGGCCACGCCTTCGAGCGCGATGGCGTCGAGCGCCCCTTGGCGCACCTCCCCGGAGAGCAGCCGGATCAGGAACTCCTGCTCGGGCAGGGTGGCACCGGCCATCAGCTCGTTGAGGAGGGCGGCCCGCCGCGCCTGCGATCCGGCGCCGGAGACGGCGGCGAGCTCGGCCATGACGGCATCGGTGCCGGCGAGGGTGAGGGTGGGCTCCGGAGCGGGCGGCACGGAGGGCGGAATCGCGTTCTTCAGCACGCTCCAGCCGACTCCGATGCGGCCCTGCGGGAGCCTGCCGGAGAGGTAGGCGATCACCAGCGGGCTTTCCTCGGGCAGGGCCTCGGAGAACAGCTCGGCCAGGACCGCGATCTTCCGCGAGCGGGCGGAGGTGGCGGCCACCTGGTGGGACGCGTCGGCGAGTCGGGCCAGCAGCATGCGGTCATCGTGCCCGCGCGACACCGCCTCCGCACCTCGGATCTCCGCTCAGCCACCGCTTCTCGCCACCCACGGGTCCTCCGCCCCCGGGCGGCGGGCCCGCCCGCCGGGCCGGTTTCGAGGGAGGTGCCGGGCCGGTTCATGGCCGCGGTGCCGGGCCGGTCCGGGGGCGCCGCGGCGCCGGGGCCGCTCGCCCTCCTCTCCTTCCGGCGCCACCAGCGGTCGAGGAGCCCGCGCGCCGTCCGGCGGACGGCCGGACGCGGGAGCGCCGCCGGACGCGAAGGCGAGGCAGGGCGCGAGGACGCCGGCGCTCGCGGGGGGGCCGCCGGGCGGCGCGAGCGCCGGGAGGGGCCGCGCTCCACGGTCGGCTCCACGGTCGGGGCGGGGGGCCTGGCGCTGCTCTCGGGCCTCGTCGAGAGCGAGGACCAGACTCAGCCGGTGCCAGAGGATCTCGTCGGGGTCGTCCGCGAGGAGCAGCCGGTCCGTGATCTCGAGGGCGGCGGCGGATTCGGTGCGGCCGGACGGCGGCTCGGGACGCAGCCTGTCCAGATACGCGCGTTCGTACGGGTCGTCGGCGACCTCGGCGAGCTGGACGGGGTCGAGGAGCGAGGCGATCGCCGCCGCCCGCTCCCAGGGGTCCTCGGTCGACCTCAGCAGCAGACCCAGCCTTCTCGCCCGCCAGTTGCGCGGGCGGTGGTCCTCCCCCGCCTCGAACCTCTCGCGGACGGGCCGCGGAAGCCTGCCCGTGAGCAGTTCCCGGTGGGCCAGGGCGAACTCGCCCAGCTCACCGGCGAGGTACAGCCACACCACGGTCCGATAGCGGTTCAGATAGAACCGCACCGGACTGAAGTGCCCCGTCCTGGCGAGCTTGGTGAAGCGGTCCGGTGTCACGGAGAGGAGGGCGGCCGCCTCCGCCGTCCCGACCGCCCGCACCCGCTCACGCAGACCGTGTGGGAAGTCCGGTGCGGCACGGAGCCGGTCGATCTCCCGCCGGTCCACCCGTCGCCGCGCACCCCGCGCGCCGAACGGGCCGCGCGTCCCACCCGTACCGAAGGAGCCACGCGTGCTCCCCGTGCCGAGGGAGCCGGGTGGGCCGGCCGTGCCGTCCCCGGCCGGGCCGCCGGGCCCGGCGGCCGGAACCGTGCGGACCAGGCCCAGCTGCAGGGCGAGCCGGAACTCCTCGCGCCGCAGCTCCAGCTCCTGCGCGGCCCGCCCCAGTGCCAGCGTGCGCGCGCCGTCGTCCACCGTCATGACGATCTCCCCCGTGAGTGACGAATACTCTCGGTGACGACCGTAGCTCGCGGTGATCGGCTCCGCCCGGGCCTGTGGACAACTCGGCCCGGACCCACCCCAGCGCTCCGGTGGAGCACGGAGGGCGGCGCCGGTCAGAGTTCGGCGAAGCCCGCCCGGCCCGGTTGCCGTGCGGCGACGGCGAGGTGCTCACCGACCCGGTTGACCAGCAACGTCATCTCGTACGCCACCTGCCCGACATCGGCCTCGGCGGCGCTCAGCACGCACAGGCAGCTGCCCTCGCCCGCCGCGGTCACGAAGAGCAGCGCGTCGTCGAACTCCACCATCGTCTGCCGGGCGCGGCCTGCCTTGAAGTGGCGGCCCGAACCCCTGGCCAGGCTGTGCAGACCCGACGAGACGGCGGCCAGATGCTCGGCGTCCTCCCGCTCGAGTTCGCTGCTCGCCCCGGTCACCAGCCCGTCGTTCGACAGGACCAGCGCGTGACGTATGTACCCGACCCGCTGGGTCAGGTCGTCCAGGAGCCAGTCCAGTCCCTTGTCCAGCGCCATGCGGTCCTCCCCCTGTGTGCGCGTCCCCGTCGACCCGTAGTCCCCGTGGTCCGCGTGTCGTGAGCAAGCCTTACGCACTGTCGTGGACAGGGCAAGGACCCCTCGGGCGCTGCGTGCCGCGGTGGCCGCTCAGCCGACCGAGTCCAGGAGGCGGGCGGTGTGCATCCTGCCCGCGTACTCGACCAGCCTGATCAGCACCTCCTTCCCCGAATCGCGGTCCCTCGCGTCGCACAGCACCACCGGCGTGCCCCGGTCGAGGTCCAGTGCTCGCGAGACCTCGTGGGCACCGTAGTTGCGGGCTCCGACGAAGCAGTTCACGGCGACGACGAACGGGATCTTCCGGTGCTCGAAGTAGTCCACCGCCGGGAAGCAGTCCTCCAGGCGCCGCGTGTCGGCCAGCACGACCGCGCCGAGCGCGCCCTGGGACAGCTCGTCCCAGAGGAACCAGAACCGGTCCTGCCCCGGCGTGCCGAAGAGGTACAGGGACAGGCCGGAGCGGATCGTGATCCGGCCGAAGTCCATGGCCACGGTCGTGGTGGTCTTCTGGCGGACGCCTCCCGTGTCGTCCACAGACTCCCCCGCCCGGCTCAGCCGTTCCTCCGTACGCAGGGGGCGGATCTCGCTGACCGCGCCCACCAGGGTCGTCTTGCCGACGCCGAATCCGCCGGCGACCAGGATCTTCAACGCGAGGGACGTGCTGTCCACGTCGCCGTCCTCGCCGGTGCTGTCAGAGCGCTCGTAGGCCATCGATGACTTCCCTCAGGATCCGTTCGTCGGGCAGCTGTGCGGGCGGTACGGGCCTGCTGACCTTGACGAAGCCCGCTTCGAGCAGGTCGCCGAGGAGGACCCGGACCACGCCGACGGGCAGGTCGGCGTCGGCGGCGAGTTCCGCCACGGACTGGGTCTCGGCCCGGCACAGGGAGAGCAGGGCCCGGTGCTCGGGGCCGAGGAGCGATTCCTCGGTCCCGCCGGGCGGATCGTCGTCGACGACGACCAGCGCGATGAGGTCGAACCGGACGTTGCTGGGGCCCGGCTTGGTGCGACCACCGGTCATGGCGTAGGGCCGTACGAGCGGCCCGGCGTCGGCGTCGTACCACTGACTGCCCGGCGCCACCGCCCCTCCGCCACGAGGCCCGGAACCCGGCGCAAGGCCGTACCCGCCACGAGGCCCGGAACCCGGCGCAAGGCCGTACCCGGAGCCGTACTCCGGCCCGGGGCCGTGGCCGGGCCCGGATCCGTCCCCGGAGACGTTCCCGGGCCCCGGAGCCGAGCCGTGGCCGGCGTACCCGAGCCCGGGTCCGTACCCGGGGGCCGGGCCGGTGCTGTCGTCGTTCATGGGTGCCTCCGGGTCAGCCGGCGGCCGGTGGGGTCACGGTGAGTCTCGGCGGGGTGTGCAGGTGCTCACCGACCCGCTTCACCAGGCGCGCCATCTCGTACGCGATGAGGCCGATGTCGGCGGCCGCCGAGCTGAGGACGGCCAGGCACGAACCGTCGCCCGCCGCCGCGACGAAGAGGAAGCCGTCGTCCATCTCGACCATCGTCTGGCGCACGCCGCCGGTACGGAAGTGCCGGCCCGCTCCCTTGGCGAGGCTGTTGAACCCGGAGGCGATGGCGGCGAGGTGCTCCGCGTCCTCCCGGCTGAGACCGCTGGAGGCGCCGACTGCCAGGCCGTCGTCGGACAGGACGACGGTGTGGCGGACCTCGCGGACCCGGAAGACCAGGTCGTCGAGGAGCCAGTCGAGCTCACCGGACCGATGGTGGGACGGCCTCTCGTGGTCGATCATTCCTGGTCTCCTTCTCTGCCGAAGCCGGTTCCGAGGGGGCGTCTGGTGCCGGGGGCCTCGCCGCCGCCGCGCGTCCAGCCGTCGCGGTAGGCGGACATACGGTCCCTGACCTGTTCGGGGGTGCGTTCCCGCTCGCCGCGGACGGCCGGGGCGGGCAGCGGGTCCGGTGCGGGCGCCTCGCGCAGCTGCGGAGCGAGACTCGCCTGACGGACCCGGCGCGGCAGGTCGCCCGAGTCGTCCCCTGCGCCCGCCTCCGGCGGAGACGGCGGGACCGGGGAGGCCGCGCGCGGGGGCGGCGGGGACGGCGGCGAGGCCGGCACGGACGCCTGCCGGGCGGCCGCCGAACGGCCGCGCAGGCGCAGGGTGGTGACACCCGCCGTCGGAGTGGGCGACGGGCCGGCGCCGGGAGCCCGCTCGGCGTCGACGCCGAGCTTCCCCGCGGAGTCGTCGCCGGTGGCCTCCTGCCGCGCCGAGAGAGCGGGGACGCGCGGCGGACGGTGTGCGGGAGGGGACGGTACGGAGGCGACGGCGGCGGGCCGCGGAGCCGGTCCCGGCGCCGGGACCGGTGCCGGGTCCTCGGCGCCCGGTTCCGCTCCGGTCGTCCGGGTCCCCGCGCCCGGTGGGAGCGCGCCCTGGAGGAGATCGGTCGGCAGCAGGACGACCGCGGTCGTGCCCCCGTACGGCGAGGTCCGCAGATGGACCTTGATGCCGTGACGGGAGGAGAGGCGGCTGACGACGAACAGGCCGAGCCGGTCGCTGTCGAACAGGTCGAGGGCCTCGGACTGCTCGATCCTGGTGTTGGCCTCGGCGAGGGTCTCCTTGCCCATGCCCAGGCCCCGGTCCTCGATCTCCAGGGCGTAGCCGTTGCCGACGGGTTCGCCGCTGATCCGCACCTTGGTGTGGGGCGGGGAGAACTGGGCCGCGTTCTCGATGAGTTCGGCCAGCAGGTGGGTGAGGTCGGCGACGGCGCCGCCGACGACGGCCGTCTCGGGGAGGCGGCGCATCTCCACGCGCGCGTAGTCCTCGATCTCGGAGACGGCGGCGCGGACGACGTTGGTGAGCGGGACCGGCATCCGCCAGGCGCGGCCGGGAGCGGCGCCGGACAGGATGATCAGGCTTTCGGCATGGCGTCGCATCCGGGTGGTGAGGTGGTCGAGGCGGAAGAGGTCGCCCAGTTCGTTCGGGTCGTCGGCCCGGCGCTCCATGCTGTCCAGGAGGTTGAGCTGACGGTGCACCAGGACCTGGCTGCGGCGGGCGAGGTTGACGAAGACACCGGAGATCCCGCTGGCGAGTTCGGCGCGTTCGACGGCGGCGGAGAGCGCGGCGCGGTGGACGGTGGTGAGGGCCTCGCCGACCTGGCCGATCTCGTCCTGCGGAGCGGGCCCGGGCCCGGCCTCGGCCTGGACGTCGATGTCCTCGCCGGCGCGCAGCCGGCGCATGGCGGCGGGGAGTTCGCGCCGGGCGATCTCGAGAGCCGTGTTGCGCAAGGTGATGAGTTCGATGACCAGGGCGCGTCCGATGCGTACGGAGATGACGAGGGAGGCGGCGACGGCGCCGAGGCCGAGCAGGACCGCGGCGCCGCCGGCCGAGAGCGCGCCGCCCGTGAACGGGTCGGCACGGTCGGCGGCATCGCGCCGGGCGTCGGTCTCGATCCCGGCGAGCCCGGTGCGTACGACGGCGACCGCGTCGTCCCAGCCGGCGGCGGGTACGGCCTGTGCGGCCTTGCGTCCCGGGGCGGCCGCGCGGACCCGGTCCTCGGCGGCCACGAGCTGCCGGTGGCCCCGCTGGGCGGCGAGTCGCTGCCAGGCCGCGCGCTCGGGCCCGCGCAGGTCGGCGGTGGCCGCTTCGACGAGGGTGCGGCGGGTGTCGACCGCGCCGGCGAACTGCCGGAGCCTCGCGGCGGTGAACTCCCCGGTGAGGTGCGCGGAGCCGAGCAGCGCGTCCTCGCGGGCCAGCATCTCGCCCGCGCGGCCGAATTCGAGGAGCACGCGGGCGTCGGATCCGACCTGGGCGTCCTGGATGCCGCTCAGGGCCCCGCCCACGGCGAAGGCGGCCGAGATCGCCGCCGTGTACTCCTCGTACGTCCGGTCCCAGTCGGCGCGGCCCGCGGTCGCGGCGGCACGGATCGGCCCGAGGCCCTCGACCTTGGTGACGAACCGTCCGACGCGGTCGGCGACCTCGCGCGGGAGGTCACCGGTGTGGCCGACGGTGTGGCCGTCGCCCAGGCGGAGCCGGGCCACGGCGGCGGCGGTGCGCCCCGCGCTCTCCTCGAGCTCGGTGGCGCGCCCGGTCCCCGGCGCGGCGATCTGCCGGACGGCGGCGCGGCGCTCGGCCTGGAGGGCGGTGACGGCGGCGGCGACGGGGGCGCGGATCTCGGCGTCGACCCGCTGGAGCTGGCGCAGCCGGGCGATGTCCTGGGCGGTGGTGACGGTGGCGAATCCCCAGAGGGCGAGCAGCGACACGACCGGGACCATCAGGAGCGAGACGATCTTCGCGCGGACGGTACGGGGACGGAGGCCGAGCCGGCGGCGCGATCCTGCCGCGCCCGGCGACCGGGAGGGCTCCGGCGGCGCGGAGGACCGGGGTGGGGCGGAGGACCCGGGTGAGGCGGGCGGCCTGGCCGGGTGCCGGGGGGCGCGCGGTGCGGCGTGCGGGGCGCGCCCCGGTGGCTCCGGGGCGGGCGGCCCGGCGTGCGCGCGGCGCCCACGCGCCGCCGGGCGCGGCTTCGCCGTCGCGTCGGTGTCCTGGGTCCTGCGGGGAGTTCGCATGGCCTCCTCGTTCCGGCTGCGTCTTCCTGGTGCGGTGGGCGCTGCTGTGCGGTGTGCGCGGTGCGACGTGCGGGCCGGCGGGCGGTGTGCTCAGGCCCGTGCACCCGCGGCGGCCGGGGGATCGTGGTGGAAGCCGGGGGGCGCCACGTCGACGGCGTTCTCGTCCGGTTCGGTGAGGCGTCCGGCCGAGGCGTACGCGGCGCGTTCCCTGGCGGTCGGGGAGAGGGCGACGAAGGCCGCGGTGATGAAGAGGTAGGAGCCGAGGCCGACCGCGAGGGGGAAGATGAACTGCATCGCCGACGCCCCGGGGAGGGCGGCCGCGGAGGGGGTGACCTCGACGGAGACGGCGAACATGCCGGTGTAGTGCATGCTGCTGACCGCTGCCCCCATGACCAGGGAGGCGACCGCGACGGCGGCGGGCGCGTGGATGTTGAGGGCCGCCCACAGCGCCGCCGTCGCCGCGACGACGGCGATGCCGACGGAGAGCGCGACGAGCAGCGGGTCGTACCGCACCTGTCCGTGCAGGCGCAGCGCGGCCATGCCCATGTAGTGCATGCTCGCGACGCCGACGCCGGTGGTGAGCCCGCCGACGAGCAGGGAGCGGATCCGGTCGCGTCCGTAGCCGACGGCGAAGACGCCGACCCCGACGACGGCCATGGCGATCAGCAGGCTGAGGATGGTCAGCGGTACGTCGTAACGGATGTCCGTCCCGGTCGCGCCGAAGCCGAGCATCGCGACGAAGTGCATCGTCCAGATCCCGGTGCCGATCGCGGACGCGGCGGTGAGCAGCCAGTTGCGGCGCGACCGGCCGGTGGCGTCGAGCGCGCGGACCGTGCAGCGCAGCCCGAGGGCGGCGCCGGTGCAGGCCATCGCGTACGACAGCACGGGTGTCAGCCAGCCGAAGGTGGCGTGGTCCAGGTGTCCCATGACCCAGGGACGCTAGACCGCACAACGGGGCGCATCGGGGGCGCATTTCGAAACCTGATGGAATATGACGTAGAGATGTTCCAGAACGATCGTGCCGCGCTCGAACGTGCGCGCAGGACGTTCACCCCTGGGACTGAAGGTGCGGGCCCCGGTGCGGAACGCCCGGGTGGGGGATCATGGACGCATGAGCGACGACCCCACTCGTGTCCAGGAGTTCTTCGGCGCCCGCACCGCCGACTGGGACGCCCGTTTCCCCGACGACGGGCCCGCCTACGCCGCCGCCGTCGCCGATCTCGGTCTGCGGCCCGGCGACGCCGTGCTCGACGCGGGATGCGGCACCGGGCGGGCGCTGCCCGCGCTGCGCGCGGCCGTAGGCGCCGGAGGGACGGTCCTGGGCGCGGATCTGACCCCCGAGATGATCGCCGAGGCGGTACGCGCGGGGCGCGACGACGCGGCCGCGCTGCTGCTCGCGGACGTGGCCCGGCTGCCCTTGCGCGACGGCGGCCTCGACGCGGTGTTCGGGGCGGGGCTGATCTCCCATCTGGCGCGACCGGCCGACGGCCTGCGCGAGCTCGCCCGTGTCGTACGCCCCGGCGGCCGGCTCGCCCTCTTCCACCCGATCGGCCGGGCCGCCCTCGCGGCCCGCCACGGACGACGGATCACCGAGGACGACCTGCGCGCGGAGCCGAACCTCCGCCCCCTCCTCGCCGGTTCCGGCTGGCGGATGACCACGTACGTGGACCGGGACGACCGCTTCCTGGCGCTCGCCGTACGCGAGGATGACCGGCAGGGGTGAGCCGGGGCGCCCCAGCCGGCCGTGCGCGGGCGGGCGGCGGAATTCCCTTGGCGACCGGCGACCGCCCCCTGGCCACCGGGCCGGCGCGGGCGGGCGGCGGACTTCCTTGGTGACCGCCCGGCGCCCGGCGACCGGTCCGGCGCGCGAACCAGCGGCGCGTGTTCCCCTGGCGACCGGCACCGGGCGGGCGTCGACCGGCGCCCTTCTGTCAGGGCGGTCCGGTGACTACGGTGGAAGCTCCGGGCAGCCGTGCCCGGGGAAGGCGGCAGGCCGTGGCCCGCATACCCGCGATTCTGCGCAGCATCCTGCCCTCCGCCCGTCGGGCGGCGGGCCCCCCGCACCCGCCGACGTCCGAGCGACCGCCGGGGCACCAGCGGCGGCACAACGTCTTCGAGGCCGCGTCCGAGTACGTCGTCGGCTGCGTCGAGGACGATCAGCCGCGGGCGGAGGAGGCGTCGGGCTGGGTCTCCCCCGAAGCGCTCTCCTTCGGCGTCAACGAGCTGGCCTGCCGAGCGGTGATCGCGCTCGCCCGGGAACGGAATGAGTCCCCGCAGACCGTGGCCCGGACGCTCCTCGGCCTGCCGGACCACTGACCGGGCGCCGCCGAAGCCACGGCGAACCGGAGGAAACCACGCCCCGACGGCCGGCCCTTCGCGCCGGACCGCCGGCCGAACGGGCCGCCTGACCGTGCAAAGGGCCGGAACGAGCGGCGCCCCTTTCCGGTGCTTCCCTCCCGGAGACCCTCGACGTGCGGGTTACCCACTGGTTAAGGTGCGCCGACGACCAGATGGGGAGGCTGCCGTGGGCGGAACGGACCCTGCCGCCGACAACACCGTCGACGGCACCGACGACGACGCGCTGTACGTACTGACGGCTGTGCTGCTCACGCCCGCGCAGTTCCCCAGCGTGCTCGGCGACGACTACCCGGCGGCGTGCGCCGCGCTGGGCCTCGAACCGTACGCCGAGGGGTACGGGCTCGTGCTCGGCCAGGACGGCGAGGGCGCCCGGTGGACCGTGGTGGTCGACGACGTGTCGCTGGTCGCCGTCGCGATCGCCTCCTGGGACTGCGGGATGGCCTATGACCTCTCCCCCGACGAACGCTCCGTCGTGGCCGCGCTCCCCGGCTGGCCGCTCGCCGTCGCCACCGCCGCCTCCGACCTGCCGGAACCGCACGACCCGGAGCCGGAGGAGGGTGACCCCACGCCGCTGACCCCGCCCTCCGCGGACGTCTGGGGACCGGCCCAGCGCCGCCTCGGCGCGGACGAGGTGGCCCTGCAGTGGGCCGCCTGGCGGGCCCGGATGGACGACGAGGCAGGCACGGACGAGGCAGGCACGGGCACCGAGGAGCCGCCCGGGGACGGCGCCGGCGGGAGCGCCGACGCTCCGCCCGGCCCCTACGGCGGCGTGCGACGCGCCCTCGCCGAGCTGCGCGGCTATCTGGAGGCCCCGCCGCCGGTGGGCCGGGTGCGGTCGAGCTTCGCGACCGGCGGGGCGCGGATGCTGCGCGCCGACGGGCCCGGCTGGTCGCTCGTCGCCCGCACCGACGACATGGCCTTCGTCCTCCTGGACGACGAACCGCGCGAGGTGCTCCCGGTCACCCGCGGCCCCGAGCTTCCGGCACTCCTGGAAGCACTGGACGCGATGGCGGTACGCCCCTCCTGACGCGGAGCCCCCGCGCCCAGGCGATCCCCTGACGTCGAGAGGCCCCCCGTCGGGCCTTCCCCGCAACCCGAGGGCCCGTGGGCCGATCCCCCGGAGACCGCCCCCGGCGGTCGTCCGGGAACGGCCGGCACGCGATCGCCCTGACCGCGCGGAGCCGCCCCCAGGCGATCTCCCGGCACGGACGCTCTCCGGCGGTGACTCCAGCCCGGCCCGCAGCACGGCCGGTCCGCGCGGGAGCCCACATGGTTCCGCGATCCGAGGTGTGGGCCGGAACCATGGCCCGGGATGAGGGCCCCCAGCACGATGTGGCGGCGCACCCCGTTCCCCTCGTCCCACCGGAGGCCGTCCATGCGCCTGTTCAGAGGCGTCCCGCTGCTCGCCGCGCTCCTGGCGGGGGTGACCGTCGTCGGCCCCGTCGCCCCCGCCGGGGCCGACACCGGCTCACCCGCCGCCTGCGCCCGCCAGGACCGGCTCACGGTCCCCGGGGCCGCCCACCAGGAGACCGCCTGCCTGGCCGATCTGACGACGGCCGCCCTGGCGGGTACGCCGTACACCGACATGGCCGACCAGGCCGGTCTGGCCTCGAAGGGCACCGCGAACCCGTCCGGGGTCCCCGGCATCCAGATCGACGGCTACTTCCCCGACGACTCCCGTCTCAACGCCACGCACGGCTGGGCACACGACGCCCAGTTCGTGATCCGCCTGCCCGCCGACTGGAACGGCGGTCTCGTCGTCACCGGCGCCCCCGGCACCCGCCGCCAGTACTCCACCGACGCGCTCATCTCCGACCACGTGCTGGCCCAGGGCTTCCCCTACGCCGCCACCGACAAGGGGAACACCGGGCCGGACTTCTTCACCGACGGACGCGGGCCCGGAGACGCGGTCGCCGAGTGGAACCACCGGGTCACCGAGCTGACGAGGGCCGCCAGGAAGACCGTGCGGCAGCGGTACGGCCGGGCTCCGGAGCGCACGTACATGACCGGCATCTCGAACGCCGGCTATCTGACCCGCTGGCAGCTGGAGAACCGGCCCGAGCTGTACGACGGAGGGGTCGACTGGGAGGGCGTGCTCTGGACCACCCGGGGACCGAACCTGCTCACCACCCTGCCCGTGACCGTGGCCCGTTCCCTCGGCCGGGCGTCCGACGAGGACCTGTTCGACGCCGGTTTCGCGCCCGGCTCGCGCTTCCTGTGGCCGTACCACGAGAAGGCCTACTGGGGGCTCACCCAGAAGATCTTCCGGGCCGAGTTCGACCCCGCGTACGATCCGCACTGCCCGGGCGCGACCGCGGGCACGACGGTCGAGCGGATCCTCGCGCCGTGCGCGTCCGACGCCGCGTACGACTACGCCTCACGGCCCCGCTCGGTCCACCGGGCGGTCGAGAGGGTCGCCCTGACGGGCCGGATCGGCAAGCCGCTCATCACCCTGCACGGCGATCTCGACACGCTGCTGCCCATCGCGGCCGACTCGGACGTCTACGCGCGGATGATCGACGACCGGGGGCGTGGCGGGCTGCACCGGTACTACACGATCCAGGACGGGACCCACACCGACGGCCTCTTCGACACCTATCCGGACCGGCTGCGGCCGATCCTGCCCTGCTACCGCTCGGCCTTCGCGGCCATGAGGCGCTGGGTGGAAGGCGACGTGGCGCCGCCGGCGGACCGGACGGTCTCCCGGCCCGCCACCGGTGACGTGGTCAACACGTGCGCGCTGGAGGGGCCCGGTCCGGCGCGCTGACGCGCGCCCGGGAACCGGCGGGGTCCGCACGAGCCGGGACTCAGACCTTCTCCAGCGGGCGGTGCGGCTCCGGCGGCAGGTCGACGGCGATCGGGTCGCCGGGCCGCACCACTCCGCCGGTCAGCACGATGCCCATGATCCCGGCCTTGCGGACGAGCCGGCCG
Organism: Streptomyces sp. NPDC053755; assembly: GCF_040677675.1. NCBI lineage: Bacteria > Bacillati > Actinomycetota > Actinomycetes > Kitasatosporales > Streptomycetaceae > Streptomyces > Streptomyces sp. NPDC053755. The sequence continues at coordinate 183,114 of NZ_JBFASK010000009.1, read as the reverse complement.
TCCTCGTCGCGGCCGAGCACCTGCTTGAGCAGCCCGTGGCGGTAGCCGTCGATCTGCGCGCACGGGTTGCGCAGCCCCGTCACCTCGACGACGGCATCGGCACCGAGGCGGAGCCGGGTGCCGGTCGGCAGGCCGAGGAGGTCGATCCCCCGGGTCGTGATGTTCTCGCCGAGGGCGCCCGGCGGGACGTCGAAACCGGAGTCCGCCACCTCGTCGAGCAGCTCGGCGTGTATCAGGTGCACCTGGCGGAGGTTGGGGGCGGTCGGGTCCTTCGCCATCCGCGACCGGTGCCTGACCGTCACGCCCGCGTGGACGTCGCCCTCCACGCCCAGACCGGCGAGGAGGGTGACGCTCTCCCGGTTCGGCTTGGTGAAGGCGTACACGCCGTTGCTGCTGACCGTCGTCACGGTCCCGTCGGTCCCGCTCATGGTGCCGGGCTCCCCTCTCCGGTCTCCGGGCTGCTGATCGCCTCCGACCCTACGGGAGCCCGCGCGGGCGTCCGCGGAGGTCTCTCGTCAGCGGAGTTCCTTGCGGGAGATCCGGCGCAGCCGGCGCCGCTGGGCGGGATCGAGTGCCAGGTAGGCCACGGCCGGCACGCCGAGGACCACGAGGAGCGACATCCAGAATCCGATGAGGGGCATCAGGAGGAGGCCGACGGCCACTCCCGCGACCACTGCCTTCGTACGTGTCGTCATGGTCCGTCGTCTCGTCTCTTCTCTCGGGGCCGCCGCGCCGAAGCGCTCAGGCCGTCGTACGGAGCGGCTCGCCGACCTCGTGCAGATGCCCGAGCGCCTGCCGGTAGGACTCGACGAATCCCGTCTCCGTGTAGGGGATACCCAGTGTGCGGCAGTGCGCACGCACGGCGGGCTGGGCGAGCCGCAGGTGCGGCCTCGGCATGCTCGGGAAGAGGTGGTGCTCGATCTGGTAGTTGAGCCCGCCGAGGAACCAGTCCGTCAGGGCTCCGCCGCGGATGTTGCGGGAGGTCAGTACCTGGCGGCGCAGGTGGCCCCAGTTGTCACCGTCCGGGTGCGTGTCGGGCGTCTCCATGCCCTTGTGGTTGGGAGCGAAGGCCAGGCCCAGGTGGAGTCCGAGGAGCATCTGGTGGATCAGGGCGAAGAGCAGTGCCTGGCCGACGGTGAGGGTGGAGAGCAGCAGGGCGGCGTAGCCGGCGACGTGGGCGAGGAGCAGGGCGCCTTCGAGGAGCCGTTCGCGCCGGGTTTTGAAGGGCCCTTCCGTGGAGAGCAGGGCCTGGAATCCGTAGACCTTGAGGGCGATGCCCTCCAGCGTGGTGAGCGGGAAGAACAGCCAGGCCTGATGGCGGGTGAGCCAGCCGCGCAGTCCCGTGCGGCCCTCGGCCTGGTGCGGGGCGAAGACGAGGACGTCGGCGGCGACGTCCGGGTCCTTGTCGAGGTGGTTGGGGTTGGCGTGGTGGCGGTTGTGCTTGTCGTTCCACCATTCCCGGCTCATGCCGAGGAGGAGGTCGGCGTGGACGAGCTGGAGGATCCGGCCCAGGCGGCGGTCGGCGGTGATCTGCGCGTGTCCCGCGTCGTGGCCGACGAACGCCACGCGGGCGGAGAGCAGGGCGAACGGCACGGCGAGGAGGAGGGCCCACCAGGAGGGGCCGAGGAGGACCAGGCCGGCCACCACGGCGCCGAGGCCGAGGAGGTTGACCGCCATGCCGCGGGCGTACCAGCCGACCCTGCGTTCGAGCAGGCCCTGTTCCTTGATGGTGCGCAGGAGCGGTGCGAACTCGCTGCCGGCGCCTCTGCTCGCGGTGGCGGACGCCGGCGCCGGGGGCGTGCTCCGATCGGGCGCCGTGAGGGTGGCGGTGGCCTGGGGCATGACGTTCTCCGGGGTCCGTGGGCGGGGCCCGGGCGCGGCCCGCCCGGCTGCTTCGAACCTACGGAGGGGTGATCGCCCGCAGCCATGGCGTCATCCCCCGACATCCCCGGGGGATGGCCCGGGTGCCGGGGTGGGGCTGCCTCCACCCCGGCGGGGTCGGCTTCGCCTCCGGCGCGCACGGCGGGGTCGGCTTCGCCCGGCGCCCGCCACGCGCTGCGAGGAGCCGCGGGAACGCACACGGGCCGGAGGCCGCGGTGGTCACCGTCGTGGCGCTTGCGCAGTCGCCGGACGCCGCGGGCGCCCATCCGCGCAGTCGTCGGACGCCGCAGTCGTCGGTCATCGCCCGGTCCACCACCGTCGTCGGTCCACCACGGTCGTCGGTCATCGCCTTTGCCGGTCGTCGCCCTCGTCGCGGACGGACGGTGACCGAGCGGCGGCCGGGAGTGATCCAGCTCACCCGGACGGGGCGCCCCTGCGGCCTCCGCTTCAGGTACCCTCGGCCGCCCGGCCCCCGCTAGTCAAATTTGAGGAATGCGTTGTCGCAGTCGCAGAGCCCCGATCAACTCGTCCGCCGCTCCGCCGTCTTCCTGCCCTCCGACCCGCCCCGCGCCGGCCGCATCGCGTTCTGGTCACCCGAGGAGGAGACTCCGGAGCCCCTCGTCTGGCCGTCCGAGACGGCGGACCTCACCGTGGTGGCCGACGACCTGCGACCGCACACCGTGGCCGGCTCGTTCCTTCCCGTACGGGACGCCCTGCCGCACCTCGCCCGCGCCCGGTTCTCCGAGACGGCCTCGCCCTCGGCCGCCTTCTGGGGCGCCGCCGCCCTGTTCGCCCTGCATCTGGTGGCCCGCGGGCTGATCCTGCCGGGCCTCACGGGAAGCGACCGCGACGCCTGGCGCGCGGGGCCCCTCGGCCCCGAGGAGCTCACCGCCCTGCGGACGCTCGCCGCCTCCATGCCGCCCTCCGCCCATGCCGTACCCCTGCCGGCCACCGGGCCGGAGGGCGATCCGCTCCTGCCCGACCCCGAGTCGCTCCTGCGTGAGTTCATCGACGCGGTGGCGGACGGGCTGCCGCGTACCCCGGCCGCGCCGCTCGCGGCCGGCGGCCCGGCCTTCGCCGCCGACGAGCCGCAGGTGCTGCCCGGGCAGCGGGCCTGGGCCGCGGACGTGGCGGCCGGTCACGACGCCGGGGTACGCCTGTCGCTGCGTGTCGAACTGCCCGACCTCACCGACGCCGAGGCACCGGCCTTCCGCGCCGTCCTGCAGATCCACAGCGCCGCGGACCCCACGCTGGTGGCGGACGCGGCCGAGGTATGGGCCGGCTCGGGGCCCGCGGGGTCGGCGTTCGGGCCCCGGGCCCGGATGGACGCGCTCCTCGCCCTGCGCCGCGCGGCGCGGGCCTGGGCGCCGCTGGCCCCGCTGCTGTCCGCGGCGGTACCGGACGCGGTGGAACTCGCCGACGAGGAGGTCACCGAACTCCTCGGCCCCGCGGCCCGGGCGCTCCAGGCGAGCGGCGTGCAGATCCACTGGCCCCGGGAACTGGCCCACCGCCTCACGGCCCAAGCGGTGATCGGCCCGTGGGACGAGCGGCTCGGCACGGACGGCCGGCGGGCGGTCGGCACGCCGGACGACGTCGGCTCCGGCGAGGCGACCGGCTCCGGTGAAGGCGCCGGCCCCCGCTCCTCCGCCCTGCCCTCGCTCCTCTCCGCCGACTCCCTGTTCGCCTTCGACTGGCGGTTCGGCGTGGGCGACCGGGAACTCACCCGCGCGGAGCTGGACCGGCTCGCCGAGGCGGGCCGCCCCGTGGTCCGGCTGAGGGACCAGTGGGTGCTGATCGACCCGGCCGAACTGCGCCGCGCCCGCGCCTCGGCGGACCGCAGGCTCAGCCCGGTGGACGCGCTCGGCGCCGTACTCACCGGCAGCACCGAGGTCGACGGCCGGCGCGTCGAGGTGCGGGCGACCGGGCGGCTGGAACAGCTGCGCGCCCGCCTCGCCGACCCCGAGGGCGAGCCACGGGAGGTCGCCCAGCCCGCCGCGCTCGCCGCGACGCTGCGCGACTACCAGCTGCGCGGCCTCGACTGGCTGCACCGCATGACCTCACTGGGTCTCGGCGGCTGCCTCGCCGACGACATGGGCCTGGGCAAGACGATCACCGTCATCGCGCTCCATCTGCACCGGCAGACCGATCCCTCGACCGTCGGGCCGACGCTCGTGGTCTGCCCGACGTCCCTCATGGGCAACTGGCAGCGCGAGATCGAGAGGTTCGCGCCGGGCACGCCCGTGCGCCGCTTCCACGGAGCCGCGCGCGGCCTGGCGGACCTGTCCGACGACGCGGTCGTCCTCACCACCTACGGCACCATGCGGCTCGACACCGAGAAGCTCCGCAGCCTGACGTGGGGCATGGTCGTCGCGGACGAGGCCCAGCACGTCAAGAACCCGTACTCCGCCACCGCCCGGCAGCTGCGCACCATCGGCGCCAAGGCGCGCGTCGCCCTGTCCGGGACGCCGGTCGAGAACAACCTCTCGGAGCTGTGGGCCATCCTCGACTGGACGACACCCGGTCTCCTCGGCCGGCTCGGCACCTTCCGCTCCCGCTTCGCCTCGGCCGTCGAGGGCGGCGAGGACCCCGCCGCCGCCGAACGCCTCTCCGCCCTCGTCCGGCCGTTCCTGCTCCGCCGACGCAAGTCGGACCCCGGCATCGCGCCCGAGCTGCCGCCGAAGACCGAGACCGACCGCGCCGTCTCCCTGACCAGGGAGCAGGCCGGCCTCTACGAAGCGGTGGTACGGGAGACCATGGCGGCGATCGCCGAGGCCGACGGCATGGAGCGGCGCGGCCTGGTGGTGAAGCTGCTGACCGCTCTCAAACAGATCTGCAACCACCCGGCCCAGTACCTGAAGGAGGAGCGCCCCCGGATCCCGGGCCGGTCGGGGAAGCTGGACCTCCTCGACGAACTCCTCGACACGATCCTCGCGGAGGACACGGGCGTGCTGGTCTTCACCCAGTACGTGCGGATGGCGCGGCTGCTCGAGGAGCACCTGGCGGCGCGGGGCGTGGCGACGCAGTTCCTGCACGGAGGCACCCCCGTCGCCGAGCGCGAGCGGATGGTGGAACGCTTCCAGAACGGGGACGTGCCCGTCTTCCTCCTCTCCCTGAAGGCGGCGGGTACGGGACTCAACCTGACCCGGGCCGGTCATGTCGTCCACTACGACCGCTGGTGGAACCCGGCCGTGGAGGCGCAGGCCACCGACCGGGCCTACCGCATCGGGCAGACCCAGCCGGTGCAGGTGCACCGGCTGATCGCCGAGGGCACGATCGAGGACCGGATCGCCGACATGCTCGTACGCAAACGGGCGCTGGCCGACGCCGTCCTCGGCGCGGGGGGCGAGGCGGCCCTGACCGAACTGACCGACGCCGAGCTGGCGGACCTGGTGGAGCTGCGTGGGGAAGGGGACGCGTGATGAGCGGATACGAGACCGGTGGCGAGGAACGGACGTTCGCGGCCCTGCCGCCCCTGCGCGGCGCGGCCTTCGCCCGTACGTGGTGGGGCCGGGCGTGGCTGCAGGCGCTGGAGGACACCGCGCTCGACAACGAGCAGCTGAAGCGGGGGCGGCGGCACGCACGCGACGGCGCGGTGGGCGCGGTGTCGGTCCGGCCGGGGCGGATCACGGCCGTCGTGAAGGACCGCGACGGCGCCTCCTACCGCAGTGACGTGCTGCTGCGGGAGCTTTCGCGAGGCGAGTGGGACCGGCTGCTCGACCTCGCCGTGGACAGCGCGGGGCACATCGCGGCCCTGCTCGACCGCGAGATGCCGCCGCATCTCGTGGAGGACGCGGCGGCCGCCGGGCTCGATCTGCTGCCCGGGATCGGCGACCTCGACCCGGAGTGCGGCTGCGAGGCGTGGGACCACTGCCCGCACACGGTGGCCCTCTGCCATCAGATGGCGCGGCTGCTCGACGAGGATCCGTTCGTCCTGCTGCTGATGCGGGGCCGCGGGGAGCGGGCGCTCCTGGAAGAGCTGCAGGAGCGCAGCGCGTCCCGGGCCACGCCGGCCGCGTCGACGGAGGGCACCGCTGTCGAGGGAGTGCCGGCGCGCGAGGCGTTCGCGGCGCGTGACATCCTGCCGCCGCTGCCCGCTCCCCCGGCGCTGCCCCCGGCGCCCGGCGAACCTCCGTCCCTGGACACCGAGGCGGACCCGGGTCCGGGCCTCGACCCGGCGGCGCTGGAGTTCCTGGCGGCCGACACGGCCGCCCGGGCCCACCGGATGCTGGCGGAGGCGCTTGCCCCGTCCCACGACGGGGCCGCGCCGAGCGTGCCCCTGACGGTGGACCAGGACGCCGTGCGGCTCGCCGCCGCGTCCCCCGCCGGGTGGATCGCGACGCGGCTCGCCACCGGCTCCGGGCGGCGCCGCGCCGATCTGGACCTGGCCACGCGCGCGTGGCGGTTCGGGGGAGCCGCCGCCCTGTCCGTACTGGAGGAGGAGTGGACTCCGCCGCCCGAGGCGCTGACCCGGGCGAAGGCACGGCTCGCGGAGGCCTGGGAGGACGGTGAGCGGCCGGTGCTGCGCCCGGCGGGACCGGGGAGGTGGACGGTCGTCGGCGCGGAGGCCCAGCTGCGGCTCGGCGCGGACGGCCGCTGGTGGCCCTACCGCAGGGAGAGCGGCCGGTGGGCGCCCGCGGGCCCGGCGGACCAGGACCCGGGAGCCGCGCTCGCGGCGCTGTCGGCCGACGAGGACTGACAGGCGCGACGGCCTCGCGCCGTCGTGGCACGAAGGGCCGTCACCGGGGGGGTCAGAGGAGCGGGGCCGTGAGCTTGCGGTCCCGCTCCGGCGTGTCGTCGTCGGTGTGCGCGGCGAGGCTGCAGGCCACGGTGTCGGAACCGAGGAGATAGCTGGTCCGGTACGGATACTGGACGAAGGTGGTCCAGCGGGTGCCGAGCGGTTGTTCCGCCGCCTTGCGGCGCAGCGGTTCACGGCACAGGCGCGCGGCCGCGTCCCGGACGTCCTGGTCGCTCGGAAGGTCGCCGGTCAGTCGCAGCACGGTGACGAGCTGGGCGTCGTGAGGGCGGTCGCAGGCGCGCCGGGTGACGGTGCCGGGGGCGGACCGGTCGATGTCGAAGCACTCCCCCGCCCTGAGCCGGTCGTAGGAGAGGGCGGACGGCGCCGGTTCCCGTCGGCGCACCGGCCGTGCGCTCGCGGAGGGGGCAGCGGGCGCGGCGGAGGGCGCGGCCGATGCCGGGGACGCCGTGGGGGACGGGCGGAGGGACGCGGAGGGCGTGGCGGGGGCGGACGAGGGCCGCCGCCCGGCGATCTGGCCCTGGGGGGCTGGCTGTTGGGCGCCGGCCTGCGTGGTCCGGGTGGTCCCGCCCGCCGCGTCCGCCGTGCCGGCCGCCGGGCCCTCCGGCGTCGTTTCGCCCCCCGCGTCGCGGCCCGCGACCAGCGCGGCGGCCACGAGGGCGGCGGCGAGGACGAGCAGAACCGGCAGGAGGAGGTACCGCAGGGGCGACGACGGGTCGGCGGAGAACGGGGCCATGGTGCCCAGGGTCGCCCGGAAACGGCCGACACGCCGCCGTCGCGGACGAGTTGCAGCACGTCTCGTACAGAACCGTGACAATCGCGCGTCGCGTTCGGGCTGTTCCCGTCGTCGTCGGCGTGCTACGGACCGTCCGGAGAGCTTCGGCGTCCGCCGAGGGGCGGGGGTGCGGCGTCCGGTGCGCGCGTGCAGGGTGCCGGAATCCAGGAGGCGAGACCCTCCGGACATGGACCAGGGCTGCCGGGCCACGGGGCGGATGGAGTGCCTCGCGCCGGCAGCGACGCCTCGCGGGCACCGGGACCGGCACGTTCCGGACGCCCGCTCCGGGGCCCTCGGAGACCCAGCTGACGCTCGGCGGCCTCGACCGTCTGGGCGAGCAGGACGGCGATCGCCATCGGGCCCACACCGCCCGGGACGGGAGTGATGAAGGAGGCCCGCTCGGCGGCGGAAGCGAAGTGGACGCCGCCGATGTTGCCCTGGTTGTAGCCGGCGTCGACGACGACGGCGCCGGGCTGGATGTCCTCGCCCTTGACGACGTTCGGCTTGCCGACCGCGGCCACCAGGATGTCCGCCTCGCGGATCACCCTGGAGAGTCCGGTCGTACGGGAGTGGCGGTACGTCACGGTGGCGTCGCGGCCGCGCGGGAGCTGTCCGGCGGGGCCGGAAGGAAGAAGGCCGGCACGGGGAGTCGCCGGGGAAGCGCCGGGGGGCAACTCCGCCCCCCAATTCGGAATGTGAGACGAAACAACGCGTACATTGACGGGGAACCGACGTGCTGCCAGGATCCTGCATGTGAGCCAGTCCGAGGATTTCGTAGCGCGCCTGCACGTCGATCTGCGACGCCAGGCCAGCGCCATCTGTGCCGCCGGTCGCTAGACCCCGCGGTCGGCTTCGCCTCCTCACTTCCTCCGGCCTTTCCGGCCGTTTGACCGCCCCCGGGACCATCCGTCACGCCGTGCGTCACTCCTGGTGCCGCCCCGGCGTCAGCCCCGTGGCGAAGCCGCGTTGACGTCGCGCCGAGCCACGGGGAATCACGCTCCCGGGCTTCTGCGACGTCCACGGCGACGTCACTGACACGTCCACCGCCGGGAAATACCGTCGGCCATTCCGAGGGAATTCGCCGCCTTTCCCTGCCTCTTTCCCCAACTCATCACCAGTACCCGACGGGCTATTTCCCGCTGCCCGTTTATCCCCGATCCCGAACAGGACCTTCCATGGCCCCGACCGCATCGACGCGACGACAATTCCTCACCCTGCTCGGCCTGTCCGCCGCCGCTGTCGGCTGCGGTACGGCCCTCGGCGGCGGTTCCTCCACCACGGGGCAGACCAAGACCCTCCGCTACCAGGGGTGGGCGGGCACGGTCACGCTGCCGGAGCTCGCCGCGGACCTCGGTTATCTGGAGGACGTGAAGCTGGAGTGGGTCGGCAACACCATCAGCGGGCCGCAGGACATCCAGTCCGCGGCCACGGGGCAGACCGACTTCGGCGGGGCGTTCAACGGCGCGGTGGTCAAACTCGCGGCCAACAACACCCCCGTCAAGGCCGTCATCAGCTATTACGGCGCCGACGAGCACGCGTACAACGGCTACTACGTCCTCGCCGACAGCCCCATCCGCTCGGCGCGTGACCTGGCGGGCAAGAAGGTCGGGATGAACACCCTCGGAGCCCACGCCGAGGCCATGCTCGACATCTTCCTGCGCCGCGCGGGACTGTCCGCCGCGGAGGCGAGCCGGGTCGAGCCACTGGTCGTCCCCCCGGTCAACACCGAGCAGTCGCTGCGCCAGAAGCAGATCGACGTGGCCGTGCTCGGCGGCATCCTGCGGGACAAGGCCCTGGCCACCGGAGGCATACGGCCGCTGTTCACGGACTTCCAGCTCCTCGGGGCGTTCAGCGCGGGCACCTTCGTGATGACCGACCGCTTCCTCGACCGGAACCCGGACACCGCGCGGACGTTCGTCACCGGCGTCGGCAAGGCCATCGAATGGTCCCGGGCCACTCCGCGGGACGAGGTCGTCTCCCGGATGACGGACATCGTGAAGAAGCGCGGCCGCAACGAGGACACCGGGCCCCTGAAGTACTGGCGGTCCTTCGGCGTCGCCGAGAAGGCGGGGCTCATCACCGGCAAGGAGCTCCAGTTGTGGGTGGACTGGCTGGCCGAACGCGGTGACATCGACAAGGGCCGGATCAAGCTCTCGGAGCTGTACACCAACGAGTTCAACGCGGCCGGCGCCGGGCGGCCGTCCGCCGCCGCCTCGGCATCCGCGACGCGGGGAAGGAGCTGATTCCCATGACGGAGCCCACCGCCCCGCCGAAGATCGTGTTCGAGGGCGTACGGAAGACCTTCCCCGTCAAGGAGACCTCGGGGGGCCGCGGTTCGCGCCGGAGCCCCGGCGCCGGACCGGCCGGCGGCCGCCCCGGCGCGGGGAGGAGGTCGGAGCTGGCCGCGCTCGACGGCCTGGACCTGGAGATAGCCGCCGGGGAGTTCGTCGTGGTCGTCGGCCCCAGCGGATGCGGCAAGTCGACGCTCCTGGACCTGCTCGCCGGTCTCGCCCGCCCCGACGGCGGACGGGTCCTCCTCGACGGGGAGCCGGTGACCGGGCCCGGCCTGGACCGCGGCATCGTCTTCCAGCAGTACGCCCTGCTGCCCTGGCGCACCGCGCAGGGCAACGTGGAGTTCGGCCTGGAGGCGACCGGCGTTCCCCGGCGCGAACGCGCGCGGAAGGCACGGGAGTTCCTTGATCTGGTCGGCCTCTCGGGGTTCGAGTCGCGCCACCCGCACGAGCTGTCGGGCGGGATGCGGCAGCGGGTGGCGATCGCCCGCAGCCTCGCCTACGACCCCGACGTCCTGCTGATGGACGAGCCGTTCGCCGCCCTCGACGCGCAGACCCGGGAGTCCCTCCAGGACGAACTGCTGCGGATCTGGGAGCGCACCGGCAAGACGATCGTCTTCATCACGCACGGCATCGAGGAGGCCGTGTACCTGGGCGGGCGGGTCGCGGTCATGACGTCCCGGCCGGGCCGCATCAAACAGGTGGTGCCGATCGAGTTCACCTCCCGCACCGAGACGGACGACCTGCGCTCCAGCCCCGAGTTCGCACGCCACCGGCATGAGATCTGGTCCCTGCTGCACGACGAGGTGGCCAAGGCCCAGCAGGAAGAGAAGGAAGGTGCCGCCGTATGAGTCCCGCAGCCGGTACGCGTACGAACGTCGAGCAGTCCCTCGCGCCGGTCGCCACGGAGCCGGTCGCCGGGCCCCTCCCGTCACCGGCCGGTCCCTCCGCGCCGGCCGGATCGCCCGTCCCGGCCGTGCGGACGCGCAAGACGACGGGGGCTCCGGAGGACGGGGCCGCCGTCCGGTCCGCCGGGCGCGGCGCGCTCCGCCTCCTGCGGACGGTGACCGTCAAGTCGGTGGCGATCGTCGGCCTGCTCCTGCTCTGGGAGACGGCCCCCCGGTTCGACCTCGTCGACCGCACCTTCCTGCCGCCGTTCAGCGAGGTCGCCACGGCCTGGTGGCAGCTGGCCCTCGACGGGCAGCTCGCGGAGAACGCGGGGGCCAGTCTGACCCGGTCGTTCACCGGCTTCGGCATCGCCGTGGCCGTGTCGGTACCGCTCGGCCTGCTGATCGGGTGGTACCGGCCCGTCGCCGACGTCCTCGGCCCGCTCCTGGAACTGTTCCGCAACACCGCCGCGCTCGCACTGCTCCCGGTCTTCGTGCTGCTGCTCGGGATCGGCGAGACGTCGAAGATCTCCATCGTCGTGTACGCGTGCACCTGGCCGATCCTGCTCAACACCATCAGTGCCGTACGCCATGTCGACCCGACGCTTCTGCGCCTGGCCAGGTCGATGGACCTGTCGGCGCCCCGCCTGTTCCAGAAGGTGATCCTGCCCGCCTCGGTGCCGGTCGTCTTCACGGGCATCCGGCTGGCCGGAGCGGTGTCGATCCTGGTGCTGGTCGCCGCCGAGATGATCGGCGCCAAGGCGGGGCTCGGATACCTGATCAACGCCTCGCAGTACAACTTCGCGATCCCGCAGATGTACGCGGGGATCATCACGATCTCGGCCATCGGCGTGGCCTTCAACCAGCTCCTGGTGGCCGTGGAACGACGGCTCAGCTCCTGGCGCCTTCCCGCCTGACGGCCCGCCGCCCCCACCGGGACGGGCCTCGCGACACGGCCCGTCCCTGTCACCGCCGGGCCGAAACGGCACCGCCGCCGTACCGACGGCACGCCCCCACGCCACCGCCCGCCCCACCTCACGTCTAGGACTCCCATGACCGCGACCGCCCCACCCCGCCAACTGCACCTGAACGCGTTCCTGATGGGTGCCGGACACCATGACGCCGCCTGGCGGCACCCCCTGACCCAGCCCGAACGGGTCACCGACCTCTCCTACTTCCAGCAGCTCGCGCGGACCGCCGAGCGCGGCAGGCTCGACTCGATCTTCTTCGCGGACGGCCTGGCCCTGTGGGGCAACGTGCGCCACAACGCGCTCGGCGGCTTCGAACCGCTGACCCTGCTGTCCGCCCTGGCCGCGGTCACCGAGCGCGTCGGCCTGATCGCCACCGTGTCGACCACCTTCAACGAACCGTTCCACACCGCCCGCAAGTTCGCCTCCCTCGACCACCTGAGCGGAGGCCGGGCGGGCTGGAACATCGTCACCTCCGGCACGGTCGACGAGGCCCGCAACTTCGGTCAGGACGAGCATCTCGAGCACGGCCTGCGCTACGAGCGGGCACGGGAGTTCGTCGAGGTCGCCACCCAGCTGTGGGACAGCTGGGAGGACGACGCGATCCTGCTCGACCGGGAGCGCGGGCTCTACGCCGACACCGACAAGGTCCGGAAGATCGACCACCGGGGAACGTACTTCGGGGTGCGGGGCCCGCTGAACGTACCGCGCTCTCCCCAGGGCCATCCGCTGCTGGTCCAGGCGGGGTCGTCCGAGGACGGCAAGGAGTTCGCCGCCCGGTACGCGGAGGCCGTGTTCACCGCGCAGCAGACCCTCGCCGACGGTCAGACCTTCTACAAGGACCTCAAGAGCCGCCTCGCCCGCCACGGCCGGGAGGAGAACGATCTGAAGGTCCTTCCCGGCATCTGCCCCGTCATCGGGTCCACGGAGGCGGAGGCCCGCGCACTGGAACGGGAGCTGACCGACCTCCAGGTGCCCGAGTACGGGCTCGCCCAGCTGTCGGGCATGCTCGGCACCGACCTGACCGGCCTGCCGCTGGACGGCCCGCTGCCGGACCTCCCGGAGGAGCGGGACATCAACGGGAACAAGAGCCGCTTCACGCTCGTCGCCGAGCTGGCCCGGCGTGACGGCCTGACCCTGCGCGAACTCATCGCCCGGCTCGGCGGCGGTCGCGGCCACCGGGTGTTCGCGGGGACGCCCGAGCAGATCGCCGACCAGTTGCAGAGCTGGTTCGCCGAGGGGGCCGCGGACGGTTTCAACATCATGCCGCCGCATCTCCCCGGGGGGCTGGAGGACTTCGTCGACCACGTGGTCCCGATCCTGCAGCGCCGTGGCCTGTTCCGTACGGAGTACACCGGCCGGACCCTGCGCGAGCACTACGGCCTGCCGCGGCCGGCCAACCGGCTGACGGCGGACGCCCGGAGCCCCGCGTGACCGGCGCCTGACCACCCTCGTACCGCACCCGTCCGCACATCGCGCGGCACCATCGAAAGGACACCGCACATGACCACCAGCACCGCGTTCGACATCCGGAGGATCGGCGGCCGGATCGGCGCCGAGATTCTCGGCGTGGACCTGTCCGGCGAGATCGCTCCCGCCGTCGTCGCCGAGATCAACACGGCGCTCCTGGAACACAAGGCGCTCGTCTTCCGTGACCAGGACCTCGACGACGCCGGTCAGCTCCGCTTCGCCGCCCTGTTCGGCGAGCTGACCACCGCGCACCCCACCGTGCCCTCGGTCGACGGGCAGCCCGGCATCCTGCCGGTGGACGGTGACGAGGGCGTGCGCGCCAACCAGTGGCACACCGACGTCACCTTCGTCCGTACGCCGCCGAAGGCGTCCACGCTCCGCGGCATCGTGGTCCCGCCCTACGGCGGCAACACGCTGATCGCCGACTCGGCGGCCGCCTACCGGGACCTGCCCGAACCGCTGCGCGAGCTGGCGGACCGGCTGTGGGCGGTGCACACCAACGACTACGACTACGCGGCGCCGAAGAGCGAGAAGGCGGCCGAGCACCGCAAGCGGTTCGTGTCCCGGAAGTACCGCACCGCCCATCCCGTCGTCCGCGTCCACCCCGAGACCGGGGAGCGCGGCCTGTTCATCGGCGGCTTCGCGCAGAGCATCATCGGACTCAGCCCGTCGGAGTCCCGGGATCTGCTCCGCATCTTCCAGTCGTACGTCACGCGCCCGGAGAACATCGTGCGGGTGGTGTGGAGCCCCGGCGACGTCGTCCTCTTCGACAACCGCATCACCCAGCACTACGCCCCCGACGACTACGGCGACCTGCCGCGTCTGCTGCACCGGGTGACGGTGGCCGGCGACGTCCCGGTCGGTGTCGACGGCAACCGCAGTCACGTCCTCGAAGGCGACGACGCGGCGCACTACACACCCGTCGCGGCCTGAGCACACCTTCGCCGGGCGGGGGTAGGCGACCCTCGCCCGGCGAAGGTGTCGGCGGCCCGGCTGCGGGTGAACGTCGCTGCCTTCACTCCGCACGCCGTGCTGACGGCGGATCGGTCCGGTGACGGGAGCGGCCGGCCGCCGGGGCAGCGCCGTGGCGTGCGCGGTGTCACGGCAGGTGGCGCGGGAGCCGCTGCCGCGCTGCCGTCGTCAGAGTCGGGGCCGGCTCACCGTCCTTTGCCCTTCCTGCCCTTCTCCTTCCCGGAGGCCTCCTTCGCCTTCGCCGACCCGGGCGCCTCCGCCGGGCGGTCCTTGCCCGCTTGCGAAGAGTACGGCCCGTCCGGACGTGCCGGCGTGGGACGTACCGATCGTGTGACGACAGGCTGTTGCGAGGTGGCAGGCGGTGAGGTCTCGGCGGGCGGCCGGGCCGGCGGTGCCGGCCGGGGGCCTGCCGCCTCCGTGTCCTTCGACATCGACGGACGTTCGCGATCGTGGGCGGTGGCGGGTGTCTGCGTCCCTGCCGGGATGCCCCCGATCATCAGCGCGCATGCTCCTGCGACACTCGCCGCGGCGAGACCGTACAGAGGCGCCCGCCGACGGCTGGTAGTCCTGCCTTGTGGCGCTTCGGGGACTCGCCCGGTCCCTGAGCGGAAGCCGGCGTCCGTGAGGGGTGGCCGTGGCGCAGGGGAGGTGCCCGTGGGCGACGCTGTCCCCCTGGGGCGGGAGCGGGCATGCGCGAGGTCCCGCAGGCGCAGGTGCACGGCGGCTGCGTCGGGGCGTGCCCGCGGATTCTGGTCGGTCATCGACGTCAGCAAGCGGGCGAGTTCGACCGGCAGGTCCTCTGGTACACGGGGCGGCCGCAGGAGGTGGGCGGTGCCGATCTCCACGGGTGAGCCTTCGTACTCGCGGTGGCCGGTGAGTGCCTCCAGGAGGGTGATTCCCAGGGCGTAGATGTCGCTGGCCGTGCTCGCGCCCTGGCCGAGGAACTGTTCGGGGGCCATGTAGGCGAGGGTGCCCACCAGGGTGTCGGACGCGCTGTGGGTCTGGTCGTGCACAGTCCTGGACAGGCCGAAGTCGGCCAGGTGCGGTGAACCCTTCTCACTGAGCAGGACGTTGGAGGGTTTCACATCGTGATGGATGATGCCGTGTGCGTGGACGTGGTCGAGGGCTGATGAGAGGTCGGCGCCCAGCCGTATGACCTGGACAGCGGGCAGGGGGCCCGCGTCCAGCCGGGTGCGCAGCGTGGTACCGCGGATCAACTCCGTCACCATGTAGGCGCCCTGTCCGTGGCGCCCGGCGTCGTAGACCGTGACGAGAGCGGGGTGGGAGAGCCGGGCCAGCACGCGCGCTTCGTCGCAGAAGCGGTCGGCGGTGACCGTGCCTGTGCCGGCACGAAAGACTTTGACGGCCACTTCACGACCCAGCACCTGATCAAGGGCGCGGAAGACGTCGGCCGTGCCACCGCATCCTAGGGAGCCCCGGAGCCGGTAGCGGCCGCCCAGGAGGACATTTCGCTCGAGCGGTACTCCGCTCGCCGCAACGGGCCAGGCCGACATGCGGGGCCTCCTCATCCACTGGCGGTCGATGCGGCCCGTCTACCCCGCCGCGCGCGCACTACGCACCGTGCGGCGGTGCGGGACGGGGCGCGGTGTCCCCCCTTCGATGCCACCGGCGAGAACGGCAGCGGGACCATCGACGAGACGAGTGTGACGCCGGCCTGGCTCGCGGTTCTCGGTCTAGCCGGCTGCCGGGCCGCGCCACTGCTGGAGCATCACGGCTCCTGCCACAGCGTGGTGGGGGCCTCCCGCCTCACCACGGGGGCGATCTCGTCGGCGAAGCGGCGCAGCTGATCGGTCTGTTCCGGCAGGGAGAGTCCCGAGGCGTCGACGGTGATCGACTGCAGGTCGTGGCGGTAGGACCGGTGGAAGCCCAGGATCTTGTCGATGATCTGCTGCGGGCTCCCGATGAGGTGCGGGCCGTCGGCGACGGCGTCCTCGATGGTGCGGAAGGGCGTGTTGTACCCGGGCCTGCCCTCCAGCCGGGGGTTGTGGGTCTGCCGGACCCGGGCCTCGTAGTAGTCCTTGAAGCGGGCGATCGCCTCCTGGGTCGTGTCCGCGATGAACAGCCCGCCCGAGCCGGCGCCGACGTAGGCGTCGCGCGGGTCGTGCCCGTGCGCCTCGAACCGCTCGCGGTAGTGGTCGACGAGCCGGGCGTACGCCTGCCGCGGCTGGATGGCGTTGGCGCTGAACAGCGGGTCGCCGTGCTCGGCTGCCAGTTCGGGCGAGTTCAGGCTGGTGGCCGAGCCGTGCCAGACGCGCGGCGGCCGGTCTCCGTAGGGACGGGGCACGGTGGTGACGTCCTTGAGCGGCGGCCGGAACCGGCCGTCCCAGCTCACGTCCTCCTCACGCCACAGCCTGCGCAGCAGCCGGTACTTCTCGGCCTGGTACTCCCACTGGAGGTCCTCGTCCAGACCGAAGAGGTCGAAGTGGCCCTTCTCGGCCCCCTTGCCGATGACCAGCTCGATACGGCCCCGGGAGAGCTGGTCGAGGGTGGCGTAGTCCTCGGCGACCCGCACCGGGTCGAGGACGGCGAGAACGGTGACTCCGGTGAGCAGTCTGATGCGGGTGGTACGCGCGGCGAGGGCGCCGAGCAGCACCGTGGGGCTGGAGGAGAGGAACGAGCCGGCGTGGCGCTCTCCGACGGCGTAGGCGTCGAAGCCCAGTTCCTCGGCCACGACGCCGGTCTCGACGATGTCGGCGAGCCGGTCGGCGGCGGGGCCGAGCTCGCCGGTCAGCGGGTGCGCGGCGTGGCCGGCGATGGTCAGGACCTGAAATCTCACGCGAAGCCTCCGGAACGTGGTCGTCCTGTACGGAAGGAGGAGGGTGGGGGGACGGGGCCGGCGCCCCGCGGGGGCGCCGGCCGGTGGGGAGGCACGGTGTCGACCGTGCTCACCGGTGTTCGGGCGGGTTGATCCGCGAGGTCTCGATCGCGGAGGCGCTGGTGCCCCACTTCTTGAGGATCCGGGCGTAGGTGCCGTCCTTGATGAGCTGGTCGACGGCGGCCTCGAAGGCGGGGGTGAGCGGGGAGCCCTTCTTGAAGGCGAAGCCGACGTCGAGGCGGTGGTACTCGCCCAGGAAGGCGGTGCGGGAGGCGGGCTGCGCCGCCTGGTAGCGCAGGCCGTTGATGGTGGACATCACCACGTCGATCCGGCCCTGCTGCAGGGCGGTGACCGTGGCGCCGTTCTCGGAGTAGACCTTCACCTCATAGGGCTTCTTGCCCGCCTTCGCGCACACGCCCTTCTGCGCGGCGAGCGTGGTCTCGAAGGTGGTGCCGGCCCCGGTGCCGATGGTCAGGCCGCACAGCTGGGTGAGGTCGGTGACCTTCGTGCCGAGCGCGGTGTTGCCCTTCCGTACGGCGAAGCCCTGACCGTCGTTGATGTACGTGACGAAGTCGATGGTCTTCAGCCGCGCGGTGGTGACGCCGAAGTTCCCGGTGCCGAGGTCGTACTTGCCGCTGCCGAGTGCGGGCAGGATCGTCTCGAAGGAGGCGACCTGCCGCTCCAGGCGGATGCCGAGGACCTTGGCGACGGCGTCGGCGAGGTCGATGTCCTGGCCCGCGGGCGCTCTGTCGGAGCCGTTCGGGTAGTAGGCGCCGGGTGGGAAGCCGACGCTGCTGCCGACGCGCAGGGTGCCCCTGGTCCGGACGTCGGCGGGCAGCAGGGCGGCGGCGGCAGCCACCTTCCGTACGGCGGCGACCGGGTCGTCGCCCGGGGTGGTGGCGGCCACGGCGCCCGTCGGGGCGGTGTCGCCCGAACCGCACGCGCTCAGGACCAACAGGGACGGCAGCAGGGCGGCGGCCGCCAGGCGCACGCGGGCCCGGGTCCGTCGGCGAGGGGCACGGACCTCGGTTCCGGCGTGCGCGGCGGCTTCGTGGAGGGAGGCGGTTTGGGTGCGGGCGGCGGCTCCGTCGTCTGTCGCGGTGTGGCCGGGGAGTTCCACGGGCATGACACATGGCCTTTCGTCAGTGTGCGGGGTGCTCGGGCCGCACCCGGGCAGGGTGAGGCGGCCCTCCGTACGGCCGGGTGCCGGCGCGTCGGGGCAGGTCGGGGCGAAGGGGTACCGGGCGTGATGGCGCCGAGGACAGGGGCCTCGGGCGGTGGAAGAGGGCGGCGGCAGCGCGCGTCCGGGGTCGTAGAACCGCGCGTACGCCGGTCAGCGCCGGCGTAGGACGGTGGTACGAAGGGAGAGCTCGGCCCGCGACGGGGTCACCGAGGGAGGGAAGGGCCGGTCAGACAGCCCGCTGCCGAGTCAGGCGCAACACGCCGCGGACCACACCCGACCGAAGTCGATGTGGTCGCGCGTGACCAGACGCCGCTCAGCATTCATACGGCCAATTGACCATGTCGTGCGGGATTCCGTCAACCTCCGCCCGGATGCCGGACCGGCTCTGAACGCCCGCCTTGGGCAAGGTGGTTGACAGGGCCGCACCGTCGGCACATACGATCGGCGGAGGACCGGGGCCGTCGAGTGCGGCGGCCGCCGCTCCGGCCGCGTTGAGGGACGCGGCCCCGTGATGACGCCGAGGTACCGGCAGCGCCGTTCGCGCGCCGACGCCGCGCAGCCGCGCGGTGCCCGCGTACGCGCGCACCGGATGGGTCACCGACGCCGCCGACGACGCGGCGCTTCCCTCTCTGGAGAACCTCGCATGGTCTCGCCTTCCCCCGTCACCCCCGCCGATCCCGCGTCCGTCCCTGCCTCCGGACGGCTGAAGACCGCCGGCCGGCTCCCCGACGCCCCCTCCGCCGGCGGCTCGCCCCCCGGCAGCCCGCCGCCCGGCGGTCCGGCCGCTCTCGACGACCTGCCCCGCATCGTCCCGCGCCGACGCGTGGGCCGACGGCTGACCGCGGCCGCCGCACTGTTCCTGTTCGTCATGGCGGTGGATTCCGTCGTGCGCAACCCGGCCTTCCAATGGGGCGTGGTGGGGCGTTACTTCACCACCGGAGCGGTGCTGGACGGTCTGCTGCTGACGCTGTGGCTGACCGGCGTCGTGATGGTGCTCGGATTTCTGCTGGGCACCCCGCTGGCGGTGATGCGGCTCTCCGGCAATCCGGTGCTGCGGACTCTGAGCTGGGGCTACGTGTGGATCTTCCGGTCCACGCCGCTGCTGGTGCAACTGCTCTTCTGGTTCAACATCGGCGCCCTCTACCCCACGCTCGGTCTCGGCATCCCCTACGGACCGCAGTTCGTCTCCGTCCAGACGGTCAACCTGCTCGGACCCACGCTCACCGCCGTCATCGGGCTGACCCTCCACGAGGCCGCCTACGCCGCCGAGGTGGTGCGCGGCGGCATCCTCTCCGTGGACGCCGGTCAGACCGAGGCCGCCCAGGCGCTCGGCCTGGGCAGACGGCGCACCCTGCGTCGGATCGTCGTCCCGCAGGCGATGCGCTCCATCGTGCCGACGGCGGGGAACATGCTGATCGGCACGTTGAAGGGCACCAGCATCGTGAGCGTGCTCGCCGTGCACGACCTGCTGTACTCCGTACAGCTGGTCTACAACCAGACGTACCAGGTCATCCCCCTGTTGTTGGTGGCCACGCTCTGGTATGTCGCCGTGACGACGGTGCTCAGCGCGGGCCAGTTCTACGTCGAGCGGTACTACGCGCGCGGCGCGGCCCGCGCCCTGCCGCCCACCCCGTGGCAGCGGTCCCGTGTCCACCTGGCCGTGCTGCGCGCCCGGCTCCGCGCCCTGACCGCCGCCGACGGCCGGTCCGCGATCGGCGGCGAGCGGTGAACGGACGTCCGGCGGCCGTGCTCGTCATCGTCGGCGCGGGCCCGCGCGGCACCGGCCTCGTGGAACGCATCGCCGCGAACGCCCCCGAACTGTGGTCTGCCGATAGGGAGTTGCGGATCCACCTGGTGGATCCGCACCCGCCGGGGCCGGGCAGGGTCTGGCGGCACGACCAGTCCCCGCTGCTGCGGATGAACTCCATGGCCGAGGACGTCACCCTCTTCACCGACGAGACCTCGACGATCGAGGGCCCCGTGCGGCCCGGGCCGTCGCTGGCCGCGTGGGCCGCGCAGTTCTCCGGCCGCGCACCGCGCTTCCCGCCGTACGCCGAACCGTCCGATCCGGAGGTCCTCGCCGAGCTGCGCGCCCTGCGGCCGGGCGACTTCCCCACCCGCCGGGCCCAGAGCGCCTATCTGGAGTGGGTGTTCCGCAGAGCCGTCGCCGACCTGCCGCCGTCCGTCACCGTGGAGTGGCACCCCACCACCGCGACGGCCGTCACCGGCCCGCCCGACGGACCGCAGTACGTGCGCCTGGCCGGGCGCGCCACACCGCTCACCGCCGACCTGGTCGTCCTCGCCCAGGGACACCTGGGGTCCACGCCGACCGCCGAGCACCGGGACCTGGCCGCGTTCGCCCGTCGGCACGGCCTGTTCCACCTCCCGCCGGCGTTCTCGTCCGACGCCGACCTGTCGGGCGTACGGTCCGGGGAACACGTCATCCTGCGCGGCTTCGGGCTCGCCTTCGTGGACCTGATGGTGCTGCTCACCGAGGGGCGGGGCGGGGGCTACCGGACCGAGGCCGACGGCACGCTCACCTACCTGCCGTCCGGGCGGGAGCCGGTCCTGCACGTCGGATCACGGCGCGGGGTGCCGTACCACTCCAAGACGGGCTACCGGCTGCGCGGACCCCGCCCCACGCTGCCCCGCCACTTCGGCCCCGAGGCGGTCGACGCGCTGCTCGCCCTCGACCGTCCCCTGGACCTGCGTCGTGACGTGTGGCCGCTGATGGCCAAGGAGATCGGGTTCGGCCACTACCACGAGCTGTTCCACGCCCACCCGGAGCGGACGCGCATGGCGTGGCCGGACTTCCTCGCCGCCTACGACCGGGCGGACTGGTACTCCGCCCCCAGGGAGGCCCTCGTCGCCGCCGCCGTACCCGACCCGGCGGACCGGCTGGACTTCGAGGCCCTCGACCGGCCGCTGGCCGGTCAGGTCTTCGCCACGCCCGAGGCGTTCCAGGCGCATCTGCGCGATCACATCAGCCGCGACGTCACCCGGCGGGAGGACCCCGCCCACAGCGCCGACCTCGGGGCGTTCCTCGCGCTGCTCTCCCTCTACGGCCACCTGCCCCGGCTCGTCGCGGGCGGCCGGCTGACCGCGCGGTCCGTCGCGGAGGAACTCGACGGCTGGTGGCACGGCTTCTTCTCCTTCCTCGCCTCAGGGCCGCCCGGGTTCCGGCTGCGGCAACTGCTCGCCCTCTCCCGGGCCGGGGTCGTCCGGTTCCTCGGCGCGGACCTGCGGGTCGGCGCGAACGAGACCACGGGCACCTTCACCGGGACGAGCGCCACGGTGCCGGGCCACACCGTCCTCGCCACGGCCCTGATCGAGGCATACCTGCCACGGCCGTCGCTCGACCGGACCGAGGACCCGCTCCTGCGGGGCCTGCACCGCGACGGCGCCGTCACCGAGGAGGTCGTCGCCGACGCCACGCACATCCATCGCACCGGTCTGGTCGCGGTCACGGCCCGGGGAAGCCGAGTGCACGACGCCTCCATGGGAGGGCCCCATCCCCGGCGGGTCGCCCTGGGCGCGCCGACCAACGCCCGGGACGTCGCCGCCTTCGCCCGTCCCCGCACCGACGCCCCGGCGTTCCGGGAGAACGACGCGGTGGCCCGCGCCCTGCTCCGCGCCCTGTCGCGGACGGGACAGGGCGCCGCGGCGGACGTGGTGCGCCGCCCGGCCCCGGCCGCTCGGGTCCAGACGCGTGCGCACAGCACGAGGCGGTAGCCGTCGGGGCCGGCTCGACCGGCCGCTCCGGGGCGCGCGTCGGCTCGAAGTGCACGGCGCTGGACCCGGCCCTGCGGGCGTTGGTCCTCGCCGCCGGCCGCGATGCTCCCGGCGGGCGTGCTGATCGCCGTTCCCGGTGCCCTGTGCCCGGCCCGGTCGCGAGCCCTGGCGGATTCCGGCTGGACGAGCGCCTCGGTGCGGTTCTCGGTTCGGGGTGACGTCCTGTGTCAACGGCCTCGAAGGGTGGAAGGCCCCGCGGGACAAGGTGCTCGGCACCGGTGAGGTCAGCGAAACGAGTCGATGTTCTCGCTCACCCAGTCATCGAAGGTGCGCGGTGGGCGGCCGATGATGTCGCGCACGGACGGCCGTTGGTCGAGTGTCCACTGAAGGAGTTCGGCGAAGCGGGCGCCGTACTCTTCGAGTGCGTACAGCGTCACGTCGATCGCACCGTCCGGCCAGCCACGACGTCGCCAGTTCGCCCGGCTCTCGTCCGCCGCCAGATCGACCGTGCCGATGTCGCGGCCAAGAGCGGCGGCGATGCTCTTGATCCGTGAACGCGTGCTCAGCGGCGGGCCCACGGCCTCGACGACCGTCCCGGTGTGATCGTCGCGGAGGAGGGCCGCGGCCACGACGGCGGCGAGGTCCTCCTCGTGGATGAAGGGGTAGTGACCCTGGTCGAGGAACGCCTCGCGGACCACCCCGTCGGCGCGGACGGTTTCAGGCCAGTCCGACCCTGTCGCCGGGTAGGTGCCCTCGATGACGGCACCCATCACAGCCGACGGCCGGATGTGCGTCCAGGCGAGGCCCGAGTGCTCCACCGCCTTCTCGATCGCCAGCCAGAACCAGGTCTCCGGCGGATTCGCCTCTTCGTACTCCGGCCCGTGAGACGACAACAGAACGACCTTACGGGCGGCAGCGTTTCGCGCCAGGGTGAGGGCGTCCTGGACCGTCGACGGATGAGCACCGGCGAGGAACACGGCCTCGACACCGTCGAAGGCCCGGGCACACTCCAGCGGCCGGGTGATGGAACCTTCCACGACGTGGACGGTGTCAGGCCAGCCACCGCACTGGTCCGGCTCGGCCATCACCCGCACACGCCGTCCCGTCGCGAGCAGTTGTCGGGCCAGACACCGGCCGACGATCCCGGTCGGGCTGTTGCCCTCGTCTCTGCGCGGGGCGACGACGGTCAGCAGGCAGATGCCTTCGGTCGCGGGCGTCTTCTCATGCTGCTCGAACCTGTCCACGGCAAGACCTTTCCACGCGTGAGCGGAGATCTTGCACCGAGCCCGGCCCGGGGCGCCGGACGGCCTCTGCCGTGCCCCACGGCCGCAGTCCACGGCTGCGGATCGAGGCCGGCGAGTCTATCAGGACGCAGATGGCGATGCCCCGCCGACCGCGCCACCCATGTCACCGCGGAGGCGCGCTGGTCGGCGGGGCGTTCCGGCGGAGGCCCCTCCGGGACGCGGTGGAGGCGGCGCGTCCCGGCGCGGGAGCGGGCCCCGGCCGCCGCCTCGCGGCCGGGGCCCGTGCGGGCGGGCGTCGGCGTCAACGGGTGACGACGTGCCGTTCGTCCGGGACGCAGTGCGTCATGGTGAGGCCCTCGACATCGCGCGGCGGATTGCTGCCGAGGTTCTCCAGGCGCTTGCGGTCGTCGTCCGTCAGGGTCTGACCGGCGAGCGGCTCCAGGTGGGAGACGTCGGACGGGCCGATGCCGAGACCTTCGCCGACGCGCAGGCCCAGCTCGTTCTCCACCAGGAGGAAGTGCCACACCATGCGCTCCTGCACGGCACGGTCGCACTGGGAGATCAGCGAGACGAAGTTGTGCACGAGGTCGTCCCGCTCCCAGTCCTCCATCAGCTGGTAGCGCTGGCCGGCCTGCTGGTAGTCGTTGGTCCGCGGGATGCGCTTGCGTGTGAGGCGCCCGTGGATCTCGGGCCCCTGCTCGTCATGCGTCGGGTACTGGCCCTCCCGCAGGCCACCGGTGATCGACGGTTCGTAGTTGACCTCCGGGTTCTCCCCCCGGCCGTCGACGTGGTACGCCATGAAGCCGTCGCGCTGGTTGGTGCGCACGTCGGCGTTCTTGGCCTGGTTGACGGGCAGCTGGAGGTAGTTCGGCCCGACGCGGTAGCGCTGGGTGTCGCTGTAGGAGAAGGTGCGCCCGACCAGCATCTTGTCGTCCGAGAAGTCCAGACCGTCGACCAGGACACCCGTGCCGAAGGCGATCTGGTCGTTCTCGGCGAAGTAGTTGTCCACCGTGCGGTCGAGCACCATCCGGCCGACCGGCTTGGGCGGGAAGTCCTGCTCGGGCCAGGTCTTGGTGTCGTCGAGCGGGTCGAAGTCCAGCTCGGGGTGGTCGTGGTCCTCCATGATCTGGACCAGCAGCTCCCACTCGGGGTGGTCACCGCGGCGGATCGCCTCGTACAGGTCCTTCGTGGCGTGGCCGAGGTTCTCCGCCTGGACGTTGGCGGCGTCCTCCTCGGTCATGCTGCGGACGCCCTGTTTCGGCATCCAGTGGTACTTGACCAGGACGGTCTTGCCCTCGGCGTCGACCCACTTGTACGTGTTGACGCCGAAGCCCTGCATGTGCCGGTAGTCGGCCGGGATGCCACGGGGGCTGAAGAGGTTCACCAGCATGTGCATGGACTCGGGCGTCTGCGACATGAAGTCGAAGATCCGCGCGGGCTTCTGCTCGTGCGAGACGGGGTCCGGCTTCAGGGCGTGGATCACGTCGGGGAACTTCACGGCGTCCCGGATGAAGAAGACGCCGAGGTTGTTGCCGACCAGGTCCCAGTTGCCGTCCTCGGTGTAGAACTTCACGGCGAAGCCCCGGGGGTCGCGGGCGGCCTCGGAGGAGTCGCGTCCGCCGATGACGGTGGAGAAGCGGACCGCCACGTCCGTGCGCTTGCCGCGCTCCTGGAACAGCTTGGCCCGGGTGAAGCGGCTGATCGGCTCGTCGCCCCAGGCTCCGTACGCCTCGAAGTAGCCGTACGTGGTCACGCCGCGGGCGTGCACCACCCGCTCGGGGATGCGCTCCCGGTCGAAGTGGCTGATCTTGTCCAGGAAGTGGTAGTTCTCCAGGGTGGCCGGGCCCCGGGCGCCGACCGTGCGCTGGTTCTGGTTGTCGTAGATCGGATGACCCTGGCGGTCGGTGAGGACCGGGCGGTCGTCGTCGGGCGGGGATCCCATGCTTGATACGTCAGTCACGGCCGGCTCCTTCGAAAGGTTGCGCGTGGCAGCGGCGCCGCCTCGGCGCACGGCCGACCGGCGCGGCAGCCTCCTGGTACCCGCACTATCGATCCTCACTCAGTCGTGGACTGTTCGCACGCGCTGTCGCCTCGGGCGGGAACCACTCTCCCGTGGCGCCCGGGGGGCCGTACGGGCGTCGTCCCGACGGACCAGTCCCGCACCCGGCCCCCTCCGGCGCCACGTGTACGCAGGGTCACCCCCCTTCGCGTACGGTGGCCGCCAACCGGCCGTCCGGCGGGGTCTCGGCACGCGCGGCGAATGCCCGGCTCAGGACGGAGGCGGCCCGGTGCCGTGGCCGACGAGGTGCAGGAAGCGGTCCGGCAGGGCGCGCAGCCAGCCCGCGCGCTCGGTGGCGATCTCCTTCAGCCGGGCGTCGTCGCTGCGGGCGACGAGATGTCCCCGGTAGCGCTCGCCGAAGCGGGCGTACTCCTGGTGCAGGGTGCGCAGCGCCCGCGCGACGCCGCGCTCGGGTGCGTCGACGAGCCGGGCGAGGGAGGCGGTGTGCTGTTTCCACCGGCCTTCGACGGCCTGGCGCAGGAGTCCGTCGAGTTCGCCGGCCCGTCCGATGACGCGGACCAGCTCGTCCGGTTCAAGGCCGAGAGCGTCGGCGAGCAGCACGGTCTGGACGTCGGTACCGCTCCACCGGTGGTCGGCCTCGGTACGGACGTAGTCGGGGACGGGCATGCCGATGCGCAGCGCCAGCCGCTCGGCGCTGAGACCCCTGGCCAGCCGGTGTTCGCGCAGGGACCGCGGCCGCAGGGCCATGAGCGTGGGCACGGGGCACCAGAGCGCGTCGGCCAGCGCGAAGAGTTCTCCCTCCGAAGGTGCCACCGCCCCGGACTCCCAGGCCGTGACGGCGTCCACCGGGCGGCGCACCCCGAGCTGCGCCAGGGCGGCGGTGACCTGTTCGGGCGTCAGGCCGATGCGGAGACGGGCGGCCCGGGCCTGGGCGGGCGAGAAAGGAGGGTGGGACACGGGCGGATCCTCGGGGGGACGGCTCCGCAGGCGGGGGGCCTACCGGAGCGGGGGGCGGGTCAGCGGGCCGATGCGCTCTGCGGATCCGTTCCGTCGTCGTACGGCGCGCGTCCGCCGCGGTACGGGACATGGCCCCCGCCATGGCCGGCGCGTCCGCCGCCGTACGGGGCATGGCGGTCGCCGCGGCCCGCCCGGCCGTCGCCGTACTCCCTACCGCCGTCGCCGTCGCCGTAGGCGGACCGGCCGTCGCCGTGCCCCCCGCCGTCGCCGTACGCGGACCGGCCGTCGCCGTACGGGGCGAGGCCGTCGATCCCTTCGTCGTCCGTCGGCCGGCTCTCGTCGTACGCGGCGAGGCCGTCCCAGTCGATGTCCTCCTTGCCGCGCCGGTTCTCGAAGACGTGGAAGCACAGGTTGAGCAGGACCGCCGTCAGCGTGCCGAGGGTGATGCCGCTGCCGAGGACGGCCCGCACCTCGGTGGGCATGCGCTCGAAGAACGGCGGGACGGCCGTCGGGAGCATCGCGGCGCCGAGGCTGACGGCCAGGATGAGGGCGTTGCGCTCCTCCCGCAGGTCGACCTTGGTGAGGATCTGTATGCCGACGGAGGCGACCATGCCGAACATCGCGACGGCGGCGGCGCCGAGCACGGGGTGCGGGACGGATGCCACGACGGCGCCGGCCTTGGGGACCAGGCCGAGGAGGATCATGAAGACACCGGCGGCGACCACGACGAACCGGCTGGTGACGCGGGAGATCCTGACGAGACCGATGTTCTCCGCGAAGGCGACGTACGGGAAGGAGTTGAAGACGCCCCCGAGCACGGTGGCGACGCCGTCGGCCCGCAGCGCGCGGCTGACCGTCTCGCCGTCGACCTTCCGCCCGGTGATCTCGCCCATGGCGTACACGTCCCCGGTGGTCTCGACCATGGTGATCAGCATGACGACGACCATCGCCAGCATCGGGAAGACCGAGAAGGTGGGCAGGCCGTAGTGGAAGGGTGTACTGACCCCGATCCAGTCGGCCTGGTCGACCGCGCCGAGGTCCGCGTCGCCGAGCAGCCAGGCGACGGCGGTGCCGCCCACCAGGCCGAGCAGCACCGCGATGCTGCGCAGGAACGGGCCGCCGAAGCGGATCACGAGCAGGATGAGGAGAAGGGTCCCGCCGGCGTACGCGAGGTGGGCGGGCGCCCCGAAGTGCGGCCCGTCGACCAGCCCCGAGCCTCCGCCGACGTCCCGGAGCGCCACGGGTATGAGGACGATGCCGATGACCGTGAGGAGCGTCCCGGTGACGATCGGCGGGAAGTACGCGGTCAGCTTCCCGGCGAAGGGAGCGAGGAGGAAGGCGGCGAGACCGGCGGTGATCACGGCGCCGTAGACCACGAGCAGTCCGGCGGTGCCGCCGCCCGCGCCCTGCCCGATGGCGATCATGGGGGAGACGGCCGTGAAGGTCGCGCCCTGGACGAGCGGCAGCCGGGCACCGATCCGCCAGAAGCCCCAGGCCTGGATGATGGTGGCGATGCCGGCCGTGACCAGGTCGGCGTTGATGAGGTAGACGAGTTCCTGCCGCGAGAGCCCGAGACTGCTGCCGAGGATCACCGGCACGAGCACGGCACCGGCGTAGAACGCCAGGACGTGCTGGAATCCGTAGAGCGCGAGGGTGGGGAGCGGGAGGACCTCGTCCACCGGGTGCGCGGTGGTGGGGGGTCGTCGGCGTGCGGCCGGTGGTGCCATCTCTGCCTTGCCTTGAGGTAGGTGAACGAGAAGGGGCGCGACGCCGGGGCGCGCCGAAGCGGGGGGCGCGGGGCCGGCGGTTCGCCGAGAGCGGGGAAGCCTCGAAGGGGGCGTACGGGCGGCCGCGCGGATCAGGCGGTGCACCGGCTGGCGGCACGGGGTTGCCGGTGCGCGGCCAGGCGTCCAGACGTGGAGGCGTGAAGGGCCGGGCGAAGGCCCGGACCGGGAACAGATCCTTACGGACGGACACGACACGACGCAAGGCCCTCGACCGCACTTCTTGAAGCAGAACCCTTCGGTAACCTACCAATCGATGGCCAAGGGGCCATGGAGGTGCGGATTTCGTTGCCCTGACCTGAGGCTCCGTCAGTCGATGGACCACTGGGCCTCGACGGCCGGCCGCCCCTTGGTCCACCCGTGGCCGAGCGTCCGTACAGCCCTCCCGCAGGAAGGGAACCCCGGTGCGGGAACCCCGGCTCCGGACCCCGCCATGGGGACCCGACCACCGCAGCCCGTCACAGGCCGGACCCTTGACGGTTGCCGTCCGCCCTCCCATACTGACGGCCAAATCGATTTGGCCAAATCGATTTGGCTCCCCGTCCAGGGCCGGATCGCGGCTGAACCAGAACGTGTCGAACGCCGATCGGAGCTCGAACGTGTCCAGTCCCCGCCAGACCCTTTCCGGTACGGAACCCTCACCGACGCCGGAGCCCACCGACCCCGCCCCCGTCCACCCGGTCGACGAGTCCCGCCCCTGGGGCCGGATCCTGCTCTTCGGGATCCAGCACGTCCTCGTCATGGCCGCCACACCGATATCGGCGATCTTCCTGATGAGCGCCGTCCTCCGGCTCGATCCCGGTCTGACGGTCGACCTGCTCTCCGCGGCCTTCGTGCTCTCCGGCGCCGGATCCCTGGTCCAGTCGCTCGGGCCATGGAAGTTCGGACCCCGGCTGCCCTTCGTGATGCTGCCGGGCGGCGCGCCGCTCATCCTCTTCCTCGCCATCGCCGAACAGCACGGGTTGCGCACGGCGACCGGCGCGGTCATCCTCACCGCGCTCTTCGTCTTCGTCGTGCTGCCCCTCTTCTCACGGCTCCTCGCCTTCTTCCCGGCCCTCGTCATCGGCACGATGATCGTCATCGTCGGGGTCAACCTGGTGAAGGTCGGCGCCGTCCTGGTCACCGGACGCCCCGGCGAGCCGGGCTTCGCCGACCCCTCCGACCTCCTCCTCGGCATGGCGACGATCGGCTTCACGGTCGTCTTCTACCTGCTGTTCACCGGCGTGCTGCGTCAGCTCGCCGTCATGCTGGGGCTCCTCGCCGGCACCGTGCTGGCCGCCCTCCTCGGGCACATGGACCTGGCACGCGCCGCCGACGGCGGCCTCGTCAGCCTGCCGCAGCTGATGCCGTTCGGTTCACCGCAGTTCAACCTCCTCGCCGCCCTGCCGCTGATGCTCTACAGCCTCGCCTCGATGGCGGAGGCCACCGGCCAGACCGTCATCAACGCCGAGGCCGTCGGCAAGGACATCGACCGGCGCACCGCCGTCCCCCAGACCATCCGGGGGGACGCGCTCACCTCCCTCTTCGGCGGATTCTTCGGCCTGCCGCTGATGGTGACGAGCGGTGAGAACATCGGGATCGTCCGCGTCACCGGGGTCCGCAGCCGTTACGTCACCGCCGCGGCCGGTGTGGTCCTGATCGCCATCGGCTTCCTCGCCCCGGTGACCCGAGCCATCAGCGTCATCCCGTCGGCGGTCATCGGCGGCACCGCCATGGTCGTCTTCGCGGTCATCACGGTGCTCGGCGTGCAGATGCTCGGCCGCTCCGACCTCGACGCCCACACCCACACGTTCGTCTGCGCCGTCGCCCTCGCCCTCGGCCTGCTGCCCATCCTCATCCCGGGCGTGTACGCGGGCTTCTCGCCGAACCTCCGCATCCTCCTGGAGAGCGGGGTCGCCGTCGGGGCGTGCGTCGCCGCGGTGCTCAACATCCTCTTCCACCACGTCCGGCCGGGCATCGCCGCCCGTCTGACCACCCGCCGTACGGAAAGTGACCGATGAACCAGCTCACCCGCGAGCTCCTCGAAGGGCCCGGCCCGCTCCTGCTCGTACCGGACGCCGTCCTGCTGCCCGAAGGGCCGGCCGACGACACCGCGGTCGTCGTCGCCGACGGCTCGTTCCGGACCGTCGGCCCCGCGGCGGAGGTGCGCCGCGCGCATCCGCGGCTCGGCGCCGTACGGCTGCCCGGCCATCTGCTGATGCCCGGCTTCGTCGACGCCCACCACCACCTGACCCAGAGCTTCGGATCCGCGCTCGCCTTCGGCGAGCCCTCGGAGATCTTCCGGCGGGTCTGGGTGCCGCTGGAGGGCGCGCTGGACGAGGAAGCGGCCTACACGGCGGCCAAGCTGGCGGCGCTCGAGGCGCTGCGCGGCGGGTTCACCACCGTCGCCGACGCCGGAACGCGGGCCGCGGTGGACGTCGACGTGGTCGCCTCGGCCGCACGGGACGCCGGGATCCGCTGCGTCCTCGGTCGCGTCGCCAACGACGCGGACGGCACCGCGCAGGACGGCCGGTCGGCCCTCGCCGACGCGGAGAAGCACCTCGCCCGCTACGACGGCGACCCGCTCGTCCACCCCTCCCTCGCCGTCTCCATCCCCGAGGCGGCGACCCCGGCGACCCTGCGGGGCGTCGCCCGCCTCGCGGGTGAGGCGGGGGCCACGCTGCAGATCCACCTCAACGAACATCTGGCGGGCGTGGAGCGCTCCTTGGTCCGGCACGGCCTGCGCCCACTGGAGTACCTGCACGACCTCGGCGCGCTCGGCCCCCATCTGCTCGCCGCGCACGCCACGCTGCTCACCCCCCGCGAGCTGACGCTGCTCGCCGACACCGGGACCGCCGTCAGCTACAACCCGGTGGCCAGCGCCTGGAAGGGCAACGCCGTCGCCCCCGCCCTGACGATGGCCGAGCGGGGCATCCGCTTCGGCCTCGGCACCGACGGGACCCGTGGTGACGGGTTCCGCCTCACGGAGGCGGCCGAGTTCGCCCAGCGGATCGCGTACGGCCTCGCCACCGGCGACTCGTCGTGCGGCGCCGGCTGGACCTGGCTGGAGGCCGCCACCCGGGGCGGCGCCGACGCGGTCGGCCTCGGCGCGAGGACCGGCACCGTCGCGGCGGGCCTGGCTGCCGACTTCCTCCTCGTCGACGTCACCACCCCCGAACTCGCCCTCTCCTGGGACGTTCCGTGGGAGCTGGTGCGCCGGGGCAACCGGGACCAGATCACGGCGGTGTTCGTCGGGGGCCGCCTGCGGCTGTGGCACGGCCGGCCCTCCGCCTGGGACGGTCCTGCGCTGGTCCGCCGGGCCGCCGAACTGGCCCGCGCGGCGGTGGGGCGGGCCCCGGTCACCCGCGTGCACCCCACCTCCACGGCGGCTCGCGGGGCGTCCACCGCGGCCCGGCGCGGATCCACGGCACCCGCCGAGGCCGGAGCCGGAGCCGGGACCCAGCCCGTGTCGAGGCCGGCTCCCGGACGGAGCGCCGCACGGTGAGTGCCGACACCCTGGCCGTCCTCGCCCTCACCGTGGCCGTCGCCGCGTTCGTGCAGGGCGGCAGCGGGCTCGGCTTCGCCCTGATCGTCGCGCCCGTGGCCGGGATCCTGGACCCCGGCCTGCTCCCCGTGTTCGTCCTGGCGTCGATGATCCCGCTCAACCTGTACGTCGCCTGGCGCGAGCGGGCCTCGCTCGATCTGCGCGGAGCCGGCTGGATCACCGCCGCGCGGCTCGCCGCCACCCCCGGCGGGCTGGCGCTGCTCTGGATGATCCCGGACCGCAGCCTCGGCCTCTTCGTGGGCGGCGCCACCGTCCTGGCGGCGGTGGTCAGTCTCGCCGCCCCCGCCTTCACCCCCGGCAGGGCCGCCTATCTCGGCGCGGGTGCGGTGACGGGCCTGACGGAGACGGCCACCGGCGTCGGCGGGCCCCCGCTGGCCCTGGTCTACCAGCACCGGCCGCCCGCGGAGCTGCGCTCCACCGTCGCCGCCTGCTTCCTCGTCGGCGAAGTCGCCTCCCTGGCCCTGCTGTTCGCCACGGGGAAGGGACATCCGGCGGACCTGGGCTGGGCGATGGCGCTGGCGCCCGCCATCGCCCTCGGGGCGTGGTCGAGCCGTCTGGTGCACGACAGGCTGAACGCCTCCCGGATGCGCGTCTTCGTGCTCGGCTTCGCGCTGGTCTCCGGGCTGGTCCTCATGCTGGGGCTGTGACCCGCAGCGACGACGCCCGCGGGATCACCCGCGGCTCGGGCGAGGTGACCACCGCACCGGTGGTCACCTCGCCGCGCAGCCGTCCGAGGAGCAGCTCCACCGCGTCGGAGGCCGCGCGGTCCAGGTGGAGGTCGACGGCGGTGAGGGGCGGTTCGCAGGTCCGGGCGCGCAGTCCGTCGTACCGGGTGACCACCATGACGTCGTCCGGTACCGCGCGCCCGCTGTCCCGGATGGCCCGGACGGCGCCGACGGCGAAGGCGTCCACCAGCGCGCACACGGCGTCGATCCCGGGGTGCCGGGCGAGCAGCTCGGCGCAGCGGTCGTAGCCGGCCTGTTCGCCGCCCGCCTCCGGGGCGGTCGCGACGAGCGGCTCCCAGCCGTGTTCCCCGGCGAGCCGCTCGTAGGCGGCGCGCGCGTCGACCGACGAGTGGCGCTCCCCGTCGCCGATGATCAGCGCGGGCCGGGCGGCGCCCTGCTCGCGCAGATGAGTGAGGAGCAGCTCGGCGACGAGCCGGCCGTGCAGGTCGACGTACGGCGCCGGCTCCTCGGGGGAGACGGGCCGGCCGAGGGTCACGTACGGCAGGCCGCGCTCGGTGAGGTGGGCCGCCGCCGCGTCGTGCACGTCCGGTTCCACGACGATGGCCCCGTCGATGTCGACGGAGTTCAGGCCGGATCCGGAGCGGACGGGCGGCACGAGGACGAGGGCGTAGCCGTGCATCAGCGCGCTCTCGGCGGCCGCGGCGGCGATCTCCATGTAGAAGCCGAGGCGGGACGGCCCGGCGGCCACCGCGAAGGGCATGGAGGAGGCGAGGGCGATGGCCTTGGCCTGTCCGCGCCGCAGCCGCTGGGCGCGGAGGTTCGGCCGGTAGCCGAGCTCGGCGGCGACCCGCTTGATGCGCTCGCGGGTCCGGGGGTCGACCTTCCCGAGCCCGTTGAGCGCGTGGGAGACCGTCGTACGCGACACTCCGGCGGCGGCGGCGACGTCGGAGATCGTCGGTGGTCTCGAGCCGGCCCCGGATGTGGGCATGTGCCGTCGCTCCTCGCATGGGCGGAACAGGTGACGCCACCATCTTCGCCGACCCGCCCGGCGGCGGGAACTCGGCCTCCCCGCGGCCGGGACGGGGACGGCGCGAAGGAGTGGAAGGAAAGTGGACGGGGTCCGCGGACTTGGCCGAAACGAGCCCCTCCCGGCATTAGGCTCGTGGCCGTGAGCAGCGAGGCGGCGGGTGACACGGCAGTGGCGGGCGGGGCGCGGTATCGCCGGGAGGAAGTGGCCAGGGCCGCCGGGGTGAAGGTCCGCAATCTGCGCTACTACCAGGAACGGGGCCTGCTGCCCCCACCACGCAGGGAGGGCAGGATCGCCTGGTACTCCGACGAGCACCTCACGCGGCTGCGCCTGATCGACGACCTGCTCGGCCGCGGCTACACCGTGAACGGCATAGCCGAACTTCTGGCCGCATGGGAACAGGGTGGCGGCATCGCGCAACTCCTCGGCGTGGAGCGGGAGTTGACTCGTGACTGGGCACAGGAGGAGCCCGTCACGATGACCCTGGCCGAGCTGCGGGAGATGTTCGGCACGGCGGCGACCTCCCAGGACACCCGGCGGGCCGCCGCGCTGGAGTACGTACGGGTCGAGGGGGACACGGTCACGTTCCCGAGCCGGCGACTCCTCGAGGCGACGCTCACACTGGTGCGGCGGGGGCTGCCGCTGGCCGAGATCCTGGACGCGGGGGACTTCGTGCAGACCCAGGCGGCGGCGGTCGCGGACCGGTTCGTCGACCTGTTCCGGCGGCACGTGATCGGCACGGACGGCCTGGAGCGGCTTTCGGCCTCCCAGTTGGATCACATCGCGGAGGCCGCCGCGGCCCTGCGCCCGGTGGCGGGTGAGGTCGTGGCCACGGAGTTCGCCCGGGCGATGGCGCGCAGGGTGGAAGCGGAGGTCGCCGCTCTGCTGCGTACGGAGCAGTAGGACTTGTCCGAAAGGGCACTCTCCCACAACCTTGCCAACCACCATTGGCACTCTTACATTCGTCTCCACGGTCATACCGGCGAGTAACGAATGCTCGGAGCCGGATCGCACCGGTCGGGCCGTCTCACAGCACCCCACCCGCCCCACCCCACTCATCCAAGGGGATCCGTCATGGGACACGACGCGAACGACGTAAACCACTTAGAGGCCGCGGAGGACGGCCGGGTGAGATGGCGGCGCTTCGCCGTCCTGACGATCCCGGCCGTCGCCGTCACCGCCGGTCTCGGCATCGCCCTCGCCCAGGGGGCACTGGCCGCCTCCTTCGCCGTCTCGGGCCAGCAGTTCAAGGTCTCCGCCGAGAGTCTGACCGGCACGGGCTTCGCCCAGTACGGCAGTGTGGACGTCAACGCCCGCAACGAGCTCATCCCGGTGGCGGTCACCGCCATCAAGCAGGCCGAACTCAAGAGCCTCTGCCAGTCGGTGGTCACCACGCTCCCGGTCATCGGCGACATCTCGCTCTACCTGACCGCGGGTCAGAAGGACCCGGTCGAGGCGACGAACCTCTTCGTCGACGCCACCCAGCTGTCCGGCAACGCGGCCTTCACCAACATCGAGATCGGCCGCGACGCCTCCACGCTCGACAAGGGACCGGACGACGCCCAGGGCATGCAGGACCTGTTCGCGCAGCAGGCGGACACCGTCGCCATCACCAAGCTCCGGCAGACGGCGTGGGCCACCAACGCCGGCACCTTCAAGCTCTCCGGCCTGAGCATGAACGTCAGCAAGGGCAAGAAGGAATGCTTCTGACCCGCTCGCGGACGCGGTTCCGGCGGTGGCGCCGCAGCCGGCCGTTCTGGGGCGGTCTCTTCGCCGCCCTCGCGGGGGCCGAGATCTGCGTCCTGCCGCTCGCCCCGATGAAGGTCATGCTCACCCAGGGCGTGGCGGGCATCCCGTCCGTCCTCATGGGCCTCGTGATGATCGTCCTCGGCGTCTCCGTCTGGTTCGCTCCGCACTACCGCACCCTCTCCGGGATCCTCACCACCCTCATCGCCTGCGCCGCGCTGGTGCTGTCGAACCTCGGCGGCTTCCTCGTCGGCACCCTGCTGGGCATCCTCGGCGGGGGACTCATGTTCGCCTGGCAGCCGCGCACCCCCGCGCGCGGCACGTCCGGCAGGCCCGGACGACCCTCCGGAGCCGACCGTACCGACGGAACGGACGGAACCGGCGCACCGCACGGGACCGACCGGGCCGACGGAACCGCGCGGTCCGAGGACTCCACGGACCGCACGGATCCCGCACCGCACGTCACCGCCATCCCCGCTCCACTCCCCGATCCCCAAGGAGCACAGCCATGAGCCGCACGCGCACCCTCGTCCCCCTCGCCCTCGGTCTCGCCGCCGCCGGCGCGCTGACCCTCGGCGCCGCCGCCGCGACCGCCGCGCCGTTACCCTCGGCGGCGGCCGGTTCGACCACCGTCACCCCGGCCGGCCACGCCTTCAAGGCCACGCTCAGCGGCAAGGCCACCCTCAAGGCCGGTTCGGTGACCGTGACCTGCTCGGTCTCCGTCTCCACCGGCACCGTCCCGGCCGCCCCGGGCAACCACAACCCGGCCGGCCCGGTCTCCTCGCCGATCTCCGCCCCGACGTACAGCTCCTGCACGTCCAGCATGCCGGGCGTGACCCCGACCGTCACCACCAGTGGCGCCTGGCAGGTGTCCATGCAGAACGGGGCGCCGATCACGGCGACGATGACCGTCCCGGCGGGCGGGCTCGTCGTCAAGACGACCGGACTGGCCACCTGTACGGTCGTGGCGGCGCCCACCGCCGCGGCGGCCGTCCCCGGCACCTGGGCCAACGGCGCACCGCCCAGCCTGACGTTCACCAACGCGTCGGTCCCGGTCAAGGTCACCGGCGGCTTCGGCTGCCCGACCAGCGCCACGGCGTCCACCTTCAACGCCGTCTACACGGTGGCCGACACCACCGACCCGGCCCAGCAGATCACCGTGGCTCCGTAGCCCTCGCCAGGGGCGCACCGCACGGAGCGGACGAACGACGCCGGGCGTGGGGTGCCGTACGCGGCACGCCCCGCCCGGCGTCTTCGCGCGTCCGCGGTCCGCCCGCGCCTCCGTCCCCCACGCTCCTCCCGGCTTCGGGCGGCTCCCTCCGGGGCCGGGGGCGCTCCTCGCCCTGGAGGTGCAGCGGCCCCCACCGAGCACGACCATGAGAGGGGAGGGGGGCCGCTCGTCAGGAGGCGCCGGTGATGCGTGACAGCGAAGACCACTCCACGGACGTCCTGGTCGTCGGAGCCGGACCTGTCGGGCTCACCGCGGCGGCGGAGCTGCGCAGACACGGCGCCACGGTACGGATCGTCGACCGCCTGCCCGCGAGACTGCCGTACGCGAAGGCCGTGGGCATCCAGCCCCGCACCCTGGAGGTGTGGGACCGGATGGGACTGGTGCGCGAGGCGCTGGAGGCCGCGACGCCGATGCGCGGCCAGCTCCTCTACGTCAACGGCGCCGAGGCGGGCCGGTTCGAGCTCACCCTGCCGCCCGAAGTCCCCTACGGCTTCGCGGCGCTGCCGCAGTACGAGACCGAGCGCATCCTCGAGGACCACCTGGCCCGCTTCGGGACCAGGATCGAGCGGCGCACCGAACTGGTGTCCTTCCGTCAGGACGAGACCGGAGTGACCGCCCGGCTGAACTCCCCCGCCGGTGCGGCGGGGACGGGCACGGAGGAGGTCCGGTGCCGCTACCTCGTCGGGTGCGACGGCGCGCACAGCGCCGTACGGAAGGGGCTCGGGCTCTCCTTCGAAGGGGGCGCGTTTCCGGAGGAGTACATGCTCGGCGACCTCCAGGTCGACTGGGACCTGCCGGCCGGGTACGGCGTGCGCTCCCTGCACCGTGGCGAGGACGGGGCCGTGGACGACGGGCTGGTGTGCATCCCGCTGCCGGGAGAGGGCCGCTACCGCGTGTCGATGACGGTGCCGCCCGAGCTGTCGGCCGCCCGGAAGGCGCAGGACGAGGCGGGGGGCGCGGACGGCGTGGCACACGGGCTCGAACGCGGTGAGGGACCGGCTCTCTCCGACCTCCAGGCGGTGCTCGACCGGCTGTCCCCGCGGCCCGTGACGGCGTACGGACTGCGCTGGTCGTCGGTGTTCCGGATCAGCCACCGGCTGGTGGACCGGTACGGCGAGGGGCGGGTGTTCGTCGCCGGGGACGCCGCCCACATCCATCCCCCGACCGGGGCGCAGGGCATGAACACCGGGATCCAGGACGCCTGCAACCTGGCCTGGAAGCTCGCCCTCGCCGTCGAGGGCGCCGCGCATCCCCGTCTGCTCGCGAGCTACGACGCCGAGCGCCGGCCGGTCGGCGAGGAGGTCGTCGGGCGGACCGTCCGGCACGCCGCCGAGGGGGTCCAGGCCGACCCCGAGGACCCGGCGACGCTGCTGCTGCGCGAGGCGCAGCTGCTGGTCGGCTACCGCGGCAGCCCGATCGTGGAGGGGACGGAGCCCGGCGTGGACGGCGCCTTCCCACGCGCCGGGGACCGCGCGCCGGACTGCGGCGGGCTCACGGGCCGGATCGCCGCCTATCCGTCGCGGCTGTACGACGTGCTGCGCGACCGCGGCCACGTCCTGCTGCTCTACGGGAATGCCGAGGGGATCTCCGGGCTGCGCGAACACGCCGACCGGGCGCAGCGGTCGGCGCCGGGGTGGCTGGAGGTGTGCGCCCTGGTCGCCGGGGACGGCGCGCCGGTCGAGGAGGCGGGGCTCCCCGTGTACCGCGACGCGCGGGGCGAGTTCGCGCTCCGCTACGGCGTCGGGTCCCCCACCGCCTTCCTGGTGCGGCCCGACGGATACCTGGGCGCGCGGCTCCCGCTCCCGGCCGGTGACCGGCTCGCCGCGCACCTCGCGACCGTCTTCCGCGGGTGAGGCATCCGCGGCCGGTCTTCACCGGAGGCGTGCGCGCTCGTCGTACGGGTGGGCCCCCGGCCCGCGTCCCAGGACGCACAGGTCACCGCCCGGAACTCTCGGCGGTGGCCTCGTCCGCGCCGCCCTTCCCGTCCGTGGTGTTCCCGCCGTTTCCGGTGTTCCCTGGAGGCCCGTGGCCCCCGCCGGTCCCGGCCTCCCCTCCACTGCCGGCCGTCCCGTGCCGCAGGGCGGTGTAGACCGCCCAGACGACCGACACCAGCGGCACCGCCACCACCGCGCCCACGATGCCCGCGGCGACCGAGCCGGCGATCACCGAGATGGCCACGACCAGGGGATGCAGCCGTACCGCCCAGCTCATCACCAGCGGGTGCAGCAGATGGCCCTCGATCTGCCCGATCACCACGATCAGGCCGACCACGATGGCCGCCACCAGCGGGCCCTTCGCGGCGAGGGCCACGACGGCGGCGACCGCGAGGGCGATCGGCGAGCCGATCAGCGGCACGAACGCCGCCATGAACTCCAGCAGCGCCAGCGGCACGGCCAACGGCACCCCGAGCAGCCACAGCGCGACGCCGACGAGCACGGCGTTCGTCGCGGCCACCAGGACGATGCCGTGGGTGTAGCCGGTGAAGGTCCGCCAGGCCGCGCGTCCGCCGATCTCCGTGCGGCCCCGTACGGAGCGGGGCAACTGCTGCTGGAACCACGCCCACTGACGTTCTCCCGAATGGAGGAAGAACACCGAGCTGAACAGCGCCAGCGCCACCGCCGTCAGGACCTCCACGAGCCGGGCCGCCCCGCTCATCGCCTCGCTGAGCAGGGTCGAGCGGTGACTCGACAGGAACTGTTCGAGCCGGGCCTGCACGTCGGACAGCGCGTCCGGGTTCAGCCGGAACGGCGGCTGCTCCAGCCAGTGCTCGATCCGGTCGACTCCGTCCCGGAACTCGCGGACCAGCGTCGTCCGCTCCCCCACGACGGC
Organism: Streptomyces sp. NPDC053755; assembly: GCF_040677675.1. NCBI lineage: Bacteria > Bacillati > Actinomycetota > Actinomycetes > Kitasatosporales > Streptomycetaceae > Streptomyces > Streptomyces sp. NPDC053755. The sequence goes on along the minus strand of NZ_JBFASK010000009.1, from coordinate 144,298 downwards.
CTCCCCGACCAGCGCGAGGATGCCGAGGACGAGCGCGATGCCACCGAGGAGGGTCAGGGCGACCGCCACCGAGCGGGGCAGCCCCCGCGCGACGATGTCGGTGACCGGGCGCAGCAGCGCGGTGATCACCAGGCCGAGGAAGACGGCGACGCCGATCTCGTGGAAGCGCCCGAGCACGGCGAACAGGGCGTACACGAGCGTCCCGACGACCAGCAGCCGCCACGCGTACGCGGCGGCGGTGCGGAGGAACGGAACCACCGGCGAGGGTGTGCCTGGCTGCATGACCGACGAGGTACCACCCCGGAACCGCCCTCCCACGCCCCGGGGCCGACATTCCCCCGCCCACGCCCGGGCTGCGTCCGGACGGGCGAATGCCGGGCGAACCCCCGCCGAACGCCGGTGTCGGCACCGGGCCACCCGGCGGCGGCGGTGACGATCGGAGGATGGGTGTCATCCTGCCGATCGTGTTCTCGGTCTTCGCCGCGTTCAGCAACGCTCTCGCCACCGTGCTGCAGCGCCGCGCCGCGCTCACGGTCCCTCAGTCCGAGGGGTTCCGTCTCGGTCTGATCCTCGATCTGCTGCGCCGCCCGGTCTGGCTCGCGGGCATCGTGGCGGTGATCGCGGCCGGCGTCGGTCAGGCCGCCGCCCTGGCGACGGGGCCCCTGACCCTCGTCCAGCCGCTCTTCGTCCTGGAGCTGCCGCTCGCCCTGCTGATCGCGTCGCTGATGACGCGGGAGCGCCTTCCGAAGGCGCTGTGGCTGGCGGTGGCGGGGGTCGTGGCGGGGCTCGCGATCATGCTGGTGGCGGCCTCGCCCTCCGGGAACCGCACCCATGTGGCGCTGGACCGGTGGCTCCCGGCGCTCGCGGTCTGCGCCGTCGCGGTGGTGGTGCTGGCGGCGGCAGGCCTGCGCCGGCCTCCGGGGCGGGCCCGGGCCGCCTGCCTCGGCTCGGCGACCGCGATCTGCTACGCGCTCACGGCGGCCCTGATGAAGGCGTCCATGCACATCCTGGACGACGGCGGAATCTCCGCCTTCCTGACGACGTGGCAGACCTACGCGTTCTGTCTGACCGGCGTCGCCGCGCTCCTCCTCCTCGAACACGCCATGCAGGGCGGCCCTCTGGTCGCCTCCCAGCCCGCGCTCACCCTCGGCGACGCCACCATCAGCCTGATGCTCGGGATCCTGCTGTACGAGGAGCACGTCCGCGCGGGCTGGTGGCTGGTGCCGCAGCTGATGGGCGTGGCCCTGATCGTCTTCGGCGTCTTCGCCCTGGCCCGCAGCGGGGTCAGCGCGACATAAGGCGTCTCGTCACCGGAGGTTGGCTCCCTGGGCGAGGAGTTCGCTCCGGACGGCCGCGGCCGGGACGTCGCGGGGGCGCGTCCCTCCGGTCGCCGCGAGGGCCGCGCACACGCCGGCGGCCTGGCCCGTGGCCATCGAGATCGGCATGACGCGGTAGGAGGAGTGAGCCACGTGGTCGCCGGAGATGCACCGCCCGGCGACGAGGATCCGCTCCGTGTCGCGGGGCAGGAGGCAGCGCAGCGGGATGTCGTACGACTGCCCGCGCGGGAGCCGCTTGAGCGTGGTGCCGCGGCCGCTCGGGTTGTGGATGTCGACGGGGTAGGCGCCGCGCGCGACGGCGTCGTCGAACGTACGGGCGCTCAGTACGTCCTCGCCGGTCAGCCGGTACTCCCCGACGACCCGTCGGGTCTCCCTGACCCCGACCTGGACACCGCTCTGGACGACGTACGAGTCGGCGAAGCCCGGCACCCGGTCGCGCAGGAAGCGGGAGATCTGCGCCAGCTGTCGGTGGGCGGCGAACTCGGCGCGGGTGAGGTCCCAGACGCTGGTGCCGAGCACCTCGGTGACGCGGGTGGAATTGACGGCGATCTCGCCGGCGTTCGGGGTGGCGAAGAAGAGGATGTCCTCGCGGGGCAGGTCGAGCTCGCCGGCGTCGGTGGCGGCGCGGACCAGGTCCCACAGGCCGTGCACGCCCTTCCACTGGTCCGGATGGGCTCGGGCGTACGCGGTGAACTCCTCCTGGTCGAAGCGGACCATGCGGAACATCAGGGTCATGGGCTGGGTCCAGCCGTCCTCCGGGCGGCCGATCTCGTAGGCCGCCCCGGCCGCGGCGGCGATGTCGCCGTCCCCGGTGCAGTCGACGATCACGTCGGCGTCCACCACGAGCGGCCCCGACTTCGTCTCGAACACCGCCCGCGCGCGGTCGGGCAGGTGGACGACGCCGGAGGCGAAGGCGTGCAGCAGCGTGCGGACCTCGTGGGTCTCGAGGAGTTCGTAGAGCACGAGCTTGAACAGCTCCGCGTCGAACGGCACGGTGTAGCCGGTCTCGACCGAGGGGCGGATCGCCGCGCCCGCGCGCACGAGGTGGTCGAGCAGCATCCACAGCACGCCTCCGACGACCGGCTCGCCCTCGCCGTGGTCGGGCGGCAGCAGACGCGCGGAGTCTCCGCCGACGGCCTGCTTGACCTCGTTGTGGAAGCTCATCAGCGGCATCACCAGTGCCGCGGTGGCGTTGCCGCCGAGGAATCCGTACCGCTCCACGAGGGTGACCTGGGCCCCCGCGTTGGCGGCGCCGAGGGCCGCGCCGATGCCGGCCGGTCCGCCGCCGATCACGAGGACCTGGGTGGAGCCCGCGTGCAGCGCCCGGCGCGGGGGCAGATCCACGGTCCGCGGGACGCGGGGCGGCATCAGGTGGGACACGGTTCCTCCTGGAGGGCCGGAGGCCGGCGGGTCAGCCGGTCGGGGTCGCGGATGTCGGGGCGGCGTGCAGGGCGAGGGGCCGGGGAGCGGCGCGGTCGAGGTAGGCGACGAGCAGGTCGGCGGTCCGCCCGGACCGCAGGCGCATGGAGGCCGCGCGGGCGGCCGTGTGGGCCGCGCGGGCGGGCCGCTCGTCCCACAGCCGGTCCACTTCCGCCAGGAGCAGTCCCGCGGTCTCCCGGACGACGCCGCGCAGTGCCGGCGCGCCGATCTGCTGGGCGAAGTCGAAGACCTTGCCGGCGTAGGGCAGGGGCAGCAGGGGGATGCCGGCGAGCGCGGCGAAGATCAGGAAGTGCAGTCGCATGCCGATGGCCAGGTCCAGCCGGCTGACGATGTCGAGGACCTGCTGGGGGCGGTAGTTGCCGTGCAGGACCGAGCAGCGCTCGGCGTCGGCCATCCGGGAGACCACCGCGTGGGAGTGGCGGATGTCGTCGCGTTCCATCGGCAGGAAGACGAGGTGGGCGTCGAGGCGGTGGACGAGGAAGTCGCCCACGGTGGCGAGGAGCTGGTGGTAGCCGTCCTCGTCGAGGTGTTCGGCCGCGCGACCGGGCTCGCGCACGCTCATCCCCACCAGGCGCACCCCTCGCGGCACGGCCTCGGCGCGCAGGAGCGCGTCCCCGCCGTCGCCGGGGGCGAGCAGCAGCGCCGGGTCCGCGGTGACCGTGACGGGCCGGGTCAGGCCCGCCTCTTCGAGGACGAGCTTCGACTCCTCGTCGCGGACGGTGACCTCGGCCGCGTCCGAGAGCGTGGCGCGGACCCATTCGCAGTCCGACTCGTCGGTGAGCGGCCCCGCGCCCAGGGCGTACGTGAAGACGGGGACGCCGAGGTCCTGGGCGGTGCGGACCAGCCGGAGATAGCGGCGCGCCTCGGTGTTGTAGAGGATTCCGCCGCCGCCGAGGACGAGCACGTCGAGGCGGCGCAGGTGTTCGGAGATCCGCTCCCGGCACACGCCCTCCCAGGCGGCCACCTCGACGTCCGGATGGGCGGCGCGGCTGTGTTCGGGGTGCCGGGAGAAGAGGACGATGCGGGCGTCCGGGCGAGCGGCCCGCAGACGCTCCAGCATCGCGGTGAGGATGGCCTCGTCGCCCACGTTCCGGCCTCCGTAGGACCCCAGGATCCCTACGGTCACACTGCTTCCGTCATCCATGATCGGTCCGCCTCACCCGTTCCACCGGCAGATGCCTCTTCTGGCCGCCCCGAGCACCGGGTGCCGCCCTGCGGGCGGACGCGGCGCTTTGCGGACACTCCCTAGTCCAGTTCACCCCATCGGGGAATTTACGCATCTCGGGATGCGGCAGGGGGTCGCCGGAGGGCGGCGAACGGAGTAGGGCGCGGTGACCGCGGCGCCCGGCCGGTCGTTCAGACCCGAACGGATCCGAACGACGGAAAGGTCATCTCGTGGACGCTGTGGAACATGGGGAACGGACGGGCCCCGGCGCCGGGTCGTGGGCCTACATCGGCTCGTTCACCTCGGGTGGCGGGCGCGGCATCACCGTCGCGGCCGTCGACGCGGACAGCGGTGCGCTGATCCCCCGTACGTCGGTCGGAGCCGTCGAGAACCCGTCCTGCCTCGCGCTCGCGGCGGGGACCGGGGTCCTCTACGCGGTGGGCGACACGGAGCGGGGCGTGGTCGCGGCCCTCCGCCCGTCCGGTGGCGGCCTCACCGCGCTCGGCCCGGCGGTCGAGGCGGGCGGCTCGGGTCCCACCCATCTCTGCGTGGCGGGGCGCAGGCTGCTGACCGCCAACTACGCCTCGGGCAGTGTCAGCAGCCTCGCGGTGGGACCGGACGGCGCCCTTTCGGGGCCTCCGGTCGTGCTGGCGCACCAGGGCTCGGGGCCGGACGCGGAGCGGCAGGCGGGGCCGCACGCCCACCAGGTCCTGCCCGACCCCGGCGGGCGGTGGGTGCTGGGCGTGGACCTGGGCAGCGACGCGGTGCGGGTCCTCGCGCTGGACCAGACGAGCGGGGCGCTGCGGGTGCACACCGAGACGGCGCTGCGGGCCGGTTCGGGTCCGCGCCACCTCGCCTTCCACCCGGACGGGGAGGTGGTCTACGTACTGCACGAGCTGGAGCCGCAGATGACCGTCTGCCGCTGGGATCCGGCGGGCGGTCTCCTGGAGCCGCTCACGGAGGTGGTGATCGACGCCGACGGCGTGCCCGAGGGCGTACGGCTCCGTCCCTCCGTCGTCCACGTCTCGCCCGACGGTCGCTTCGTCCGGGCGGCGGTGCGCGGCAGCGACACGATCCTGACGTTCTCCCTCGCGGACGGGGCGGAGAAGCCGCAGCTCACGAGTGTCGTGGACTGCGGGGGAAGCTGGCCTCGCGATCTCGTGACCGACGCCGGAGGCCGACGGCTGTACGTCTCCAACGAGTGGTCGGGGGACGTCACGTGGTTCGACCTGGATCCCCGGACGGGGGAGCCGCGGCGGGCCGGCGCGGTGGAGATCCCCGCGGCGGCGTGCGTGGTCTTCTCCTGAGGGGGTGCGGCGGTCCGGGGCCGTGGGCCGGCACGGCGGTTCCCGGGGGCGTCGGGAACCGGACACCGGTCCGCCCCGGGCGAAGGGAACGATCGCGGGCATTGAGGTGATCACGGGGGCCGCCCCACCGGTCTCCGGCCTCCTCCCCTCCGGGGCCGCCCCCCGAGGCCCCCGCTTCCGGCCCGGACGCGGATCGCGCGCGGCTCTGTGCGCCCGCTATCCCCGCGAGGACCGCGACGGGGAGAACCCGGCGCCCGCGCCGGGGGCGGCGGCGCCGGAGGAGAGGTGGGGACGGCGGGTCGACTGAGCTGGAAAAACGATAGACCCCCCTCCGCTTTCTCGTGCCACCATCCGAGGCCCTGCGAGGACCGACCACCCACCTCTGAAGGGTCGTCAGAAAGCTTCTGCAAGCGTTTGCACCCCGCCTCACACGCGCCCCGCACGCACGGGGGACGAAGCGGACACCCCCGCCTCCGACGCGCTGGACCGCGTGAACGCGCGTAGATCGGCCGAATCGCGTCCTTGTCGCGAACACCCCGCGGATCCGAGGATTCCTCTCGTCGGGATTGACAGGTCCATGGCGGAGCACCCTCCGTCGCGGGACCTCCGACACCGCTTCGAGGGCCCGCCCACCCAGCGGGCCCCCCACTCCCCCACCGGAGGATGCAGTGAACCTCAAGCGCCTGTCCCCCCTCGGCGGCGTCGCGAAAGGCGCGCGGCTGATCGCCGTGGCCTCCGCACTCCTGGCCGCCTCAGCGCTTGCCGTCCCCAGCTCGTCCGCGGCGACCACCGGAGACGTCCGGGCCACCACCGCGGCACTCGCCGCCGTGGACACCGCCGTCCGCGGGGCGGACGTACCCGGCACCGCCTGGTACACCGACCAGGCGACCGGCAAGGTCGTCCTCACCGCCGACTCCACGGTCTCCGCCGCGGAGATAGCGAAGCTCAGGCAGGCGGCCGGCGACCGCGCCGGCTCCCTCGAGATCAAGCGCACGCCGGGCACCATCAGCAAGCTCATCGCGGGTGGCCAGGCCATCTACGCGGGCGGCGGACGCTGCTCGCTCGGCTTCAACGTCCGCAGCGGCTCGACGTACTACGCCCTGACCGCCGGTCACTGCACCAACATCGGCAGCACCTGGTACACCAACTCGTCCAACTCCACCCTGCTCGGCACCCGGACGGGCTCCAGCTTCCCGAACAACGACTACGGGATCATCCGTCACTCCAACGCCTCGGCGGCGGACGGCCGGGTCTACCTCTACAACGGCAGCTACCGCGACATCACCGGCGCGGGCAACGCCTACGTGGGCCAGTCCGTCCAGCGCAGCGGCAGCACCACCGGGTTGCGGAGCGGCACGGTCACCGGCCTCAACGCCACCGTCAACTACGGCAACGGCGACATCGTCTACGGCCTGATCCAGACCAACGTCTGCGCCGAACCGGGTGACAGCGGCGGCTCGCTGTTCTCCGGCACCACCGCGCTCGGACTCACCTCCGGCGGCAGCGGCAACTGCTCCAGCGGCGGGACCACGTTCTTCCAGCCGGTGACCGAGGCCCTCAGCGCCTACGGCGTGAGCGTCTTCTAGTCCGACCCGGCAGGGAGACACGCCGGAACCGCGCAGGACCCGGCGGACCTCGCGGTTCCGGCAGGACACGCACAGACCCTCGCGGGCACTTCGGGCCGGCGGTCCCCTCAGGGGCCGCCGGCCCTCCGCCGTGTCACGGCGGGTCAGGCGGTGAGCCGCGCACACCGCCGGCAGGCCCTGGCCGAGCCGGCCAGGCCGGCGTGCGACACGGCCGCGAGCACGCCGGCGAAGGCGAGCACGGGCCAGTTCGCGGCCAGGACGGAGGCGGCGGCGAGGGCGAGCACCGCGACCGCCATCGCCACACTCACGGTCGTGACCGTCCACCCGACGGCGGTGGGCAGGGCGTCCGGCGTGGGCAGCCGGCGGGCCAGCGTGCCGGTGACGGCGAGGGCCGCCGCGGCCGGCAGGGCGGCGACGATCGCGAGCCCGGCCAGATGGACGGCGACCAGCTGAGCCGAGCGGGGCAGGAACGAGGCGCCGTCGGCGTCGGCCGTCCAGGCGGCGTACCAGCAGGCGATCAGGAAGGGGGCGACCAGCAGCGCCGCCCTGGCCGTGTGCCGGGCCTGCGCCATGGTCAGCTCGCGCTGACAGCTCGGCACGAGCTGGGCGGGGCTGCCGAACTCCCGCACCGCCTGCCGGGCCGCCTCCTCCGGAGGCACGCCGGCACGGCCGTGCGCCGCCACCGTCTCCTCCAGGCCGTCGCGCATCTCCTCCAGCAGACGTGCCTTGGCGCGAGCCGGGCCGTGCAGCGCGGCCGCCAGCGCGGCCACATAGGCGTCGACGGGGCCCGATCGCCGTCCGGCGGGCGCGCTCACGTGGCCGGCCCGGGCGTGGCGGCGGGGTTGAGGACCGACCCGATCGCCGCGGTGAACTCGCTCCACGCCGTCCTCTCGCCGGCCAGGGTGTGACGGCCCGCGTCCGTGAGCGCGTAACAGCGCCGCCGCCGCTCCCCCTCGGACTGCCAGCTGCTGCTCAGCAGACCGAGCCGCTCCAGCCGGTTCAGGGCCGGATAGATGGTCCCCGTGCGCAGCTCGAGCACGCCTCCGCTGCGCTGCTGGACGGCGGCGATGATCGCGTACCCGTGCAACGGCCCCTGCTCGAGCACCGCCAGCAACAGTCCGTCCAGGTGCCCTCGCACCGCGTCCGCTCTCATGGGTAGGCAGCCTACACACCCGAGGTGTAGGCAGTGTATGTATTGGCAGCCAACCTATTCATGCCGATGACCCGGAGGTCCCCGTGGCCAAGGTGCTGCTGTCCCTGCATGTCCTCGTGGCGATCCTGGCGGTGGGGTCGATCACCGTCGCCGCCTCGATGTTCCCCCGCTACGCCCGTGAGGCCGCCGGCGGCGCCGACCCGGACGGGCGGGCCGCGGGAATCGCCGCCCTGCTGCACCGCGTCTGCCGCGGCTACGCCGTCGCCGGCCTCGCCGTACCGGTCCTCGGCCTCGCGACCGGCGCCGCGCTCGGTGTCCTCACCGACGCCTGGCTGCTCGTGTCGCTCGTGCTGACCCTGATCGCCGCGGGGCTCCTCGCGCTGGGGATCCTGCCCGGCCAGCGGCGACTGCTCGCGACGGGCGGCGAGGCTCCCCCGGCCTCCGAAGAGGCGGTACGTTCCACGGCGGCCCGCCTGACCATGCTCACCGGCGTCTTCAACGTCCTCTGGGCGGTCGTGGTGGTGCTGATGATCGTCAGGCCCGGGTCGACCACGAGCGCGTGACGGGGCGGCGCGTACGCCACCGGCCGGGCGACGTGCCGGGGGACCGGGCTCCCGGCCCTTAGGCCACCGAGGTGATCTTCGTCTCAGCGGCGACACACGGAACTTTTCCGCTGGATCCGCGGGCACGTGGCTGGGGTGATGGACGAAGATTGGCCGGGCCTCCCGCGGGCCATGGAGGTGCCATGTCGAGTCCGACCACGAGGGAATGGGGCACGGCCGTTTCCCCGACCACACTGATGCGGTGGGCGCGTGAACTGGTCTCCCCCGCGCTGCGCGCCGCGATCGCCGGACTTCCCGCCCCGGAACGGCGTGTCGCCGGATACCACCGCGGCTGGCACGAGGCCGACGGAAGCCGGCCGACGGACGGCGCGGACGAGGGCGGCAAGGCGGTACGCCCGGCGCTGACGCTCCTGGCGGCCCAGGCGGTGGGCGGTCCCGCCGAGTGCGCAGTGCCGGGCGCCGTCGCGGTGGAACTCGTGCACGACTTCTCCCTGTTGCACGACGACGTGATCGACGGGGACGCGCTGCGCCGGCACCGTCCCGCGGCGTGGGCGGTCTACGGAACACCGGCCGCGGTGCTCACCGGCGACGCCCTGCTCGTGTGTGCGCTGCGCGTGCTCTCCGGCGTCCCGGAGCCCCGGGGCGAAGCCGCGTCGAAGGAGATGGTGGAGGCGCTCGCGGACCTGATGCGCGGCCAGAGCGAGGACATCGCGTTCGAGAAGGCCGCGACGGTGGAAGCGGCGGACTACCTCGCCATGGCGGAGGGCAAGACCGGTGCCTTGATGGGCGCCTCCTGCGCGCTGGGCGGGGTCCTGGCCGGGGCTTCCGAGCAACGGGTGTCCGACCTGCGGGACTTCGGCCGGCGGCTGGGAGTCGCGTACCAGTGCGTGGACGATCTGCTGGGCATCTGGGGCGAGAGCGAGCGCAGCGGCAAACCCGTGGGCGCCGACCTGGCGGCGCGGAAGAAGTCCCTGCCCGTGGTCGCGGCGCTGTCGGCCGGCGGCCCCGCCGCCGAGCGGCTGGCCTCGCTGTACCTCGGGTCCGAGCCGCTGAGCGAGTCGGACATCGCGCTCGCCGTCACGTTGATCGAGGAGTCCGGCGGACGGGAGCGGACCGAGCTGGAGGCCGAGCGTCAGCTCGCGGCGGCCTTCCGGGCGCTCTCCCGCGCCCGGCCGGTGCCGGAGGTGTACCACCGACTCCACCAGGTCGCGTGGACGCTGACGCACCGTGACCACTGAAGGGCCTCTCTCCGTGTCCGCCGCCGCCGAACGGGCCGTCGGAGGAGGTCACGGCCGGAGCGGCGTTCGCGGCCGACGCGCGAGGCGCGTGACGGCGACCGCGACGGCCGGCACGGACACTGCCGCGGCGCGACGCAGAGGCGAGGCCGCGACTCCTGCGGGGCCGGCCATGGGCAGGGCGGCGGCCGCCGCTCGTCACGGGAGAGCGGCGGCCGCACGTCGGGCACGGGCCCGGCGTCCTACTTGGGCATGAGGACGGTGTCGACGATGTACACGGTGGCGTTGGCGGTGGGGACGTTGCCGCAGACGACCTTGGAGGAGTCGTTGACGGTGTAGTCCTCACCGGAGCCCTTGGTGGTGACCATGCCCTTCTGGAGGGTCTCGAAGGAGCCGTTCTCCAGCTGCTTCGGGGTCAGCTTCTGCCCGACGACGTGGTAGGTGAGGATCTTCGTCAGCATGTCCTTGTCGGCGAGGACCTTGTCGAGGTCGGCCTTGGGGATCTTGGCGAAGGCGTCGTTCGTCGGCGCGAACACCGTGATGTTCTGGGCGTTGTTCAGGGTGTCGACCAGGCCGGCCTGCTTGACCGCCGCGACAAGGGTGGACAGCTCCGGGTTGTTCGACGCGGCGGTGGCGACGGGGTCCTTGGCCATGCCGTCGAAGGAACCGGCGCCGTCCGCGGGCACGGCGGCACACGCCGGACCGAACGGCCCGTCGGCGGCCGTGCCTGCCTCGGTCGAGGGGGTGCCGGGCGCCGATGCCGAGGCCTCGGAACCGGCCTCGGAGGCGGTGTCCGCGCCGGAGTCCGAGCAGGCGGCCAGGGAGAAGGGGAGGACGGCCGCGGCGGCGACGGCGACGGCGGTACGGCGGAAGCGGAGAGCGTGCATGGTTCGAACCCCTTGGTCGGAACGTGTGTGAGGGAAGCGGCACGACCACCCCGGCCGGATGTGGCGATGCGCTCCGGGCGCGGCGGGCGGGAGATCTCTCCCTCCGCTGCCGCGGCCCTGTTGTCGATGGTGTTTCGGAGCGGAGGGCCGACCGGATTGGATTCGGATCCGAGATTGTGGCGAACGGTCAGTCCAGGCTCCGGGCATGGCGGAAGCGGTCGAGCGCGTCGCCCAGGCCGACGAGGGGTGCGGGATAGTCGAGGGCCGACCGCTCCCGGTCCGGGAGCTTCCACGGCTCGTGGAGCGACCTCGTCTCCAGCCCGGCCAGTTCGGGCACCCAGCGGCGGACGTAGGCGCCTTCGGGGTCGTATCTCCTGCCCTGGAGGACGGGGTTGAGGACCCGGTTGGGCCGGCTGTCGGTCCCGGTGCCCGCGACCCACTGCCAGTTCAGCTGGTTGTTGGCGACATCGCCGTCGACGAGGAGGGCGAGGAAGTGCCGCGCGCCCTCCCGCCAGTCGACGTAGAGGGTCTTCGCCAGGAAGGACGCGGTGAGCAGGCGGGCCCTGTTGTGCATCCAGCCCTCGTGGGCGAGTTGCCGCATGGCCGCGTCCACCACCGGATAGCCGGTCCGGCCCTCGCGCCAGGCGCGGAGGTCCGCCTCGGCCTCCTCTCCGCGCCGCCAGCGGTCGTGCCGGGTCCGGTAGTCCTCCGAGGACGCCTCCGGCCGCGCGGACAGCACCTGATGGTGGAAGTCGCGCCAGCACAGCTGCCGGACGAACGCCTCGGCGCCCGCGCCTCCTCGCTTGCGGGCCCGGTGCACCACCTCGGTCGCCGACACCGCGCCGAAGTGCAGATACGGGGAGAGGCGCGAGGTCGCGTCCCCCGCGAGGTCGTCGTGGCGTGCCTCGTAGGCGTCGACGTCCCGGCCGAGCCAGGAGGTCAGCCTCCGGCGGCCCTCACGCTCGCCGCCCTTGGCCAGGCCGGCCGAGAGGGACGCGGCGGCGGGCCGCGCGGGCAGGGCGTCGGAGCGCACCCCGTCCGGCACGCGGACCGCGCGGGGTGGCGTGAGCGGGGTGCGCAGCCGCTCCGCGGCCCAGCGGCGGTGGTAGGGGGTGAAGACGGCGAAGTGTTCCGATCCCTGCGGGGTCACCGCGCCGGGCGGCAGCGCGGTGATCACTCCGGCGTGGACGCGGAGACGGCGTCCGTCGGTCTCCAGGGCCCGGCGCAGGCGCTCCTCCCGGTGGTGGGCGAAGGCGCTGCATCCCGCAGCCATGTGGACCTCGTCGGCGTCGGCCCGCCGCGCCACGGAGAGGACCTCGCTCACGGTGTCACCGGTGCGCACGACGAGCCTGCCTCCCCGCTCCCGGAGCCCGGCGTCGAGGTCGGCGAGGCAGTCGGCGAGGAAGGCGAGCCGGTTGGGGGCGGCGAATCCGGACCGGTCGACGGCCGGGTCGCGGACGAACAGCGGCACGATCTCGTCCGCCGACTTCAGCGCGGTCCGCAGGGGCGGGTGGTCGTGGAGCCGGAGGTCGGAGGTGAAGAGGACGACGGAGACGGTCACGAGGTCTCTCCCCGCGACCGTCCGCCGGTCGCACCGCCGGTCGCGCCCTGCGGCGACGTGCCGGACGGGGAGCTTCCGGACGGCGCGGCAGCCGCCGCGCGGGCCTCCGGGTCGGCCCTGCCCCGGGTTCCGGCGGTCTTCTCGGCCGTGCGGGTGATGGAGCGGGCCATCCCTCCGAACACGACGGCGTGGAACGGCGCCACGCTCCACCAGTACAGCTGCCCGGCCAGTCCGCGGGGATGGAAGAGCGCCCGCTGGCGGTAGAGGGTGCGTCCGGCGTCGTCCTGGTCGGCGTACATCTCCAGCCACGCGAGCCCCGGGAGCCGCATCTCGGCGCGCAGCCGGAGGAGGCTGCCGCGCTGGATCTCCTCGACCCGCCAGAAGTCCAGCGCGTCGCCGACCCTGAGCCGTTCGGCGTCCCGGCGGCCCCGGCGCAGTCCGACGCCCCCGAGGAGGCGGTCGAACCAGCCCCGCACCGCCCAGGCGAGCGGGAAGGAGTACCAGCCGTTCTCGCCGCCGACGCCCTCGATGACCCGCCAGAGCGCCTGCCGGTCCGCCTCGACCGTCCGTTCGCGTTCGTCGGTGTAGAGGCTGCCGCCCGCCCAGTCGGGGTCGGTGGGCAGCGGGTCGCTGGGCGCTCCCGCCAGCGACGCGGAGGACCAGCGGGTGGTGACCTGGGCGTCACGGACCCGCTGAAGCGCGAGGGAGAGCGCGCGGTCGAAGGAGACCGGGGTACCGGGCGGGTCGGGGACGTGGGCGGTGATGTCGTGTTCGGCGCAGACGACCTCGTACCGGAGCGACTCCGCGAGCGGGCGCGCGAGCGAGGCGGGCACGGGGGTGACGAGCCCGATCCACTGGCTGGACAGACCGGGCGTGAGCATGGGAACGGGCAGGATGAGCCGCCGGCGCAGGCCCGCGACCTCGGCGTACCGGAACATCATCTCCCGGTACGTCAGGATGTCGGGGCCGCCGATGTCGAAGGCGCGGTTCACGTCGTCCGGCATGCGGGCGCTGCCGACGAGGTAGCGCAGGACGTCGCGGACGGCGATGGGCTGGACGCGGCTGGCCACCCAGCTCGGGGTCACCATGACGGGGAGCCGTTCGGTGAGGTACCTGAGCATCTCGAAGGAGGCCGATCCGGAGCCGATGACGACGGCGGCGCGCAGCACGGTGGTGGGGACTCCGGACCTCAGGAGGATCCGGCCCACCTCGGCCCGCGAACGCAGGTGGGGGGAGAGCTCCGTCTCGGGGACGTCGCGTGGGGTGAGGCCGCCGAGGTAGACGATGCGGCGCACGCCGGCGGCGCGGGCCTCCCGGGCGAAGGTGCGGGCCGCGAGGCGGTCGGTCTCCTCGAAGTCCCGTCCGGAGCTCATGGAGTGGACCAGGTAGTAGGCCACGTCCACGTCCCGCAGGGCGGGGCGCAGGCTCGCCGCGTCGGTCACGTCGCCGCGGACCACCTCCGCGCGGTCGGCCCAGGGGTGGTCGCGGAGGTTGGCGGGCGTGCGGGCGAGGCAGCGGACGCGGTGCCCGGCGTCGAGCAGCTCGGGGACGAGGCGGCCGCCGATGTAGCCGCCGGCGCCGGTGACCAGGCAGCGCAGGCCGTCGGGTGCGGGGGTGGGGTGGGTCGCCATCGAGGAGGCTCCGTTCCGGCCGGGAGGGGACACTGTCACGACGGGCGTCGTGCGTGTCGCGCGGTCACTACCTCGATTGTTCTCCGCTCGGGGCTCCGGCGGACGCGGGGAGCCGCCACCCTTAGGCCGAACGCGTGGCCGGTCCGAGGGGGAGACGAGCCGCCGCCCCGGCGTCGGCCGACGGGGACCAATCCGCGGGAGCACCCGCTCCGAAGGAACCGCGGTACACCCGTACGTGAAGGAGGATCGCCCGGTGAGAGAGAACGCGCGCGTCGGCGGCGGCCCGGCCCCGCATCCGGAGCCGGGGCCACCGCCCGCGGACCTGCCAGAACTCATGGCGCGCGTCGCCCGGGGCGACCAGGAGGCCTTCGCCGGTGTCTTCGACGCCGTCTCCGCGCCGGTCCTCGGTGTGGTGCGGGCCGTGCTGCGCGACCCCGCCCAGTCGGAGGAGGTGACGCAGGAGGTCATGGTCGACATCTGGCGCACCGCGGCCCGCTACCGGCCCGACCGGGGGTCGGTGATGAACTGGGCCCTCACCCTGGCGCACCGGCGGGCGGTCGACCGGGTGCGGTCCGAGCAGGCCGCCACCGACCGCGCCAGGCGGGTGGCGCTGCTCGAGCACACGCCCGCCTACGACGAGGTCGCCGAGGAGGTGGAGAACCGGCTCGACCGTGAGCGCGTGCGGCGCTGTCTGCGGGGTCTCACCGAACGGCAGCGCCAGTCCGTGACGCTCGCCTACTACCGGGGCCTGACCTATCGCGAGGTCGCCGAGCTGATGGGGCTCCCGCTCGGCACGGTCAAGACACGGATGCGGGACGGGCTCATCCGCCTGCGCGACTGCCTGGGGGTGGCCGCGTGAACGCCGCCGACCTCCACACGATGACCGGGGCCTACGTCCTCGACGCGCTGGACACCGCGGAGGAGCGCGAGGCCGTCGAGCGCCATCTGACGCACTGCGCGGCGTGCTCCCACGAGGTCCGCGAACTGTCCGAGACGGCGGCGCGCCTGGGTATGGCCGTCGCCGAGCCGGTGGGGCCCCGCCTGCGGGCGGACGTCCTGCGCCGGATCGCCACCGTGCGTCAGTACCCTCCCGCGACCGAGCCGCCGGCCCGTACCACCCGGGCCCTGCGGGGCCTGCGACGGATGCCGGGGTGGGCCCTGGCCGCCTCCCTCGTCGGGACGGTCGCCCTCGGGGGTGTGGCGGGCTGGCAGTACGAGCGGGCCGAGGACGCGCGTCGGGCGGCCCGCGAGGCGCGGGCGGAGTCCTCCGGTGTGGCCGCGGTCCTGGCGGCACCGGACGCGCGCGTCACCACCGCCCGGCTGCGGGGCGGCGCCGTGGGTACGGTCGTGTACGCGCCGTCGGTGGACCGGGCCGTGTTCGCCGCCTCGGACCTGCCGGCCCCACCGGCCGGGAAGGTGTACCAGCTCTGGTTCGACGACCGGGGAGCCATGCGCCCGGCCGGCCTGATGCCGACCGGGGGCAGTGCGTCGGCCACCCTCCTCACGGGAGCGGTGGACCGCGCCACGGCCGTCGGCATCACCCTGGAGCCGACGGGCGGTTCCCCGGAGCCGACGTCCGCGCCCGTCGCCGTCCTGGCGCTGCCCGGAGTCTGACGCGGGGAGGTCCGCACGCGGCGCCGTACGGTCGCTGCCAGGCCGGGACCGGAGGCGGGACGGCGCCGTACGGGCCCAGGGCCTGAGGCGAGGTCGTCCTGCCGCGGCGCCGTGCGGGCCGTCGCGGGCCTGGGCCACGGCACCCGGTGGCCGCGTTACGGCGGGGTACGGCGGTGGGGGGCCACGGCCGGGCGCCCGGGCCGGGGCGCCCCGCCGGTCACCCTGCCGCCGGCGCCCGGAGGGGTCAGGCGGCCTGGGCCAGGCGCTGCCGGTCGGTGGCCTGGGTCAGCTCGGCGCGGCCGAAGAGGAGGCCGTAACCGGGCGGGAGCTGGGCGAGCACGCGGTCGAGGAGTTCAGGGCCCGCGAGGTCGGCGACGACATTGAGGACCGCGCCGGTGTCCCAGCGTGCGGTGGCGGGCGTGCCGCCGACGCGGCCGGCGAGGTCCTTGACGAAGCCCCAGCCGGTGAGGGGTTCGGTCGCCGGGATCTGGCAGGTGAAGGCGCGGGCGGCCTCCAGGGGCAGGCGGGCGGCGAGGTCGACGCGTTCGTCGCCGGTGACCTGCCGCCCCAGGGCGGACAGGACCGCGCGGACGGTCGCCTCGGCCCGCTCCCGGGTGGGGTAGGCGCCTTCGTAGCGCACTCGTTCCAGCATCCGGTCGAACGTCATGGCAGGCGCGGCCGGGCGCTGCTGGGTCGGTACCGACTGGGTCAGCATGGAAGAAGGGCTGCCTTTCTGATCTCGGTGGTGTGTGCGGGGCCGGGCGGCGTCGTCCGGCCCGGGGGCGCGCGGAGGACGGGAGCAAGGGGGGATCACGAGGTGCCGTCCTCCGCGCGCGGCGGGCGGGCCGGCCGCTTCAGCCGCTGATCTGCTTGCGGTCGGAGCCGGTGCCGATGCTGATCTTGCGCGTCTTGGCGCGTTCGGCGATCGGGATCCGCAGGGTCAGTACACCCGCTTCGTAGTCGGCCGTGATCCGTTCCGTGTCCAGGGTGTCGGCCAGCATCAGCTGGCGGGAGAAGACCCCGAGGGGACGCTCGGACAGCTCCATCTGCACGTCGTCGGACTTCGCGACCGGCCGGCGCTCGGCCTTCACGGTCAGCATGTTCCGTTCGACGTCGATGTCGATCGCGTCGCTCGACACACCGGGCAGATCGAGGGCGATGACGTACTCGTCTCCCTCGCGGTACGCGTCCATCGGCATGGGCGACGGCTTGGACCAGGTGCCGGTCGAGCCGAGGAGCTGCTGGGTGAGCCGGTCGAGCTCGCGGAACGGGTCGGTGCGCATCAACATCGCGAAACACCTCCAGTCGGTTCGGGCAGAAACTGCCAATGCGCTTCACCTGACACCGTTGTAACATGTCATCGGAACGATGACAACCGCGATGTCATCGAAAGGGTGACACGACGACGAAGGGGAGCCGGAGCCCATGACAGCAGCCGACCAGCCACGACGACCCGGCACCACCGCCTCGTCCTTCTTCGCCGCCTCGGCCGCGTTGTCCGCGATCGACCAGGCCGTCCGCACCGCGCACGGCAGCGCGCGGGACTCCGGGCCCGTGGGTCCCGCGGACGAGGGCCCGGTCAGCTCCGAGCAGGCGCTGTCCGCGCTCCTGCTCCTGCGCGAGCTGCGGGAACAGCTGGCCGGTTGGGAGCCGGCGCTGATCGAGGCGGCCCGTGAGGCGGGTGCGAGCTGGGCCGAACTGGCGCACCCCCTCGGCGTCGCCAGCCGCCAGGCGGCCGAGCGCCGCTACCTCCGGGTGCGCCCCGGCGCGGCGGGCAGCACGGGCGAACAGCGCGTCCAGGCGACGCGGGACCGCCGCGCCGCCGACCGGTCGGTGACCGCCTGGGCCCGGGGGAACGCGGCGGACCTGCGGCGGCTCGCCGGGCAGATCACCACCCTCGGCGACCTGCCCGCCGCTTCGCGGGCCCCCCTCGCCCGCCTCTCCGAGGCCCTCGGCGACGACGACGCCGCAGCCCTGGTCCGCCCGCTCATCGACACCCACCGGCACCTGGAAGCGGACCATCCCGACCTCGCGGCCCGCGTGGACACCATCACCCGGCACACGGACCGCCTGCGCGGCGACAACGGCCGCGACGGCGAGGGCTAGGGCGCTTGCGTGGACCGGGCGCCTCGAACGCGGCCGTTGTCAGTGGGCCGGGCGTCGGCTCTGCGTCTCCCGGTAGCGGGCGGGTGAGATGCCGAACCGGCCGGTGAAGGCCTGCCGCAGCGACTCGGCCGTACCGAAACCGCACCGGGCCGCCACGCCGGTCACGGGCAGCGTGGTCGACACGAGCAGCTGGGCGGCCGCTTCGGTGCGGGCCTGACGGACGTACCGGCCGGGGGCCTGCCCGAGGTGCTCGGTGAACAGGCGGGTCAGGTGTCGAGGGGTCACCCCCGCACGAGCGGCCAGGGCCTCGATGCTCAGGTCGTGGTCGGGGTGGGCGGTGATGTGCTCGACCAGCGCCCGGACCAGGTCGTTGCGGGGTGGCGGGGCGGCCGTGAAGAGACTCATCTGCGCCTGGCCGCCCGGCCGCTGGAGGTACGTGACCAGGTCGCGTGCCACCTGGCGGGCCAGCTCGGGACCGTGGTCCTCCTCGATGAAGGCGAGGGTGAGGTCCAGCGCGCTGGTGATACCCGCCGCCGTGTAGACGTTTCCGTCGCGGACGTAGATGGGGGCGGGGTCCACGACGACCTCGGGATACCGGGAGGCGAGCCAGGGCGCGAACCGCCAGTGCGTGGTGGCCCGGCGTCCGTCGAGCAGACCGGCGGCGGCCAGCACGCCCGCCCCCGTGCACACCGACGCGACCCGTCGGCTCTCCCTGGCGAGCCGCCGTACGTGACCCACCAATCGGTCGTCGCCGGCGGCCCGGTCGAAACCGACGCCGCCCGAGACGATCAGGGTGTCGAGCGGGCCGGTGAGCCGTTCGAGGGACTGCTGGCTCTGCAAGGTCAGACCGGAGCCGCAGACGATCGGGCCTCCGCCGGGACCGACGACGCTCACGCGGTAGGGAACCGCCGGTTCCCCGAGGCCGTTGGCCATGGCGAGACTCGTGGTCACGCACGCGATGTCCAGCAGTTCGGCCGAGTCGTAGCCGACCACCACCATGAGCCGCTCCCCCATGCGGCGACCCTACGCCGGAAGGACCCGTACCCCAAGGCACCGGACATCTTTGCGGCGGGAAGCCGGTGGATGCCCTGGACGAGGGGAACAGTGCTTCGGAGGGGACCTCCCCCACCCTTCGGACGATCCGGCCCCACGACCCGACCGACGGCACCGCGCGACCTCACGGCTCACTCCGATCGACGCGCCGCGTCGGTCCGCCGATGCGATCCGTCGAAGCGCTCTGTCGAAGCGCTCTGTCGAACCGATCCGGTGAGTGGATCCGGTGAGCCGCTTCGCCGGTTCGCGCCGAGGGCCCGATCCGGCGACCCGCTCCTTCGACACCCTCCGGAGAGACCATGACGACCGGCTCTACGCACGGCACCCCGGACGGCGCCACCCCCACGGGCCCCGTGACGCCCCCTCCTCACCCGCTCCGGCCCGGCGGCGGGTTCCTGAGCCGGCTCGGGCACCGGTGGCCCACCCTGGTGGCGCTCGCCCTCGCGCTCGTCACCTTCGTCGACGGCCTCCCGCCCCGGGGCCTCCTGGCCGGGCTCCTCGTCGGCATGCCGCTCTTCTACCTGCTCTTCGGGGCGGTGCGGGGCGAACTCCGGAGTCCCGGCACGCTCCTGGTCCAGATCGCGGGCCTCGTCGGCTTCGTGGCGGTGGCGGTGACCGCACTGGCCGTCGACGAGACCCTCGGCGTCCGCGTCCTGGCCGCCGGCTGGCTCGCGCACGCGGTCTGGGACTTCGTCCACCACAGGACGGGGAGGGTCGTGCCCCGGGCCTGGTCGGAATGGTGCTGCGTCGTCGACGCCTGCGGCGCGCTCGCGATGGCCGCTCTCGCCTGAGGGACGCCTGCCCGTCGACGGGTTCGGAGGGCGGACGGTTCCGCCGTCCGCGCGGGAGAGGTACACGCGGGAGGGTCCGCACGGGAGAGGCCCGTACGGCAGGGCGCCGGGCCCGCGGAAGTCATCCCGCGGGCCCGGTGCCGTGGTGCCGTGGTGCCGTGGTTCCGTGGTTCCGTGGTTCCGTGGTTCCGTACGACGTCAGCAGGCGCCGCCCCGGTCGTGCGACGCCCCGTTGTCGTCGGCCGGCCCGCCCTGGCGCGCGCAGGCCCCTGGGAGGCCGGGGATCCCGGACGGGGTCCGGACACTCGGCCGAGGGCCGGCCTCCCCGTACCGGTTGAGGCGGGGGCGCGGCGGGAGGGCGGGCCGAGCGCCCGCCCTCCCTCTGCCAGGGGCCGCGGTCTCCCACCGCGGCCGGCCTCAGCGGCGCTCGGGCAGGTCGGCCTCCGCCGGCAGCGAGGAGAGCGGGCGCGGCGCCGTGCGCGACGACGACGCGGCCGGGGCCTTCTTCCCGCAGAAGGCGGCTTCCAGCGTTCCGCCGAGCGCCGTGTTGGCCGCACCCCGGTTCGAGGTGTTCGCCATCGCGGAGAGGGCGCGGCGGCCGTCGCGGGTGGCGAAGGCATAGGTGTAGTAGCCCTGCACCGTCCCGGTGTGTCCGTACACCTGGGTGCCGCACGACAGGTCGTAGCGGCGCAGACCGAGACCGTAGAAGCGGGTGTCGGTGGTGTCGGTCGGGGTGACCGTGGTCATGGCGTCCAGCATCCGCGGCGACAGGAGCCGGCCCCGCATGAGCGCGGTCGTGAAGGTGTTCAGGTCCGCCGGGTCGGAGATGACCGCGCCGGCCGACTGCGCCCAGGAGACGGTCTGTTCGGTGGAGTCGACGAGCGGCGCGCCCTCCTCGTCGGGGTGGAGGTAGCCGCGCACGTGCGGTCCCTCGATCCCCGCCTCGGGGTGGACGTAGGAGGTGTGCCGCAGCTTCAGCGGCTTGATGATGCGGCGCTCGTACTGCCGTGCGACCGAGGTGCCCGTGGTCTTCTCGATGAGCATGCCGACGACGACGAAGTTGGCGTTGGAGTACTTGTACGCGGCTCCGGGCTCCGTGGTGCGCGGCTCGCTCAGCGACAGGTCCACCAACTCCTGGTAGCCGAACACGCGGTTGCGCACGGCCTCGAAGCCGGGGACGGTCCGGGCGAACATGGCGTTGGTGTAGTCGGCCAGGCCGCTGCGGTGGGTGAGGAGGTGGCGGACCGTGATGCGATCGTCGGGCAGCAGCCCGGGCAGGTAGCCGTTGACCGGGGCGTCGAGCTCCAGTCTGCCCTCGTCCACCAGTTGGAGCAGCACGACGCTGGAGAAGGTCTTGCTGACGCTGCCGATCCGGAAGCGCGCCCGGGTGTCCATCGGCGCGCCGGAGACGCGGTCGGCGACTCCGGCCGTCCGTGTCCGGACGCCGTCGGGGCCGGTGAAGCGGGCCATCGCGCCCGGAGCGCCGTTGGCCATCGCGGCGTTCAGGGCCGCGGTCACGCCTTCCATGTCGGGGGCGGGGACGGTGGGGATCGCGGGGGCCGCGGGGGCCGCCGGTGCCGCGGCGGCCGTGGTGGCGGGGGCGAGACCGCCGGCGAGTGCGGCGATCAGGGTGGCGCTCAGGGCCAGACGTCGGTGCGACGACAGGGGCACGTGACTTCCTCGTCTTCTTCCTCGGCTCAAGGGGTACGGCACACGCTCGGGTGTGCCGTAGGGGCCGGAGGAGTCGGCGCCGCGCGCCGTCCCCGGGCCCCATGGAGCATGAGGGCCAACGCGGCACGTCGGTTCCTGTCACGGGGTGCCGATTGCGGACCGACGATGCGTCAGGGCCGTCCGCCCCAGGGGGTATCGGGCTCGCCGGCACGGCGTCGGCGACCGGCCTGCCGGGGTGCGGAGCCTGCCGAGGATGTCCGAAGGCCGTCCGCGCACAGAAGAACCGCCCCGCGTGGCGGGGCGGTCGGAGGGGTGTCGGCTGCGGGTGGGACGGCGCTCAGGCGCGGCCCGCGGCCTTCTGGCTCCTGCGGGACAGCGAGTCGACGACCACGGCGGCCAGCAGGACCGCACCCGTGATCATGAACTGGATGGCGTTGCTGACGCCCATGATGTTCATTCCGGACTGGATGGAACCGATCACCAGGGCGCCGAGCAGGGCGGACCAGACCGATCCCCGGCCGCCGAAGAGGCTGGTGCCGCCGATGACGGCCGCGGCGATGACGTTCATCAGGAGATTGCCTCCGCCGGAGGTCTGGCTCGCGGACTGGATCTGTCCGGCGAGGAAGAGGCCGCCGACGGCCGCCATGGTGCCGGAGATCGAGAAGACGCTCATCCTGACGAACGCGACGCTGATGCCGGCCCGTCGCGCGCCCTCGATGTTGCCGCCGACCGCGAAGACGCGCCGGCCGTAGGTCGTGCGCCGGAGCACGAAGTCGAGCACCACGAGCAGGATGAGGAAGATCAGCAGCGCGAGCGGGAGGCCCTGGTACTGGTTGAGGATGTAGGCCGTGGCGAAGGCGATCGCCGCGAGCACGACCGTGCGCAGCGTGATCTCGGCGACCGGCCGGGACGGCACCCCCGCCGACCTGCGGCGGTTGGCGTCCAGCAGCGAGGCGGCCAGGAAGAGGCCGACGCCCACGGCGGCGGCGACGTAGGCGGCGGCCGGGCTGTGGAAGATGGTCGAGTAGAGCCGGGTGACGATGCTCTCGGCGGGGATGTTGACGGTGCCGCTGGTGCCGAGGATCTGGAGCATCAGCCCGTTCCATGCGAGATTGCCCGCCAGGGTGACGACGAACGCGGGCACGCCGACTTTCGCGAAGAAGAAGCCCTGGATGAGGCCGACGGCGGCTCCGCCCGCCACGGCCACGAGCAGCGCCAGCCACTCGTTCATGCCGTTCAGCACGTTGAGGACGGCGAAGAGCGCGGCGCACAGTCCGCTGACGGATCCGACGGACAGGTCGATCTCGCCGAGGAGCAGGACGAAGACGATACCGACGGCGATCATGCCGGTGCCGACGATCTGCTGGCTGAGGTCGGAGAGGTTCTGGGCGGAGAGGAAGGCGCTGTTCAGGCTGCCGAAGACCGTCCAGATGACGATCACGGCGACGACGACGGGCAGCGAACCGAGTTCGCCGCTGCGCAGTTTGCGCCGGAACTCACCGAGGTAGCCCCGCAGTCCCTCCTCCCTGACGAGCAGTCGGCTGTCGACGGCGGGCATCGCGTCGCGTGCCGATTCCTGGGCGGCGTCGTCGGGGCCTCGGGCACGCTTCATCGCTCCTCCTCCCGCTTGCGCGTCTCCCGGCGGGTGACGGCGCTGTCGGTGGCTCCGGTGATGGCGGAGATGATCTCCTCGGTGGAGGTGGAGCGCTTGTCGAAGAAGCCGTTGTTGCGGCCGAGGCGCATGACCGCGATCCGGTCGGCCACCGCCATCACGTCGACCATGTTGTGGCTGATCAGGATGGTGCCGAGGCCGCGGTCGCGCAGGCGCTCGACCAGGTCGAGGACTTCGGCGGTCTGTTCCACGCCCAGGGCGGCGGTGGGCTCGTCCAGGATGACGACCTTGGGGTCGCCGATGAGCGAGCGCGCGATCGCGACGGTCTGGCGCTGGCCACCGGAGAGGGAGGCGACGGGGATGCGGACGCTGGGGATGCGGATGGACAGCGTGGCCAGCAGCTCGCGGGAGCGCTTGTCCATGCGGACCTCGTCGAGGACGCCGAAGCGGCGCAGCTCGCGGCCGAGGAAGAGGTTGCCGACGACGTCGAGGTTGTCGCACAGGGCCAGGTCCTGGTAGACGGTGGCGATGCCGAGGTTCTGGGCGTCATGGGGCCGGTTGATGCCGACCGGGCGGCCCTCCCACGCGATGACGCCCTCGTCGGGCGGGTTCACCCCGGCGATCGCCTTGACGGCGGTGGACTTGCCGGCGCCGTTGTCGCCGACCAGTGCGACGACCTCGCCGGCGTGGACCTCCAGGTCGAAGCCGGACAGCGCCTGCACGGCGCCGAACCGTTTGGAGATGCCCCGCAGGGCGAGCACGGGTGCTTCCGGCAACGGAACCGCCTCCTCCGTGAACCCCCCTGACCGCCCGCCGTCTCCGGCGGGCGTCGCCTCGGGGCTACTGGAGCCCGGCCTCCTTGCAGGCTGCGGCGTAGGTCGGGGTGCAGATCTCCTGGACGGTGTAGAGGCCGTCCTTGACGACCGTGTCCTTGATGTTGTCCTTGTCGACGACGATCGGCGTGAGCAGATTGGCCGGGACCTTCTGGCCGCTGCCGCTGGTGACGGTGGTGGGCGTCAGGTCGGCCGGGAGCGGCTTGTTCTCGGCGAGGTTCACGGCCATCGTCGCGGCGATGTCGGCCTCCGGCTTGTACGGCTTCTCGACCGTGATCGTCTGGGTGCCGAGCAGGATCCGCTGGATCGCGTCGAGCTGGGCGTCCTGACCGGTCAGCGGTACGTTCATGCCCGCCGACTTGAGGGCGGTGGCGATGCCGGCGGCGAGGCCGTCGTTGGCCGAGTAGACGCCGACGATGTTCTCCTTGCCCAGGGAGCTGATGGCGCCCGACATCTGCTGGTTGGCGTTGTTCGGGTCCCAGTTCGGCGTGTCGTACTCCTTGCCGATCTTCACCTTGCCGTCGAGGACGGAGTGGGCGCCGGCCTTGAACTCCGCCGCGTTCGGGTCGGTCGGCGAGCCGTTGTGCATCACGATCTGGCCGCTGCCGGCCTTGTCGCCGAGCGCGTCCAGCAGCGCCTTCCCCTGCAGCTCGCCCACCTTGCGGTTGTCGTACGAGACGTAGGCGTCGACCGGGCCCTGGGCGAGGCGGTCGTAGGCCACGACCTTCACGCCCGCGTCATGGGCCTTCTGCACGGAGGACTGGATCGACTTCGCGTCGACGGCGTCCAGGATCAGCACCTGGTCGCCCTTGGCGAGCGCGGTGTTGACCTGCTGCTGCTGAGTCGTGGCGCTCTCGGCGGCGTTGTAGTAGTCGATCTGCGCGTTGGGCGCCAGTTCCTTGATCTTCTGCTCGATGTACGGGCGGTCGAACTTCTCGTACCGCGTGGTCTTGCTCTCCGGCAGCAGCAGTCCGATCTTCACCTCGTCCTGGGCCGCGCTGTCCGCCCCCGGCTGGGAGGCGCCGCTGGTCGCCACCGCGCCCAGCGACAGAGCCACGGCTCCGGCGAGGGCTATCGCCCCGCGCACTGTACGGGTCATGGGAGGCTCCTCTCGTACGCCCCCTTCCCCTCACCGGCACAGCGTGGGAACGAGGATGCACATTTCGCCTATATATCGACATTAGCGGCAACCCGGAAAGCGGCAAGCGGGTGAACGGGCCCCGGTCCGACCTGCCACGTCAAGGCTGGACGCACCCGCAGTAACGGGACAGGGCGACCACGACCCGACCGGAAGACCGTCGCCCACGAGCTCGGGCCGCGGACCATCGACGCCACATGCCCTGCCGGCTCCACGGCGGAGCGTGACCCCCGACCCGCCGTACCGGCGCGCGCGGCAGGACGAGAGCCGGGCGATGAAGGCGGTCCACCGCTTCCACCCGGACTTCGGGCCCGCCCGCCGCGCGCGATGTCCTCGGCGCGGGCAGGCAGTCAGTACCGCTGCGCCTTGGTGAGCCTGGGGGTGAGGGGCGGCGCCTCGGGCGCCCGGCTGACCACCACGGGCTGGACGCGCCCTCCGGGAGCGAGAGCCTCGGCTCCGGTGAACCGGGTCTCGACCACCTTGCCGGACGCGTCCAGGAAGTCGATCTGCACGGCGTAGGAGGCCTTGGCCTTCGTCGTGTTGGTGATCGTGACGACGACGGCGAACAGCCCGCCCGTCTGGGCGCGGGGCTTGCCCGTCATCGCCACGTCGCTCACGGCGTTGCCGGGAGCGTCGACGTTCTTCAGGGCGTTCTCGGCCGCCTGCCGGGAGCGCTCGGCCTCCGTCCCGGTCGATGCCTTGCGGGAGGCCTCACGGGCGGACGCCGACGCGGCGGCGGAGGACGCGGACTCCCTGGCGGCGGCCGCGGCGGACTCCGCGGCGGAGGCGAGGGCCGAGGGCGGTTCGCCGGCGAAGGACTCCTGGTCGGGCGGTGTGGGCGCGCCGCTGGACGACGAGCTCCCGCCCGAGTCGTCGTCCGAGCCGCACGACGCGAGGGCGCCGGCGGCGAGGGCCGCCAGGACCACCCCCGCCGCGGCGCTCACGGCACGGGCGCGGACAGGGTGCTTCCTGCGGAGAGAGGTGGTCACTCGGCTCGTCCTTCGGCGGGGTGATGGGTGCGGGTGACGGTCGCGCTCGGCTGCCCGGGCGGGGACACGCGCTCGGCGCCCGGAGCAGGCGCGGTACGGACCCGGGCGGGGCCGGGAGCCGCACGGGAGGAGCCGGGACCGGGCTGGACCGGGGCGGTACGAGACGGGGCGGAGGGCAGGACTCCCCGTGGAGCCCCGGGAGCGCCGGTCAGGCGGCCTGCGCGCCGCCGGCGAGCTGCTGGACGAGCTCCTGCTCATCCCGCTCGGCGAGCGACGTCTTGAGGACGGTTCCGCCGAACGGATGGAGAGCCTCGGCGAAGGCATCCTCGGTGATCGCGGAAGCCATGATCACGACGGCCGCCGAGCCGGGTTCGAGAAGGGACTGGACCTTCGCCCTGAAGTCCTTGTCGACGCCCATCTGACTGAGCTTGCCGATCAGCCCGCCGAGCGCGGCACCGACCACGCCGATGGCCGGGGTGAGGATGAGCATGCCGAAGACCAGGCCCCACAGGGCGCCGGCCGTGGCCGAGACGGCGACCTTTTCGTTCTTGGCGGGTGTGTCGACGTGCGTCTCGCCGTCCTCGTCCACCGAGACGACGGCGAGTCCGTTGAGCTCGACGACACCGCTGCGTTGCAGCTCCTGGACCTTCCTGAACGCCTCGTTCGCGGTGGAGCGGTCGGCAAAGCCGATGACGACGAGCTCGGACATGTCCTTCTCCTTAGCCACCAGATCGACACTGTGCACGGTAGGTCCCGTATGCCGGGTCGGCACGGCGAGCGCGCCGACGGCGACAGGGCGAGCGTGATCCGTGGCCTACGCACGGGGAGAGGGGGTGCGCAGGTGCCCGACAGACCGCCACAGGGAGGCCGGCAGACCGGTGTCGGCGGCGCCCACGCAGACCGGTTCGGGGTCACCGCCGCCCGCGCGGACCCCAGCGGACCGGCCCGGTCGGCATCCCCGTGGCTGGACGGGATCGCCCCCCCGCAGCTCGTGTCCGGGAAAGGATGCGGGGGCGGCCGGACCCTCACGGGTCCGGCCGCCCCCGGATCGCGCTCCGCCGCCCGGGGCGGGCCGGGCGGCGGAGCGGGGTGGCGCGACGGGATCAGACCGCCGGAGCCGGGAACGTCGGGTACTCGACGCCCGAGACGTGCTGGACGACCCGGATGACCTGGCAGGAGTAGCCGAACTCGTTGTCGTACCAGAGGTAGAGGATGGCGTTGTCGCCGTCGACCTTGGTGGCACCGGCGTCGACGATCGAGGCGTGGCGCGAGCCGACGAAGTCCATGGAGACCGCGTCGGGAGCGGTGGTGAAGTCGATCTGACGCTTGAGCGGCGAGTGCAGCGAGACGTCCCGGAGGTACTCCAGGACCTCCTCGCGGGTGGTCTCACGGCCGAGGCGCAGGCTGAGGATGGCGATGGAGACGTCCGGGACGGGGACGCGGATCGAGCTGCCGGTGATCGGTGCCTTCAGATCGGGCAGCGCCTTGGCGACGGCCGAGGCGGCACCGGTCTCGGTGATGACCATGTTCAGCGGCGCCGAACGGCCGCGGCGGTCCGCCTTGTGGTAGTTGTCCAGCAGGTTCTGGTCGTTCGTGAACGAGTGGACGGTCTCCACGTGGCCGCGCAGGACGCCGTACTCGTCGTCCATGGCCTTCAGCGGCGGCACGATCGCGTTGGTGGTGCACGAGGCGCAGGACAGGACGCGCTCGTCGGGCTTGATGGTGTCGTGGTTGACGCCGTGGACGATGTTGGGCACGTCGCCCTTGCCCGGGGCCGTCAGGACGACCTTGTCGATGCCGGGACGCAGGTGCTTGGCCAGGCCCGCGCGGTCGCGCCACTTGCCCGTGTTGTCGATGAGGATGGCGTCCTTGATGCCGTACGCGGTGTAGTCGACCTCGGACGGGTCGTTCGCGTAGATCACCTTGATCGCGTTGCCGTTGGCGACGATCGTGCTGGTCGCCTCGTCGACGGTGATGGTGCCCTGGAACTGGCCGTGGATCGAGTCGCGGCGCAGCAGCGAGGCGCGCTTGACCAGGTCCTGCTCGCCGCCGCCGCGCACGACGATGGCGCGCAGGCGCAGGCCGTTGCCCGAGCCGGACTTCTCGATGAGCAGGCGGGCGACGAGGCGGCCGATGCGGCCGAAGCCGTAGAGGACGACGTCGCGTCCCTCGCGGCGCTCGATCTTGTTGGCGCCCGTGGCACCGGCGACGGCCTCGGCGGTGAACTCGGCCACCGACAGACCGCGGTCGTCGGTCTTGTACGTCGCGGCGAGCATGCCGATGTCGATCTGGGAAGGACCGAGATCCAGCGCGGTGAGGGCCTGGAGGAACGGCAGGGTCTCGGTGACCGAGAGCTCCTCGCCGGCGATCTGCCGAGCGAACCGGTGGGTCTTGAGGATGCTGACCACCGACTTGTTCACCAGGGAGCGGCTGTGCAGCAGGACGGTCACGTCCCGCTCGCGGTGCAACTTCCCGATGATCGGGATCATCGACTCCGCGATCTCCTCGCGGTTCTTCCAGTTGGTGAACGAGTCGTCATTGACAGTCACAGGCTTATCTTTCGAGCTAGGCGGCGCTCATATGCTAACCCGGCCATCTTTCCATCCTTCAAGGGGGCCTTCGGAGCGGTACGGGACGGGGACGCGGCGGTGGGCCGGCGGGACACGGGGTGCGGGCGGGGCACGGGGTCTGGGGCACGAGCTTCAGGACGTGGGGCCGGGCGGTCGGGCGCGGCCGCGTCGTCCGCCGCCGCCGGCACGGTCCCGACCGCTCAGGTCCGCGTGATCTCCGGCTCCAGGGAGACCATGACGAGCCGATCGCTGAGGCCCGCGGGATCTCGGCCCGTCACGGCGGCCCGGTGGTCCCGGATCGCCGGGTCGGAGAGCGCCAGTGTCAGAACGGGGCACAGGGTGGCGTCGTTGGTTCCCTCGGGCGAGCAGCTGCCCACGTCGGCCACGGTGTGACCGGGGCACACCGCGCCGGCCGGGAGCTCCACGTCCAGCCGCAGCGACTCGCCCGGGCGCACGCGGAAGGCGCCGGACGCGGGGGTCTTCGCAGGCCGGCTCGGGTAGCCGTCCTCCACGACCGTCGCCGTCAGGCCCCGGGCGGACGCCCGGCGGCCCTCGCCGCGCGGACCGTAGACGTCGAGATCGACGCGTCCGCCGGCGACGGGCGCGGTGAGGAGCAGGGGCCGGTCGACGGTGCGGACCGACACGTGGACGGTGAAGCGGGGCCGGCCGGGCGTCCGGGTGCCGGGGTCGACCGCGCTGTAACCGCCGAAGACGAGCTCGGGGTCCCTGTCCCGCTCCCCCTCGCCTCGCGCGCGCGGGCGCGGGCCGTCGTCCACCCCGCAGGACGAGAGCAGGGCCGTGCCACCGCCGGGGAGCGGGGCGTCCGGCAGGGGTCCGGAGAGGGCCGGACGACCGGTGGGTCCGCGCCACGGGGAGGTCAGGGCGGAGGTCAGGGCCGGAAAGGAGAGGGACACCGTCAGCAGCAGGAGCACGACGGCGCATGAGGCGAGTATCAGCCAGGAGCGCGGCGACAGACGGAACATCAGGCATGCACCTGCCCGGGCCCGCGCCGCCGCTCGCCGGCCGGTGGCATCGTTTCGATCTTGCTCATGTTCCGTTCAGCGTGTGCCGGGCCGCAAACGTCACGGGAGCCCTCGTCCGACCGGGCCGGCGGATGCGGGTGTGAGGGGTGCTCTGCGGAGGGCCTCGCCGATCAGGCCGGCGGCCGGGCCGAGGTCAGCACGCCGATCTTGTCGATCCGGTGCTCGGGGTTGCCGTTCTCGTCCCGCCAGT
The DNA here is from genome assembly GCF_040677675.1 of Streptomyces sp. NPDC053755. Lineage (NCBI taxonomy): Bacteria > Bacillati > Actinomycetota > Actinomycetes > Kitasatosporales > Streptomycetaceae > Streptomyces > Streptomyces sp. NPDC053755. The sequence goes on along the minus strand of NZ_JBFASK010000009.1, from coordinate 114,823 downwards.
AGTTGCCCGCCGCGTCGTCCTCCGGCGTGGCGCAGGTGGATATCGTGATCATGGCCTTCGTGGGCTTCGCGCCCGGCTCGCCCGGCACGGCGGCCCGCTGCTCGGCGAGGGATCGCTCGGACCGGAAGGACGTCTGGCGCGTCTCGACGATCTCGTACTCGTAGGCCGTGCCGTCTGCCGCCCGGACGATGACGCGGTCGCCGACCTCCATGGCGGGGAGATCGCGCAGCGGTCCTCCGGCGGAGAGCCGGTGCGCCGTCACGAGGAAGTTCCCGACCTCGCCGGGCCCGACTCCGCCGCCCGCGCCCTGGGGGCTGGCGGCGACGCCCCGGTCCTGGATGCGGGTGCCCGGCGTGTCGTCGGTCGTCCCCTCGTACGGGACGACGCGCAGGTCCTCGACGCCGATGGACGGGAGGGAGAGCCGGGACGGCCGCGTCCGGTCGGCGGGGTCCGGCGTGGGCGCCATCGCGACGGGATCGGCCGGCGTGGCCGGTGGCGAACTCGGCGGCGGCAGGTTGACGGAGGGCCCGGCAGGGGCCGGGGACGTCGCCTCGGGGGCGGGGGAAGGCGCTGCCTCACGGCTGCCGAGGGCGGAGCAGCCCATGAGCGCGGCGAGGGCCGCGGCGACGACGGTGAGGAGCAGGGTTCTGGCACGGATCATGGCGCTTCCCGAGGGGCTGCCGGGCAATCTCGGGCCACCGATGGCGGCGATGACCGCTCAGCGGGCGACAACGCCGACGCGGGGCCGTGTATTCCCGGCGGGGGCGTTCGCCTCGGTCTGATCTGTTCCGTCGGCCGGGCTGACGGAGCCGGGAAGCCGGCCGGGGAATTCTGCCCCCCCGGGGGGGCGGCGGGCGGGCGGGGAAGGGGGCTATGCGGACGGCCGGGGAGTGGAGCCCCGGGCGGCGGCCGGTGAAGTCGCCCCCGGAGGGCTGCGGGCGGGGCGGTCGGGCCCCCGGCGGCGGGCGGGCGGACGGACCGCCAGAGAGGTCTGCCGGGTGGACGGCAGCGGCAGTCGGCCCGGGCGGAGTCCTGCGGGAGTCGGCCGGGTGGACGCCCGGGGAGGCCGGCCGGGCCCCGGCGCCCGGATCGCCCGTGTCGCGACCGTGCGCCGAGAGGTCCGCCCCCACCCCGCCCCCGCCTCCGAGTTCCTTCCGTCGACGTGTCGACCGTCACATTCGGAATAGAAGCCGGACCTCCGGATAGGCGCCCTGCCCCGAGGGCGCCCCGCGGGGGCGCTGACCTGGAGGAACGAGAACATGCCCGAACTCTTCATCGGCGGGGCCTGGCGGTCCGCGCTCGACGAGCGGACCCGCGAGATCCGGTGCCCCGCCGACGGCGGGCTGGTCGCCGTCGTCGACGAGGCCGGCGGCAAGGACACCGTCGAGGCGATCGCGGCCGCGCGCCGCGCCTTCGACGAGGGTCCCTGGCCCACGACTCCCGCGGCGGAGCGCGGTGACCTGCTGCTGCGGGTGGCGGATCTCCTCGCCCGCGACAAGGAGGCGCTGGCCCGGGCCGAGTCCCTCGACACCGGCAAGCGGCTGGTGGAGAGCGCCTACGACATCGACGACATCGTCGACTGCTTCCGCTACTTCGGGCGGCTCGCCGCCGCCGAGACGGGACGGGTGATCGACACGGGCACGGCGGGCGCCGACAGCCGTGTGGTGTACGAACCGGTCGGCGTCTGCGGCCTGATCACGCCCTGGAACTATCCGCTGCTCCAGACGGCGTGGAAGGTGGCGCCCGCGCTCGCCGCCGGCAACACCTTCGTCCTGAAGCCGAGCGAACTCACCCCGCACACCGCGATCCACCTGATGCGGCTGCTCGCCGAGGCGGGGCTCCCCGACGGCGTCGCGAACCTCGTGCTCGGCGCGGGCCCCGAGGCCGGCGCGCCCCTCGCCGAGCACCCCGACGTCGATCTGCTCTCCTTCACGGGCGGGCTCCTCACCGGCCGCAGGCTCATGGCGGCCGCCGCCGGGACGGTGAAGAAGGTCGCCCTCGAACTGGGCGGGAAGAACCCCAACATCGTGTTCGCCGACGCCGACTTCGAGGCGGCCGTGGACATGGCGCTGACGGCGGTGTTCCTCCACTCGGGGCAGGTCTGCTCGGCGGGTGCCCGCCTCCTGGTCGAGGACTCGCTGCACGACCGGTTCGTCGACGAACTCGTCCGCAGGGCCCGGGAGATCAGGCTCGGCGGGCCCTTCGACGAGCGGGCGCAGACCGGGCCGCTCATCTCGGCGGCCCACCGGGACAAGGTCGCTGCGTACGTCGAGCGGGGTGTCGCCGAGGGCGCGGTGCTGCGCTGCGGCGGAGCCCGTCCGGAGGGTTCCGCGTACGACACGGGCTTCTACTACCTGCCGACCGTGCTCGACGAGTGCCGGGCGGACATGTCCGTGGTGCGGGAGGAGTCCTTCGGGCCGGTGCTGACCGTCGAGCGGTTCGGTGACGGCGACGAGGACGCGGCCGTACGGCTCGCCAACGACACGGTCTACGGGCTCGCGGGCGCGGTCTGGACGAGCGACGAGGGCAGGGCCCGGCGCATGGCGGCGCGTCTGCGCCTGGGGACCGTGTGGATCAACGACTACCACCCCTATGTGCCGCAGGCCGAATGGGGCGGGTTCAAGCAGTCGGGCACCGGGCGTGAACTCGGCCCGGCCGGCCTGGCGGAGTACCGCGAGACCAAGCACATCTGGCGCAACACCGCACCGGAACCGCAGGGCTGGTTCGCCTGACCGCATCGCTACTGCCCCCAGGAGACGACTCATGGCAACCGATCCACCGTCCCGGCCGGGCGACGACGCCGAACTCACCGAGTTCGGCTACCGGCCGGAACTCAAGCGCACGCTCGGCAACTTCCACACCTTCGCGGCCGGTATCTCGTACATCTCGATCCTCACCGGCACCTTCCAGCTCTTCTACTTCGGCTTCGCCAGCGGCGGGCCCGCCTACTGGTGGTCCTGGCCGATGGTCTTCGCCGGCCAGGTCATGGTCGCGCTCTGCTTCGCCGAACTGGCCGCGCGCTACCCCGTGGCGGGTTCCATCTACAACTGGGCGAAGAGGGTCGGGAACGGGCACGTCGGCTGGCTGGCCGGCTGGATGATGCTCATCGCGTCGGTCGTGTCGATCGCCGCGGTCGCCCTCGCCTACCAGCTGACGCTCCCCCAGATCTCCTCGTTCTTCCAGTTCGTGGGGGACGGCACGGGGACGTACGACGTGGCGACCAACGCGGTGCTGCTGGCCGCCGGGCTCATCCTCTTCACCACCGTCGTCAACGCCTTCGGCGTGAGGCTGATGGCGATGATCAACACCGCGGGGGTATTCCTCGAACTGATCGCCACGGTCGTGCTGATCGTGCTCCTCGCGGTGAACGTCGTCCGCGGCCCGGAGGTCGTCACCGACACCGCCGGCACCGGCACGGGCCAGCCGTACGGCTACCTCGGGGCGTTCCTGATCGCCTCGCTCGCCTCGGCCTACGTCATGTACGGCTTCGACACCGCGGCCTCGCTCGGCGAGGAGTCCCTGGACCCCTCCCGTAACGCGCCGCGCGCCATCATCCGGGCCATCGTCGCCTCGTTCGTCCTCGGCGGCCTCATCCTGATCCTCGCGCTGATGAGCGTGTCGAGCCTGCGGGGCGAGAAGCTGTCCTCCGACGGACTGCAGTACGTCGTCCTCGACGTCCTGGGCCCGACGGCCGGCAAGGCCATGCTCTGGTGCGTCCTGATCGCGGTCACCGTCTGCGCGCTGGCGGTGCACACGGCGGCGGTGCGGCTCACCTTCGCCATGGCGCGGGACAACAACCTGCCGGCGTCCTCCCGGCTGGCGAAGGTCAGCCCGCGGTTCGGCACCCCGGTCCTGCCGACCGTGATCATCGGTGTCCTGGCACTCGCGATCCTCCTGGTCAACATCCGTCAGCCGCAGATCTTCACCGTGGTCACCAGCATCGGCATCGTCATGATCTACGTCGCCTATCTGCTGGTCACGGGGCCGATGCTGATCGCCCGGCTGCGCGGCCGGTGGCGGCCCGCCGAGGGCAGGTTCTCGCTCGGCCGCTGGGGCCTGCCCGTCAACATCCTGGCGGTGCTCTGGGGCGGAGCCATGACGCTCAACCTCATCTGGCCGCGCGCGGCCGTCTACAACGCCGCCGCCCCGTTCCACTGGTACCTGCGCTGGGGCGCGGTCCTGTTCGTCGGCGCGATCGCGCTCGGCGGCTTCGCCTACTACTGGTTCGTCCAGCGGCACCGCACCGGCGTCCTCGCCGAACACGCCGCCGAGGCGACCCCCGAGCCCACCGCAGTGAAGGAGACCGTCCCCTCATGAGCACGCGACCCGAAGAGGTGTTCGACTACATCGTGGTCGGCGGCGGCACGGCGGGCAACGTCGTGGCCGCGCGCCTCAGCGAGGACCCGTCCGTCACGGTCTGCGTCCTCGAAGCCGGACCCAGCGACGTCGGCGACGACAACGTCCTGAAGCTGGAACGGTGGATGGGGCTGCTGGACTCCGGCTACGACTGGGACTATCCCGTCGAACCGCAGGCGAGCGGCAACAGCTTCATGCGCCACGCCCGCGCCAAGGTCCTCGGCGGCTGCTCCTCGCACAACTCCTGCATCGCCTTCTGGGCACCGGCGGAGGACCTCGACGACTGGGCGAGGGCCGGCTGTACGGGCTGGAGCGCGGCGGACCTGTTCCCCCTGTACCGGCGCCTGGAGAACAACGACGCGCCCGGGGACCACCACGGGCGGACCGGTCCGGTGAAGCTCCGTACGCTCAAGGGCGGTGACCCGTGCGGGGAGGCGCTGCTGAAGGCGTGCGCCCAGGCCGGCATCCCGACGACGCCCTTCAACACCGGCAGGACGGTGGTGCGCGGCGCCAACTGGTTCCAGATCAACTCCGACGAGAACAACGTGCGCCAGTCCTCGTCCGTGGCGTATCTGCACCCGATCATGGGCAAGCGGCCCAACCTGGAGATACGGACCGGGGTGCGGGCCAAGAGGCTGATGCTCGACGGACGCCGCTGCGTCGGCGCCGAGTACCTGGATCCGGACCTCGTCCACACCCGGCGGGTCCGGGCCCGCCGCGAGGTCGTCGTCTCGTGCGGCTCCATCGACACGCCGAAGCTGCTGATGCTGTCCGGCATCGGACCCGCCGCGCACCTGCGCGAGGTGGGCGTCGAGGTCGTGGTGGACTCCGCCGGGGTCGGCGAGAACCTCCAGGACCATCCCGAGGGCGTCATCATGTGGGAGGCGAAGCAGCCGATGCCCACGGTCTCCAGCCAGTGGTGGGAGGCGGGCGTCTTCTACGACACCGAGCCGGGCCTGGACCGGCCGGACCTGATGTTCCACTACGGCTCGGTGCCGTTCGACATGAACACCGCGCGGCACGGCTATCCGACGTCGGAGAACGCCTTCTGCCTGACGCCGAACGTCACGCGGGCCAAGTCGCGCGGGACGGTGCGGCTGCGCACCCGCGACTACCGCGACAAGCCGAAGGTCGACCCGCGGTACTTCACGCACGAGCACGACGTCCGGGTGATGACGTACGGTCTCCGGCTCGCCCGCCGGATCGCCGGGCAGCCCGCGCTCGCCGGATGGGCCGGGGCCGAACTCGCGCCCGGGCCGTCGGTGCACACCGACGACGAGCTGCTCGACTACATCCACAAGACGCACAACACCGTCTACCACCCGGCGTGCACGGTGAAGATGGGCGCGGACGACGACCCCCTGGCGCCGCTCGACGCGCGCCTGCGCGTCAAGGGGGTCGACGGTCTGCGGGTGGCGGACGGGTCGGTCATGCCGGACCTCGTCACCGTCAACCCGTGCATCACCACGATGATGATCGGCGAGAAGTGCGCGGATCTGCTGCGCGAGGACGCCTGACCCGTCCGGACCGGCACGAGACGGAACCCGCCCCGGCCTGACGGCCGGGGCGGGTTCGGTGGTGCGGCCTCGCGTGAGGGTCACCTCACGCGGGCTTCTCCCGGGGGCCCTTGCGCTAGAAGGTGAGGTTCCAGGCGTCGATTCGGCCGGTGTCCTGGTTGGCGTTGTCGTTCACCCGCAGCTTCCAGACGCCGTTCGCCACCTCGGCGGAGGCGTTGACGGTGAAGGTCTGGACGAGGTTGTCCGTACCGCCGCCGGCCCGGTTGTGGACCGTGTAGACGGTGCCGTCCGGGGCGACGAGGTCGACCTTCAGGTCACCGATGTACGTGTGCTTGATGTCCACGCCCACCTTGAGGGTGGCCGGCGCGTTGCCGGTCACGCCGCTGACGGTGATCGGGCTCTCGACGGTGGCGTTGTCGGCGATCGTGACGTCGGTCAGGTTCTCGAAGTACGACCCGGGCGGCGGCGTGGTGCCGCCGACGGCCTTGAGCGCGTCGACCTGGCCGTCGCCGAAGAAGCCGTTCTTGGCCGTCGTGCCCGTGCAGCGGCTGTCCGAGGGGCAGGCGACGTCGCCGGCCTGCGTGGCGAGCCGGTCGCGGATCTGCGCCGGCGTCAGGGCCGGGTCGGTGCTCGCGATGAGCGCGGCGACGCCCGCCACGTGCGGGGACGCCATCGACGTGCCGTTCTTGCTGCCGTACTTGCCGCCCGGAAGCGTCGAGTAGACGCCGGAGGTACCGTCGCCGCCGGGGGCCGCGACGTCGATGACGCCGTTGCCGAAGTTGGAGTACGAGGCCTTGACGTTGCCGTTGCCCATGGCGGCGACCGTCACGACGCCCGGCAGCTCGGTCGGGATGTCGATGCAGGCGTTGGTGATGGTGCGCCTGACCGGCGTGGAGTCGTTGGGGCTCTCGGTGTCGGTCGTCTTGTTCGCCAGGTCGTAGTTGGCGTTGCCCGCCGCCGCGATCTGGAGGGAACCCTTGCTCTCGGCGTACGCCTGCGCCCTGCGCACGCCCTCGATGATGGCGGCCTGATCGGCGTTGTCCGGGCAGTTGAACTGCCAAGGATCGGTGTAGTAACTGTTGTTGGTGACCTTGAAGCCGTGGTCGCCCGCCCACATGAAGCCGCAGACGGTGTTCTCGGCGAAGAACAGCCCGCTCGGCTTCTCGGCGATGCGCACGGAGGAGATCTTCACGCCCGGCGCGACGCCGATGACGCCCTTGCCGTTCTTCGCCGCCGCGATGGTGCCGGCGACGTGGGTGCCGTGGGTGTCGACGTCCCGCCACGCGCCGGCGCGCGTGTCCGGCTTGCCGTAGGCGCAGGAGACGGAGTCGGCCGCGTTGAAGTTGGGCGCGATGTCCTGGTGCTGGTCGTCCACGCCGGTGTCCAGGACGCCGACCTTGACGGTCGCGGACCCGGTCGTCACGGCCCAGGCCTGGTCCGCCTTGATCTGGGTCATGTCCCAGCGGTTGGACTCGGTCAGCGTCGTCGCCGACTGCGTCGGACTGGCCGGGATGGCCGGGTTGTAGGCGTCGGCCGGGACGTCGGACGTCCGCGTCGCGCCGACCTGCTGGACACCGCTCACGGCGCGCATCGAGGAGGCGAACGTCGCCGAGGCCGAGTGCGCCACGATCACGCCGATCGCGTCGTACGAGGCGAAGACGGAACCGCCGTTGTTCGCGACGGCGGTGCGCGCGGCCGAGGTGTCACCGGGGGCGGTGATCACCAGGTAGGCGCGGGTGCCGGCCGCCCAGGCCGTCGAGGCCGCCGTCGTGGCCGTCGGCGCCGTCGCGGTGCGCGCCGAGGGGGACGAGGGCTCCGGGACGGCGTTCGGCGCCGCGTGCGCGGAGCCCGCGGGCGCCGCGAGGGCCATGGTCGCGCCGAGGGCGACGGCCGCCAGGGCGGAGTGTCTCAGCCGGCTGGATATGTGGGAAAACAATGCGTCCTCCGATGGCCCGGTGGCGCTGGTGGCGCCGGCCGGGCCGTGTGATGTGTGGGGTGGACGCAAGATCCCAGACGAGGCGTGCGGAAGGAAGGCTTCTGTCCGACAAGTCCTGCGGCGTTACAGACTGTTGACCTGGTGCGGTGCCGATCGGGGAGGTCTTCGGACGGGATGCACCGCTTCGTCCGGCCGGCCGTCGGCGCGACGGGCACACGAAAGGTACGGACCGGAGGCGACCTCGGGCCCGTCAGGGGGCGCCGGCCCGTCCGTCACGTGCCCCGTCATCCGGGCCCGTCAGGGCGGCGCCCGGCCCGTTCGTCGGGCGGCGATCTCCGGTCCGTCAGGGCGGCGCCGGCCGGCGGTCAGTAGGCGCGCGGGGGCATCACCTGCGGCTCGGCGCCGGGCGCTTCGAGCACGCAGTGGGGAGCGTCCGGGCCGGGCGTCACGCGGACGACGGCCTGGGAGGGCGGATCGGTCGGCAGCTCGACGGCGACGGTCACGGGACGGTCGCCGGAGAGCTTGACGTACCCCGTCTCCTTGCCGTCGACGAGCACCACCACGGCCGCGCCGTGTCCCGTCTGGACGGTCACGCTGACGGAGTGCCCCGCGTGGTCGAGGTGGAAGTGGTGGCGTCGTGTCATGGGTCGCCTCCCGCCGGGCCGCACCGTGGGCGGTCTCGTACTCCAGGGTAGCCATCCCGCCCCCGGCCGGTCGGCCCCGCCGGTCGCTCACCGTGTCCGACCAGGTCACGGTGGGTGCGGCCGGACGCCCGTCACCCGAACAGCTGCGCTCCGGGCGTGCAACCGGCCCTGTCTCCGGTGCACTGGAGGGGCAACCGCCCGCCGAGCATGGAGACGACCATGTACGAAATGCACGTCGGCATCGCGACCCCGGACGGCGTCTTCGTCTGGCACGTCGCTCCCGTGGGCAACCGGACGGCTCTGTGCGGCCAGTCCCTCCACGGAGTGCCCACCGAGGAACGCGACAAGACGGACCGCCACTGCGCCTCCTGCATGCACTCGTTCCAGGAGCTGATGAACGACCGGCGTTGATCCTCACGGCTCCCGGCCCCCGCGCCGTCGCTCCGGGCCGGCGACCGCTCCCGCTTCCGGCCCCGGACCCGCGACAGCCGCCGGTGTCAGACGCCCATGCGTTCCCGCAGCGCCGACAGGCGGGGCCGCTTCTCCTTGCGTTCGCGCGAGTGACGGTCCAGCTCCTCCATCAGACGGCGCGAGCGGTGGTCGAGGTCGAGTTCGTCCAGGATGCGGTCGACCTCGGCCAGCAGCGCGCCGTAGAGCTGCCACTGCCGGGGCTCGCGCAGCACGACCCGGAGCAGCAGGTCCGCCACGTTGTCCCGGACGGCGCGGGCGGCGTGGAGTTCGTTGGTGAGGCGTTCCTCGGCGGCGTCCGCGTCCTCGCTGACCCGGGTGGTCACGAGGACGCCGAAGCTGACCAGGGTGTCGGCGACGTGGGCGAGGAGTTCCTCGACGGCGGACCCCACCTCCTCGGGTACCAGCTCCTCGTCCTGCCGCGCCTTGGCGAGGTCGGTGAGGGTCCGCGCGAGCACGCGCAGGACGACGGCGCAGATCTCCAGGGTGTCCAGGCCGGTGCGCAGCACGATGCGGTGCAGGAGCCCCTCCTTGACCCTCGGATTGAGGCGGAGGCTGTCCTCGGCCTGCCGCAGGGCGGCGTCGACGTCGGCGATGTCGTTGTCGAGCCGTCGGGCCTCGTGCAGCCGGGCGGCGGCCCGTTCGACGGGCGTGGTGGCGTTGAGTTCCTCGCCGATGCCCAGCAGGAGCTGGCGCATGCGGCGGGAGAGGTCCTCGATCGACTCCCCCGCGGTCCCCACCCAGACGGGGGGCACGAGCAGGATGTTGAACAGCAGGCCGACGACGGCGCCGATGAGCGTCTCCAGGACCCGGTCCCAGGCGGTGTTCGCGACCTGGGTGACGCCGAGCACGAGCATGGCGCTGATGGCGACCTCGGGCACGAACTCGTCGACCCGCACGAACCGCCCCACGACCAGTGAGGCGAGGATGACGAGGCCGAGGCTCCACCAGGTCAGGCCGACCAGGACGCTGAACGCGATGGCGATGAGCACGCCGACGACCACCGAGTTGACGCGGCGGATGCCGGTGGTCAGCGTGGAGTAGAGGGTGACCTGGACGACGAGCAGCGCCGTCAGGGGCGCCGTGAGGGGCGCCGGCTCGCTGCTGAGCTGGAGGGCGACGACGTAGGCGATGGTCGCCGCCGCGGTGGATCGAAGGGTCTGGACGACGACGGGGTCCTTGCGCTGTGCGAGCAGTTGCGTCACCCGTCGTCGGAGCGCGGTGCGGACGTCCGCCACGTGGTTTCCCCGGTCCTTCCGTGTGCGCTGCGGTCTCCTGGCTCCCCCAGGTTTTCGCAACTCGGGCCGCTTCGCACGCCGTGCGCGGCACACGTGCGTGTCGGCTCGGGGTCGGATAGCGTCGCCACGGCGGACCACACCGGTGTCCGCCCTGGACAAGACGGACACGGCGGACACGACAGGCCGGACGAAGGGGAGGGGTCGCCATGCCGCTCGAGGGAGAGTACGAGCCGAGCCCGACGAAGTGGGTGCGCGAACAGGTCGAGCTGTACGAGTCCTCCGACGGCGCCAAGGGCACCACGATCCGCGGCATGCCCGTCGTCCTCGTGACGAACCGCGGCGCCCGGAGCGGCAAGATCCGCAAGACGCCGCTCATGCGGGTGGAGCACGAGGGCTCCTACGCCCTGGTGGCCTCGAACGGCGGAGCGGTGAAGCACCCGGTCTGGTACCACAACCTGATCGCCTCCCCCGTGGTCGAGCTGCGGGACGGGCCGAAGGTACGGGACATGCGGGCGCGCCTGGTCACGGGCGAGGAGCGGCGGACCTGGTGGGACCGGGCCGTGGACGCCTTCCCCGACTACGCGGGCTACCAGCGCAAGGCGGAGCGCGAGATCCCCGTGTTCGTGGTGGAACCGCTGGACTGACCCGGTCGGCGCGGGGCCCGGGCCGCCACCGGCCGGGGCCCGGCCGGAATGGCGATCTTGCCGGGGGTGGGGTGGGGTGGGATGTGCTGCTGTCGGGCGTCCACGAAGGATGGTTGAAGTCTGTGTCGACCTCGAGCCACGCGGTTCCCGGTGCCCCCTGCTGGGTCAGCCTCATGACCCGCGACCTGCGGGCCGCCGAGTCCTTCTACGGCGCCCTCTTCGGCTGGGAGTTCCGGCCCACGCGCCTGGGCGAGGAGTTCTCCGTGGCCTTTCGCGACGGCGCTCCCGTGGCGGGCATCGGCGCGCTGGCTCCCCGCCTCGCGGTGGCCGTCGCCTGGACTCCGTACTTCGCCGTCGACGACGCCGACCTGACCGCGGCCCGCATCCGGGAGCGCAGCGCCACCGTCGCGGTCGGCCCCCTGCGTTTCGGGACCGGGCGCGCGGCACTGGCCGCCGACCGCGAGGGGGCCGTGTTCGGCATCTGGGAGGGCCAGGTCATCCCGGACTGGAGCGTGGGCCGGGGCGGCGCGCCCGCCTGGCTGGAGCTGCGGACCAGGAACGCGTTCGACGCGGCCATCTTCTACGCGGAGGTGCTCGACTGGGCGGGTGAGGGGCCGGACTGCTGCCAGGTCTCCTACGAGGACGACCACGTCGTGCTGAGCCACCGCGACATCACGGTCGCCCGGCTCTCCGGCGGGGCGGTGGAGGCCGCCCCCGACCCGCAGGTCCGGCCGCGCTGGCACGTGCACTTCAGGGTCGAGGACGTGGACAAGGCACGCGAGACCGCCCTCGGTCTGGGCGGGGCCACCGCCTCCGCGGTGCTGACCACCCCCAACGGGCGCGAGATCATCCTGCGCGACCCCGACGGCGGCCTCTTCACGGTCGCGGAGGGCCCGGGCGCCGACGCAACCTAGGGGGCGTCTTTCCTAGCCTCGGATCGCTGGTCCGCGGGCGGGGTCCGGGTATCGAGCCGAAGGCGACGGAGTGGCGCGCCCGGGGCCTCGGCCACGAGGGCCACGAGGCCCAGGCGCCGGTGTCGTGCAGCACCACCACGTCGCCCTCCGAGAGTTCCGGAAGGAGACGCTCGTGGGCCACGTCGGGCGCGGCGGCACGGGCGCCGGTCGACCGGGCCGTCCCGCCTTCGAACGGAGTGCGTACGATCAGCGGGTTCCGTCCCCCGCAAGGAGTGCCCGCCCGGTGAGCACCAACCCGCCGCCCCGTCCGCCCCACGGTCTGCCGCCCCTGCGGACACTCACGCGCCTGGAAGACGGGGAGCGGCTGCACGGTCTGCTGTGGCGGGTCGGCGACGGCTGGCGGATGATCAGCAGCGCCGTGCTCGGCGGGGGCATCGGGGAGCGCTCCTGGATACTCAACGCGCAGGTGGCGCACGGCTACCGGCGCACCGACCCGGACCGCCATCTCGCCGAGCTGGCCCGCGAGGCCGGCGTCCGCGGGCCGGGGGTGGGGCTGATGACGGCCGCGGACGTCCGGGCGTACGGTCACGTCCGCGACGGCGGCGTGGAGGCCGTCGCCACGGCGGGCCTTGGAGTCAAGGGCTGGGCGGCCGCCGCCCAGGAGGGCACCGCCCTCGAGATGGCGCCCGGCACGATCAACATCGTGGTGGCGCTGCCGGTGTCGCTGACCGATGCGGCGCTGGTCAACGCCGTGGCCACGGCTACCGAGGCGAAGGTGCAGGCGCTGCTCGACGCGGGCCACGACTGCTCCGGCACGCCGACGGACGCCGTGTGCGTCGCCGCCCGGACCCCCGCCCCCGGCGTAGAGCCGCACGCCTTCGCGGGGCCCCGCTCGGTGTGGGGCGCCCGGGTGGCGCGCGCCGTCCACGGAGCCGTACGGGACGCGGCCCGCCTCTGACGTGCCGATCCGGCCACGGCGCAAACCGGTTGCCACCTGAACGGGGGGCGGGGAACCACACGACCCCGTGGGACAGGATACGTAATAGGCGGTACAGTCGATCTCTGAAATTCGCTGTTCTGAAACGTGGCAAGCCGAAGGACGCGGCCTCGACGGCCGCCGTCCGCCTCGGTGATCCCGCGCCGCAGAAGGGAAACCCATGAGCCCCACGCTGGCCGACGAGATCCGCAGTCGGCTCGGAGAGCTGAGTCCCGCGGAGCGCAAGGTCGCGCGGGTGCTGCTGGCGGGGTATCCGGCCGCGGTCTTCGAGACGGTCGCCACGATCGCGGAGCGGGCGGGCGTCTCGGCACCCACGGTGCTGAGGTGCGCCTCCCGGCTGGGCTACCGGGGCTTTCCCGACCTCCAGGCCGCTCTCCGCTCCGAACTCGACGCCCGCAACGCCTCGCCGATCACGCTCTACACGGCCGCCGGGACGTCGAAGCACGAGCGGACGGAGGCTCCGCAGGACGCCGGCGCCACCCAGCTCGGCGAGCGCTCCTCGATCGTGCGGCAGGCCGTCGCCCGGACCTTCGACGAGGTGGCCGCCCACGAGTTCGAGGACGCCGTCGGCCTCCTCTCCGACCCGCGCCGCCGCGTGCACGTGGCGGGGGGACGGTTCACGCATCTGATGGCCGAGTACCTGGGCCTGCACCTGATGCAGTTCCGCAACCAGGTGAGCTTCCTGCCGCACAAGGACGTGGAGCGGACCTCCTTCCTGACGCAGCTCACCCGACGCGACGTCACCGTGCTCTTCGACTACCGGCGTTACGAGTCCGACAAGACGCTGATCGCCGAACTGGCCCGGGAGCGGGGCGGCAAGGTCATCGTGTTCACCGACCCGTGGCTCTCCCCCGCCGCCGCCCACGCGGACGTCGTCCTCATCACCCAGGTCTCCTCGGACTCCCCCTACGACAGCCTCGTGCCGGCCCTGGCGGTCGTCGAGGCGCTCGTCGCCGCCGTCCTCGACCGGATCGGCGGCAGCGGCCACGAGCGCATGAAGGAGGCGGAGAGGGTCGCCCGGCGCACCGGCCTGCTGTGAACGGACCGCGCGTCGCGGTCCGTTCGACGACGCGAAAGGAGCCGGCCCCGTCCTGGGGCCGGCTCCGTGTCGTTCGGCAGATCAGCGCGGCGCGATGTCGATGCGCAGGGAGAGGAGCGTACGGGCCTCCGTGCCGTCGCCGGTGAAGGCGGCGAATCCCCGCCCCTTGGTGTACGTCACCGTGAACCGCGGCCCGCTCTCGAACGTGGTCGCGGTCGCGCTGTTCTGCGCGCGCGTCGAGGCGAGCGCCCGCGCGGTGGTCCGGAAGGCGTACGGGGCGCCGTCGGGGTTGGCCGCGGAGTGGAAGACGTCGGAGTTGACGGGCACGGGCGCCGTGCCGACGGGGCTCAGGGGCCGCTTGGACGGGTGGACGCGCGGCGTCCAGGTGCGTGCGTCGTACTGGTCCCCGTCCGTGAGGTAGCTGTACCGGGCCCGGCGCAGGGACCAGCCGTCCTCGGAGTCGTACGCGCGGGCGTCGCGCAGGTCCAGGACGGCGACGCCGTTCGGCCCGAGGACGCTGAGGTGCTCACGGGGAGTGCCCGGCCGGTCGACGACGAGGGCGGTGTTCTCCTCCAGGGCGTAGACGCGGTCGTGGCCGGTGTCGGAGGCGAGGCGCAGCGCACGGCCCTCGCGTCCGTAGGCGCCGGTGTGGGTGTCGACGAGCCCCGACCGGAGGAAGCCGAAGCCGCCCTCGGGGAGGTAGCCGAGGCGCGTCGCGTCGTCGAAATAGCCGGGGGCGCTGCCGTCCCTGAGCCCTTCGTACGACTCTCCGCCGGTGACCATGTCGGGGCCGGAGGCGATCTGTGCGCCCGCGGAAGACCCGGCGACGACGGCGCCTCGGGCGAGCTTGGCGCGGATGGCGGCCAGGACCTTGGAGTCCCGGTGCTCGTCACCGCGCAGCAGGGTGGTCACGTACCGGTACTGGTCGCCGCCGCCGAAGAAGAAGCCGGTCATGGAGTCGACCTGAGCGACGACGGCGTCCGAGTCGGCGTTGGCGACGTGGTCGATGTCGACGGGGATCCACTGGGCGTCCGCGGCACCGTGCCGCTTGAACACGTCTGCGTAGTAGGCGCCGTTGCAGGCGGAGTTGCTGCACCGCTCGGGGTCGCCGGCGTGGGGGTCCTGGCTCTCGGGTACGGAGGCGGCCGTGATGATCCCGATGCGGGCGCCGGGGCCGCCGGCCCGCTTGATGATCTCGCCGTAGACCTGGGTGTTGCTCTCCTTGAGGGCTCCGCCGACCAGGACGAGGGACCCCGCCTGGGGCCGGGCCTTCGGGGCGTCGGCGAGGGCGGAGGAGGAGACCGAGAGGAGGGATACGGCGAGGACGCCGGCGAGGACGGTGCGGCGTGCAGGTGCGGAAGGGACGCGCATGGTGCCTCCGTTGAGGGTCGGATGGGTGGCGGGATGGTGCGTGGGGCGGGGGTGCGTGGCCGGACCCGTGGCGGGCGACGCCTGGGGCGTCGGCGCCGTACCCGCGGCGGAGGGAACCGGGGCTTCCCTCCGCTGGGTGTCGGCGTCGGCGCCGTTCGGGTGGTGCCGACGTCATCCAGGGGGTGCGGACGTCATTCAGGGCGTGCCGGCCGTGCCCAGGGAGGCGACCAGGTCGGCCAGGAGGGCGATGCGGTGGGGGACGCTGGTGACGTCGAGCCACTCCTGGGGCGTGTGGTCGGCGCCACCGACCGGGCCCAGGCCGTCGAGGACGGGGATTCCCGCGCCGGCGATGATGTTGGCGTCCCCTACGCCGCCGGTGGCGGCGGCGCCCAGCTCGATGCCGGCCGCTCGGGCCGCGGTGCGCGCGTGGTCGAACATCCGCCGGGAGGCGGGGGTGTCCTCCATCGGCGGGCACAGGTCGAGCTGCTCGACCTCGACCGTGACGCCAGGGACGCCGGGCTGGTCGGCGGCTTCGCGGATGGCCCGGTCGACGCGCTGGATGTCGGCGGTCGTGGCGGCGCGCACCTCGATGCGCAGTTCCGCCTGGGGACAGACGATGTTGGCGCGGGTTCCGGCCCTGACGACGCCGACGTTGACGGTCACGTCGTCCCAGTGGCCGTTGAGGGCCTGGAGCGCGACGGTGAGGTGGGCGGCGGCGAGGGCGGCGTTGGCACCGCGCTCGGGTTCGATGCCGGCGTGTGCGGCCCGGCCGGTGACCGTGAGGCGGAAGTCGGCGACGCCCTTGCGGGCGATGACGAAGTCGCCGTTCTCCCGGGCGCATTCGAGGCCGAGTCCGTAGTGCACTTCGCCGGCGGTCTTCTCGATCAGCGGTCGGCTGGCCGGCGAGCCGATCTCCTCGTCGGGGGTGGCGAGCAGGACCAGCTCGTCGTACGCCTCGACGCCGAGGTCGCCGAGGAGCTCCAGGGCCGTGAGTCCGGCGAGGAGGCCGCCCTTGTCGTCGCTGACGCCGGGGCCGTACGCCGTGGAGCCGTCGATCCGGAAGGGGCGGGCGGCAGCGGTGCCGTTCTCGAAGACGGTGTCCATGTGGCCGGCGAGGAGGATCCTGCGGCCTCCCTCCGACTCGGGCAGCGTGCCGCGTCGGCGGCCGACGAGGGCGTCACCGGTCCGGTGTCCGTCGGGCGTCGACGGGAAGCGGACGCGTTCCACCGCGAACCCGAGCCGTTCGAGCCGGCGCTCGATCCAGTCGGCGACCTGGTTGACGCCTTCGGCGCTGTAGGAGCCGGAGTCGACGGAGACGAGCTCCTCCAGGTCGCGCAGGTAGTCGGCGCGGCGGGCCCGGGCCAGGTCCAGGAGGTCGTCGAGCCTCTCCTGGCGGCGGGTGGGGGCGCTCACAGGACCTTGGACAGGAAGGCGCGGGTGCGCTCCTGTTCCGGGTCGACGAGCACCTGGCGGGGGTCGCCCGCCTCCACGACGACTCCCTCGTCCATGAACACCGCGGTGTCGCCGACCTCGCGGGCGAAGCCGATCTCGTGGGTGACGACGACCATGGTCATGCCGTCGGCGGCGAGCTGCCGCATGACGTCCAGGACGTCTCCGACGAGCTCGGGGTCCAGGGCGGAGGTGGGCTCGTCGAAGAGCATCAGTTTGGGCTTCATGGCGAGCGCGCGGGCGATGGCGACGCGCTGCTGCTGTCCGCCGGACAGCTCGGCGGGGTAGTGGTGCCCGCGGTCGCCGAGACCGACCTGGCCGAGGAGGGCGTGGGCGTGTTCCCGGGCGGCGGCGCGGGAGACGCCCGCGACCTTGACGGGGGCCTCCATGACGTTCTCGACGGCCGTCATGTGGGGGAAGAGGTTGAAGCGCTGGAAGACCATGCCGATGTCGCGGCGGCGGTCCGCTACCTCGCGCTCGCGCAGCTCGTGGAGCCTGTTGCCCTGCTGGCGGTAGCCGACGAGCTCCCCGTCGACGGTGAGCCGGCCGCCGTCGACCTTCTCCAGGTGGTTGATGCAGCGCAGGAAGGTGGACTTCCCGGATCCGGAGGGGCCGAGGAGGCAGCAGACCTGGCCGCGCTCCACGGTGAGGTCGATGCCCTTGAGGACCTCGAGCCTCCCGAAGTGCTTGCGTACGCCTTCGGCGCGCACCATGGGGGTGCTCATCGGTTCTGCTCCTTGCTGTTCTTGCCGAGCCGCTCCGCCGTTCCGCCGAGGAGGCGCCGGAAGGGCGAGACGTGTCCGGCGCGGGTGGTCCCGCGGCCGTAGCGCCGCTCCAGCCATGCCTGGGGCACGCTGAGGAGGGTGACGAGGGCCAGGTACCAGATGCTGGCCACGACCAGCATGGGGATGACCTGGTAGTTCTGTGCGTACACGTCCTGGATGTTGGACATCAGGTCGTGGGCGGAGATGACCGAGACGAGCGCGGTCATCTTGAGCATGTTGATGGTCTCGTTGCCCATCGGCGGGATGATCACGCGCATGGCCTGCGGCAGGACGATCCGGCGCATGGTCAGCGCGGGCCGCATGCCGAGCGAGTGCGCGGCCTCCGCCTGCCCGGGGTCGACGGACTGGATGCCGGCGCGGACGATCTCCGAGGCGTAGGCCGCCTCGTTCAGGCCGAGGGCCAGAAGGGCGGCGATCGCCGGTGTCAGCAGCGCGTTGGTCTCGGCCTGGAAGAACGTGATGCCGGTGAAGGGGACCCCGATCTTGACGTAGGTGTACAGCGCGGCGGCGTAACCCCAGAAGATGATCTGCACGAGCAGCGGGGTGCCGCGGAAGACCCAGACGAACGCGTTGGCGAGTCCGTACAGCACGGGGCTGGACGAGAGCCGCATGACGGCGATCAGCGTGCCGAGGGATAGACCGAGCAGCATGGCGGCGGCGGTGAGCCAGAGGGTGGTCGCGAGACCGTCGAAGATGAGGTCGGCGAAGAGGTAGTCACCGACGACGTCCCAGTGCAGGTTGTCGTTCTTGGCGAGGGAGCCGATCAGTCCGACGAGGGCGAGGACCGAGGCGACGGCCGCGATCCAGCGCGCGTAGTTGCGGACGGGGACGACCTCGATCTCCCCGGTGAGGGGCCGGTCCGCGGGGGTCGTGTCCCGCGGGACCTTGATGGTGCCGGCCATCTTCAGCCCACCGCCGCGTTCTTGGTGGCTTCCTTCACCGCGATCGACGGGACGCCGTACTTGTTGTAGATCTTGATCAGGGTGCCGTCGTCGATGAGGGACTGCAGCGCCTTCTGGATGGCGTCCGTCAGCTCGGGCAGCTGCTTGCTGACCGCGATGCCGTTGGGCGAGGCGTTGTAGCCACCCGGGGCGGACGGGTCCTCGACGAGGTCGAAGGCCTTGCCGTCGTCGGCCGTCTTGGCGACCCAGCCGGCGGCGGGCTTGGTCAGCACCTGGGCGACGACCTTTCCGGAGCGCAGTGCGAGCTGGGCGTCGGAGTCCTTGGGGAAGGTCTGGATGTCGATCTTGCCCTTGCCCGCCTTCGCGCAGGTCGCCTGATGGCCCTTCAGCAGGTCGAGCTGGTTGGTCGCCGCCTGGACGGCGACCTTCCGTCCGCACAGGTCGTCGAGGGTGGTCACCTTCGCCGGGTTGCCGTCGCCGACGAGGATGCCGGAGCCGGACTGGGAGTAGTCGACGAAGTCGACGACCTTCTGGCGCTCCTTGTTGTCCGTGATGGCGGACATCGCCACGTCGAACTTGCCGGCCTGGATGGCGGGGACGATGCCGTCGAACTTCTGCGGGGAGAAGGCGAAGGTGACGCCCAGCTTACCGCCGAGGGCCTGGCCGAGGTCGTAGTCCAGGCCGGTCAGCGCGGTCTCCCCCTCCTTCACGTACATCTCGAAGGGCGGGTACGGCACATCCGTCGCGACGCGCACCTCACCGGCCTTCTTGATCTTCTCGGGGAGCAGGTCGTGCAGCTTCTGGTCCTTCACGATCTCCACGCCGCCGATGACGACCTTGCCCGACGGGGCCGCGGGCTCGTCGCCGCCGCAGGCGGACAGGGACAGGAGCATGGTCGCCGCAACGGCGGCGGCGGCCGCGGGGCGTGCGATAAGAGCGTTCATCGCCTGGAACCTCTCGGTGGTTATCTGCCGGCGGAGTCTGACCGCCAGGCACTGCTGCGAAGTTACAGAGAAACCCACACGATGGCTAGATGTAAGTCCCATTACGTTCACGCAACGAGAGTTTCAGCCTGAGAGCTGGGGTGATTTTTGAGCGTTTGACGCGTATTCGCGACTCAGTCCCGGCGGGCAGGGCGCTGTTCCGGACTTACATCTTCCCCATCCAGGTCATTACTTGTATGTTCCGCTACCAATCCCGCAGCCGTCGACCCACGGCCGCGGCACCGAGTTCGCCCCTCCAGGAGTGCACATGACACACCGTCCCTTCAGGGCCCCCGCGGCAGCCGCCGTCGTCCTCACCGCGATGGCCTCCGTACTGATGGCGCATCAGCCGGCGCAGGCGGCGGCCGACCGGATCAGGCTCGGCAGCGCGTCCGACGTCAGCCGCAGCACGTGGAACGGTCCGGCGTTCACGATGAACGGGGCCGGCGGCGTCGTGACCGCCTCGATGACCCGGGCCATCCAGGAGATCCGCGGCGGCACGGGGAGCCTCGACGTGGTGGTCCTGGCCGGGTCGGCGCCGACGTCGGGCAGCAAGACTCCGGAGTGCGACACGATCACGGGGCTGACCGGCGTGAACTCCTGTACGACATGGACGCTGACGACGGCGTCCGACGGCAACAACAGTCAGATGGCCACCGACGTCCGCAACGCCGAGTTCGTCTACTTCGCCGGCGGCGACCAGTGCCGCTACACCGCCTGGAAGGGAACGGCCCTGGAGGCCGCCGTCGAGGCGGTCGTCGCCAAGGGCGGCGGTTCCGGCGGCGGCAGCGCGGGCCACCACATCAACAGCCCGATCGTCTACGACGCCTGCAAGGGCAGCGTCACCAGCGCGGAAGCCCTCGCCAACCCCTACGACCAGTACGTCAGCTTCACCACCGGCATGTTCGAATGGGCGAACTACGGAGCCGTCATCAACGACTCCCACTTCGTGACCCGCGACCGCATGGGCCGCACCATGTCCTTCCTGGCGCGCGCGGTGAAGGACGGCCTCGCACCCGGCGGCTCCGCCTGGGGCGTCGGGGTGGAGGAGGGCGGCGGGTCCCTGTTCCTCGACCGCAACGGCATGGCGACGCAGTACGGCAAGGACGCCTACGTCGTCCTCGCCGACCACCAGCCGGAGCAGGCCGTCGACAGGAAGCCGCTCACCTACAGCGACTTCAAGGTCTGGCGTCTGACGCCGGGCTCCACCTTCGACTTCAAGAACCGCCCCACCTGCGGCTACTACCTGCGCAGCGTCACGAACGGCACGCCCGACGCCAACCTCTACAACGGGACGCCCGTGACCGACTGCGGCAGCCAGGGCGGCGGGTCCACGGTCGCGGAGAGCGAGCCCAACGACTCGCGCGACGCGGCCGACGACGCCACCGCGCTCGCCTCGCCCGGCACCCTCACGGGCAGCATGAAGTCGACCAGCGACCGCGACTACTTCAAGGTCTCCGTGGCGGCCGGACAGACCGTGTCGGTGAACTGCGCCGTGCCCTCCGCCTACGACGCCGACGTGTACTGGCTCGACGCGAACGGCAGCACTCTGACCCGTTCCGTGAACGACGGGGCGGGCACCGACGAATCCCTGTCGTTCACCAGGACCGCGACCGGGACGGGCACCTACTACCTCGACGTGGAGGCCTACAGCGGCTCCGGTTCGGCCACCTACGCCTGCACGCTCACCAGAAGCTGAGGCAGTCGGCCCCCGCGGGACCCTCGCACACGCGACCGGGCCCCGCGGGCATCCGGTGCCGCACATGACGCACCGCACACGACGTCCCGGCCCGGCACGACCCGGCCGGGACTCTGCGCTGCCGGGACTCAGCGTCGCCATGACACCGCGTCGCCGGGGCTCAGCCCGGCCGGGGCTCAGCTCGGCCGGGCGAGGCGCGACGGATCGAGCAGCTCGTCGAGCTCCCCGTCGGTGAGCAGCCCGTCGCGAGCCGCCAGCTCACGGACGGGAACCCCCGACTCCCGGCACTCCCGCGCCAGGGCCGTGGACCGCTGGTAGCCGATGACCGGGTTCAGCGCGGTGGCGAGACCGGCGCTCCTCTCCACCAGAGCCTGCAAGCGCTCCTCGTCGGCCTCGATGCCGGCGACGCATCGCTCGGCCAGGAGCCGGCAGGCGGCGGCGAGCCGGTTCGCGGAGTTGAGCAGATGGTGGACCATGAGGGGTTCGAAGGCGTTCAGCTGGAGCTGACCCCCCTGGGCCGCCGCGCAGACGGCGGCGTCCGCGCCGAGGACGTCGAAGCAGACCTGGTTCACGGCCTCCGGCATCACCGGATTGACCTTGCCCGGCATGATGCTCGACCCGGCCTGGAGTTCCGGCAGCCGGATCTCGCCGAGGCCCGCCCCGGGACCCGAGGCCAGCAGCCTGAGGTCGTTGCAGATCTTGGACAGCCGTACGGCGAACTGACGGAGGGCGCCGGAGAGCCGGACGAACCCACCGATTCCCTGCGTGCTCTCCACCAGGTCGCGGGCGGGACGGACCGGCACGGACGCGACGGCTTCGAGGTGGGTGACAGCCAGACGCGCGAAGCCCTCGTCCGCGTTGAGGCCGGTGCCGATCGCCGTGCCCCCCAGGTTCACCTCCAGGAGGGACGCGGCGGCCAGGCGGATGAGGTCGGCGTCGTCCCGTACGGTGAGGGCGAACGCGTCGAACTCCCGGCCCAGTGTCATCGGCACGGCGTCCTGCAACTGAGTGCGCCCGAGCTTCACCGTCTTCGCGAAGTGCCCGCCCCGGTCGCCGAAGGCGTCGCGCAGCACGGTCATCGCGTCGAGCAGCCGCCCCGCGGAGGCGTACACCGCCAGCTTGGCCGCCGTGGGATACACGTCGTTGGTGCTCTGGGAGCGGTTCACGTCGTCATGGGGGTGCAGGTGCTCATAGCCGGCCCGCGGGTGCCCCATGATCGCGAGCGCCCGGTTGGCGATGACCTCGTTGGCGTTCATGTTCGCCGAGGTTCCCGCCCCACCCTGGAAGACGTCGACGACGAACTGGTCGTGGAGGCGGCCCGCGCGGATCTCCCGGCACGCCGCCACGATGGCCCGGGCGCGCTCCTCGGGAAGGGTCCCCAGCTCCAGGTGGGCCAGCGCGGCCGCCTCCTTCACCGCGGCCAGCGCGACCACGAGTTCGGGATGCGACGACAGGGGGATGCCCGTGAGAGGGAAGTTCTCCACCGCGCGCAGGGTGTGAATGCCCCAGTACACATCCGCCGGCACTTCTCTCACCCCGATGAGATCCCGCTCTTCGCGTCGCATGTCCGTCCCCTCTCTCTCGGCACGGGCGACTCGCGCCCCGCCCTGCCCGAAGTATCGTGCATTACAGATCGCACACGCAACCGCTTCCGAGAATCGTCCATTACGGATTCGATGCGGCTGTCCGGGCACCGAGCCGCACGGGGACCCCATCGCGCAGCGCGGTGACGCAGGCGGCTCAGCGGCAGGGGCGTCGGAACGCGACGCGCACGCGTACCCCCGGACCGGGCCGCGCCACGCCGCGCCCGTACGGCCCGGGTCACCCCGTCCGGGCGCGACGCATACTGGGCGCATGGGATGGCAGCCCCCCACCGTCGACGATCTGAGGGAACGGCTCGGCGCCACGCTCTTCCGCCGGGTGGCCGGCCCTTCGGGCGCGTCCACGCGCGCCCGGATCCACGGCGCTCCCGGTCCTCGCTGGTTCGGCCCCGACCGCCCCATCCGCGCCGTCCACGGTGACGCCTCCATGTTCGTCGGCGGTCTGACGGCGCTGCTCCTGCAGTCGCTGCACCCCCTCGCCATGGCCGCGGTCGCGGCTCACTCCGGCTTCAGGGGCGATCCCTGGGGCAGGTTGCAGCGGACGAGTACGTTCCTCGCCGTGACGACGTTCGGGACGGCCGAGGACGCGCGGCAGGCGGTGGACCGGGTCCGGGCCGTCCACGAGCGGGTCCGGGGGACGACCCCGGACGGCATCCCGTACCACGCCTCCGATCCGCATCTGCTGTGCTGGGTGCACGTGGCGGAGGTCGACAGCTTCCTGCGGGCCCACCGCGTCTACGGAGCGGCTCCGCTCGACGACGCCGGCTATGACGGATACGTCGCGGACGCCGCCGTGATCGCGCGGGAGCTGGGCGTCCCGGACCCGCCGCTCAGCGTCGCCGAGCTGGCGGCGCGGATGGAGGCGTACCGCGCGGAACTGCGGGCCACGCCCGCCTCCCGGGAGGCGGCGAGGTTCCTGCTGCTGCGTCCGCCGATCCCCTGGCCCGCCCGGCCGCCCTACGCGCTGCTGGCGGCGGCCTCCGTCGCGCTGCTGCCCCCGTGGGCCAGGAAGCCGCTGGGGCTGCCGCGCCTTCCGGGCCCGGCGTGGGACGGGGCCCGGGTGGGCGGGCGGCTGGTGACGGGCTCCATCCGCTGGGCCATGGCGCCCAGGCCGCGCACCTGGGACGAGAGCGGGGTCACTCTCCCGCGTGCGCGGCGCGACGGATCGTCGCGTCGATGAGCGCGAGCGCCTGCTCCGCGGTGCGGCCCGGCGCGCGGTTCCACGGCCCGATCAGGCCCGTCCAGCCCTGTGCGCGCAGTTCGGTGACCAGCCAGGCGGCGGAGCGGTTCATGGTGTCGGCGCTGCCGTAGCCCAGGCGGTGGGCCGTGAGCAGGGCGCCGCACAGACAGCGGGCGCCGCGGGCGTCGCGGAGGCGGTAGGGCTTGTTCTGCCAGCCCCATTCCACGAGAACGCGGCGGGCGTGGGCGAGATGGGTGGAGGGCCGCAGGTCGGGCCGGCCGATGCGGCGCCAGGCGTGCAGACGGTCCGGCATGACCGCGCCGAGCCGCCCGGGAAGCGGCCGCTCGGGGGGCGGGGGCGCCGGGAGGGCGTCCAGTGCGGTGGCGACGAGCTGGTCGACGGGCACCGACAGGAGGGCTCGCCAGCCGTCCGCGGGGGGTGTGACCGGGATGTCGGCGGGCGGCGCCGGGGCGTCCCAGAGACGGACGATCTCCCGCCACGCGGCGGTGTCGCAGAGCTGCGCGGCGGCGCGGTCGACATCTTCGGGGACCGCGTCCAGGGCCGGATCCAGGGCCTGGGCCGGGGCGGACGCGAGGGCGGGGTCGGCGGCGGTGGTCGGCATGGTGGGCGCGCTCCTGGCTCGATCGGTCCTCAGTCTGCCCAGAATGTCGGCTTTATAGGGATTCACCTTGAATGCCGGAGTGCACAAGGTGCGCGACCCACCCATAAGTTACCTATCGGTTTACCGTGACTTCCCAAGCGGCCGGCAGTAGAACTCGTTCCTCTTCCCATCGACAGAGAGGAACTTCACGTGGTATCACGCAGAAGATTCATCACTGGAACAGGTTCCCTTATCGGCGCTCTGGCCCTCCCCGGAACGGCCGTGGCGGCCACCCGCGTCACCGCGGGAGCCCACCTTCCCGTCCTGGTGATCGGGACCGGCTACGGCGGCTCCGTCGCCGCGCTGCGCCTGGCCCAGGCGGGCGTCCCCGTGCACATGGTCGAGATGGGCATGTCCTGGGACACCCCGGGGCCGGACGGAAACGTCTTCGCCAACACCACCAAGCCGGACTACCGCTCCTTCTGGCTGCGCACCCGGACCAAGCAGCCCCTCAGCAGCTTCCTCGGCTTCCCGCTCGACAAGGACGTCCCCCGCTACACCGGCATCCTGGACGCGGAGGAGTTCGCCGGCATCACGGTCTACCAGGGCCGGGGGGTGGGAGGCGGCTCCCTCGTCAACGGCGGCATGGCGGTCACGCCCCGGCGGGAGAACTTCGGGGCGATCCTCCCCTCCGTGAACGCCGACGAGATGTACTCCGTCTACTACCCCCGCGCCAACGCCGGGCTCGGCGTCAACCAGGTGGACCCCGCCTGGTGGGAGAGCGCCGCCTGCTACCAGTACGCGCGGGTGGGCCGCAAGCACGCCCAGCGCTCCGGCTTCCCCTTCGTCTTCGTGCCCAACGTCTACGACTGGGAGTACATGAAGCAGGAGGCGGCCGGGGCGGCCCCCAGGTCGGCGCTGGCCGGCGAGGTCCTGTACGGCAACAACCACGGCAAGAAGACCCTGCGCAAGACCTATCTCGCCCAGGCCCAGGCCACCGGACGGGTCACCGTCTCCCCCCTGCACAAGGTCACGTCCGTCACCCCGGCGGCCGGCGGCGGCTACACGGTGTCGATCGACGAACTCGACACGACGGGCGCCACCAAGGCGACCAAGACGGTCACGGCGGGCAAGGTCTTCTTCGCCGCCGGCAGCGTCGGCACCAGCAAGTTGCTGACGAGGCTGCGGGCCACCGGCGCCCTGCCCGGCCTGAACGCCGAGGTCGGCAAGGGCTGGGGGGACAACGGCAACGTCATGTGCGGCCGCGCGAACCACATGTGGGACGCCACCGGCAAGCTCCAGTCCTCCATGCCGACGGCCGGCATCGACAACTGGGACGCGGGCGGCGCGTTCGCCGAGGTGGCGCCCCTGCCCACCGGCATCGAGACGTACGCCTCGTTCTACCTCTCCATCACCAAGAACCCGCACCGGGCGGAGTTCTCCTACGACGCCGCGGCCGACCGGGTCGATCTGAACTGGCAGACCGCCTGGAAGCAGCCGTCCATCGACATGGCGAAGAGCATCTTCGACAGGATCAACGCCAAGGAGGGGACGATCTACCGCACGGACCTCTTCGGGGGCTCCAGGATCTGGGGCGACCACCTCACGTACCACCCGCTCGGCGGCGCCGTGCTGAACCGGGCCACCGACAACCACGGCCGCCTGCACGGCCACCCGGGCCTCTACGTCATCGACGGCGCGCTGATCCCCGGCAACGCCAGCGTCAACCCCTTCGTGACGATCACGGCGCTCGCCGAGCGGAACATCGAGAAGATCATCGCCACCGATCTGTGACGGCGGCCAGGGGCCGGCTCAGCCCTGGGGCAGGACGCACACGGTGTCCAGGCCCAGCACGTGGTTGAGCCGGCCGAACGCCAGCCAGGAGCCGATGCTCATGCTCAGCTCGACGATCTCCCTCTGGCTGTAGTGCCCGGTCATCCGCGACCAGAACTCCTCGTCGAGACCGTGGTGGTCCAGGGCGTACCGCTCGGCGTACTCCGCCGCCAGACGCGTGCGCTCGTCGAACGCGTCCGTGGTGCGCCAGTGCGTCACGGCGTCGGGGAAGGACTCCTCGACCTTCCGCCCGTCCCGTTCGGTACGCCAGTCCAGGCAGAAGGCGCAGCCGTTGATCTGCGCGATCCGCAGCCGGGCCGCCTCGAACTCGCGCAGGCCGAGCGTGGTGTGCTCGTACACCGACAGCGAGAAGTTCGCGGCCGCCATGCCGATGCCCGGGACCATGTCGCCCCAGACGTATCCGATCGGTTCCTGGCCCTCGGGGATGTCGATGATCACGGCTGTCTCCTTCCGAGCCTGCCCACCGCGGGACGCAGGGGCACGTCCAGCGCGTCGTAGAGTCCTGGCTTGGCGTCCACGAGCCAGTCGACGGCGTTGACCAGCCTGCCGACCGCGGTGGCGTTCCCGCCCGCGGACCTGTTCTCGCCCTCGTCGGTCGCCTCGACGGTGACCTGGATGCGGGGGCGGCCCTCGACGATCACCCGGTGCGCTCCCGCGCCGTCGGGCGGTGTGGGCCAGTCGGGGGCGCAGGAGGGGTGGATGCGGGTGACGTGCTCGATGACGATGCGGGGCTCGCCGCCGACGATCCCCCGCACCTCGAACCGCACGGCACCCTGGGTGCCCGCCTCGAAGGAGCCCATCGTCCGGGTGGTCACGGTGGAGCCGAGCGGGCGCCGCTGCAGCGTCTCGGTGATGTCGTCGAGCGTGACGCCGAGGGCGCGCGCCATGAGCCGTATCTGGCCGCCCCACACCATGGTGGGCACCGACGGGGCGAGCATCGGCGGTTCGTACTCCATGGGCTGCCCCATGCCGACGAGATGGCGGACGGAGTCCTCCTGCTCGTACGTCGAGTAGTCGAAGATCTCCTGGCAGCGGATCGTGTCGACGGTGGTGCCGAGGCCGCTCACCAGCAGGGGGAGGACGTCGTTGCCCCAGCCGGGATCGACTCCGGAGACGAAGAGCGAGCCGCCGCCCTCGGCGACGGCGGCGAGGACCGGTTCGCGCAGCTCGGGCGGGGCGCCCGCCGCGTCGTAGAGCGGGTACAGCGAGGGGGTGACCACCACGGCGCCGGCGCGGATGGCCGCGACGATGTCGGCGAGCGCCTCGTCGGGCCGGATGTCACCGGACGCGGCGTAGACGACGGCCCGCGGACGGCCGGCGAGCGTGGCCTCGGCGTCGCCGGTCGCGGCGACCCCCAGGGTGCGGCCGATACCGGCGAGGTCTCCGGCGTCGCGGCCGACCTTGGCGGGCGTGTGGACGAGTACGGCGTCCAGCTTCAGGGCCGGGTGGGCGTCCACGGCACGGATGGCGGCACGCCCGACGTTTCCGGTTCCCCAGACGACTGTCGGAATCATGGGCGGAGAGTAGCCTGACGGACCGTCAGTTCCTAGGGGTGCGACGTACGCGGTCGCCGTACGGGACCGATCAAGGGTCCGCACACCCCTCGCGGGCGGCCCATCACGGTGCGTCACCGCGCGGGCTCGGGCAGGCGTGGTTAGCGTGGCCTGGAGAGACGTCCCACGAGCACCCCCTCGGACACGCAGGGGACGCCCCGTCGATCGGAAGAGAGTCACCGTCATGGCCGCGCAACCCGAAGGCACGCCGATCTGGGCCGACGCGATGTTCACCGACCTCGAGGCCGCCAAGACGTTCTACGGCGAAGTCCTGGGCTGGACCTTCGCCGAGTCGTCCGCGGAGTTCGGCAACTACACCCAGGCGCACCGGAACGGCAAGGCCGTCGCGGCCGTCGTCCCCCCGATGCCCGGCCAGGACGCCGAGCCGCAGTCGGCCTGGTGCCTGTACTTCTCCTCCCCCGACGTGACCGCCACGGCGGAGAAGATCAAGGACAGCGGCGGCACCGTCCTCATGGAGCCGATGGCGGTCGCCGACTTCGGCTCCATGTGCCTGGCGCGGGACCCCGCTGGCATCGTCTTCGGCATCTGGCAGCCCGGCACCCACAAGGGCTTCGAGCTGGAGGGCGAACCCGGAGCGTACGCCTGGGCAGAGGTCTTCACCCGGGAGCCGGAGACGTCCGACGCCTTTCTGACCTCGGTCTTCGGCTACAACGCGAAGAGGATGACGGACGACCAGGTCGACTACAAGGTCTTCGACCTGGGCGGTGAGATGCCGGTCATCGGCAGGATGACCATGACCCCGGAGGACTTCCCGGCCGAGGTCCCGTCGTACATCCAGGTCTACTTCGCGGTCGACGACTGCGACGCCGCGGTGGCGACGGCGGAGAAGCTCGGCGGCCGGAAGGTGTTCGGGCCGATGGGCAGCCCGTTCGGCCGCTTCGCGAGCATCGTGGACCCGCAGGGCGCGGCCTTCGCCGTGATCGACCTGAAGACCACCGAGGGCGAGATGCCCGCGTTCGTGTGAGGCGGGAGCGCGCGGCGACGCCCGGGACCGTGACGGCCCCGGGCGTCGCCGTGCCTCAGGCTCAGGCTTCGTCCCGCACGGCCACGATCCCGTTGAAGACGCCGACGTAGGCGGTGCCGTCGGGGCCGAGGGTGATCGGCGCCCAGTTGTTGTCGTAGGCGACACCGGTGCCGGTCAGCCGGCGGAACACCCGCTGCCCGGTGCGGAAGTCGACGGCGGTGAGGTACCAGGCGTCGATGCCGAGGGCGCTCGGCTCCTTCTCGTAGAAGTAGAGGAGTCCGTTGACCGTGGAGAGCTTCGGCACGGTGGAGGGGGACCGGACGTCGCTCTCCCAGACCGTGTCGCAGCCGCTGCCGTCGGGGCGTACGTCGATCCGGGTCACTCCGCCGGTGACGCTGCGGCCGAAGGTGAGCGTGGCCGGGTTCTCGTAGCCGTAGTTGTTCTCGACGATCAGGCTGTCGCCCCAGCTGATCAGGGAGTTGTCGGTGGTGGAGGCGCCCGGCCGGAAGACCGGCACGCGGCAGACCAGGCGCTCCGTCTCGGCCACGTCGGCGCCGCGGCGGTAGACGAGGACGTTCATCCGGTCGTCGGCGTTGTCGGTGATGGCGACATAGTCCTCGCGGGTGCCGAAGAGGTCCGGAGTGGTCCCCGAACCCTGGTTCACCGAGCCGGGTTTGGTGCCGGTGCCGCGGTCGTACGTCTGCCGCCACCGGATCCTGGGGGTGCCGTCGGCGTCGGCGCGGAAGCTGTAGAGCGCGTGGTCGGAGACGATGGACACGCCGTCCTCGGCCACCGAGAAGGAGTTCTGGATCTCCTCGCCGTCCAGCCGGACGGCGCGGAGCGCGCCGGTGGCGGGATCGACGGTGCCGACCCGCCCGAGGCGCGTCACCCACCAGATGCGCCCGTCCCAGTCGGGCATCACGGAGGTGACCGGGTCGCACACGCCGCTGGGGAAGAGGTTCGTCCAGCCGACGCAGTCGTGCGGGACGAGCGGGGTGAGGTCCCAGTCGTCCTCGACGGTGAACTTCCAGCTCCCGTCGGCGCCTTGGGAGTGGGCGATGCGCAGGATGTGCTGGCGGGAGTCGGCGAGGACGACCCGGTCCCGCTGGTCGAGGTAGAAGTAGGCACCGCCGGAGGTGTCCTTGAAGATCTTCTCGAAGTCGAGACGGGTGATGGCCTCGACGGTCGAGGAGCGCTGCGGGAGGCGGTACTCCGCGAGGGTGTCCAGGGTGCCCGGGTCGAGCAGCTTGAGCAGGAACCCGGAGAACGTGCCGCAGACGGTGAGCAGGCGGCCGGCCGTGTCGAAGGTGACCGTGGCGCACTCGCCGCCGAGCGGGGCGATCTTCTCGCTGGTGACCCTCGGGGCGCGGCCGAGCGGCCCCGGGTGGGGGTGGGTCCCGCTGCCGGCACCGTCGGCGTGCATGCCGCTGCGTCCGTTCGGAGCGAGGTACGGATGCCGGTCGGGCGCCTCTCCCGGTACGGGCCGGGGGGTGGCGGGCGCGCCCTGGTAGTGGTCCACCAGCCGATGGCCGGGCGCGAGGGGTATCTCGTCGGCGAGAGCGACGGGGGTCGCGAACGCGAGCGCGGTCGCGCACACCGCGGCGATCAGCGCGAGTGCGCGGGCTCGTGTGGGGGGCGTGATCAATGCGGCTCCTCGGGTGCGTACGTCGGTCGCGCCGGCGGCCGACGTTAGGCCCGAGCACCCCACTTGTACATGCGACCACCCTGCGTTTCACGGGCACTTCATGATCGTGAAACGTTACGGCAGTCAGGGCTTGAGGCTGCTGACGACGTTGGCGGTGGCGGCCACGCCGTTCTGGATGGTGGGCGCCATGCTGGTGCCCGCGAGGAAGAAGCCGAGCAGCGCGCAGACCAGGGCGTGGGAGAGCTTCATACCGCCGTTGCGGAGGAAGATCACCGCCAGCACCAGCAGAAGCAGCACCACGGAAATGGAAACGGCCATCGCCACACCCTCCTTGCACCGCACCGGAATTGCGGCGTCCGGCGGCCAGTGTGGCGCAGGGGGAGCTCCGTCCGGCGGTACGGCATGCCTGCCGAACGGGTGACGTTGGGGGCCCTGGGCGGCGAGTGGGGGCACCTCCCGTGCCCGAAGGGCCGCGGGAGGGCGTGCAGGGCGTCGCGGCCCGGGCGAGGCTTTCCGGAGACGACCTAGCCCAGGCACTCCTGCCAGTCGACCGTGCGGTCACACCAGCGTTCCAGGAGGATCCGGTCGTGGCCCACGGCCAGCAGCCCCGCGCCGGACCGGGCGCGGTAGGCCTCGACCGCCGCGACCAGCGCGGCCGTGGTCGAGGCGTCGAGCATGGCCGTCATCTCGTCGCAGACCAGCCAGCGCGGGCGCAGCACCAGGGCCCGGGCCAGGCAGGCGCGTTGGAGCTGGCCGTCGCTGACCTCGTGCGGACGACGGGCGAGGAGGTCGGCGGTGAGGCCGACCTCCGGGGCGAGTTCGGCGAGGCGGTCCTCGGCTTCGGACCGCCGGCCGGTGGCGCGCAGGGGCTCGACGATCAGGTCGGCGAGCCGGAGCCGGGGGTCGGCGGAGAGGCGGGGCTGCTGGAAGACCACCCCGACGGAGGTCCGCAGCGCGCGCGGCGCACCGTGCCGCCAGCCGCGTACCTCCGTCCCGTCGAGCACCAGGCGGCCCGCGTCGGGCCGGTGGAGCAGGGCGGCGACCCTGGCGAGCGTGGACTTGCCGCAGCCGCTGGGGCCGAGCAGACCGACGGACCCGCCTGGCGGGACGGTCAGCGACGCGCCGCGGAAGACCGGCGCTCGGCGGTCGTAACCGGCGGTGATGGCGTCGAGTTCAAGCACGGGGCCCTCCGGGCGGGACGGGAGCGGGGACGTGACCGGGGGCGGGAGCGAAGACCCGGCCCGAGACCCGGTCGACGGACCGGCCGCAGAACCCACCGAGACCGAGGGGCCGCATGGGGACCGGGCCACGGGGCCGGCAGACGAGCCGGCCACCCGTCGGGCCGGAAGCCCGGCCGACGAGCCGGCCTCGCCTCGGACCAGGGGGCTGCCCCGGTGCCCGGCCGAGGGTCCCGTCGGGGTGGGGAGCGAGGGCCGGCGCCGGCCGGGCGGGGCAGGGGCGGGTGCCCGGGCGCGGGGGCGTGGGGCTACGCATCGCCGCCGCCTCGCACCGGGTGGTGGCAGGCCACGCCCGCGAGCGGCACGGGGAGCGTGCCGCACTCCGCGGTCGCGCGCCCGCACCGGGGGGCGAAAGCGCAGCCGGAGGGCAGGTCGGTCAGTTCGGGCGGCATCCCGGGGATGGGGGTGAAGGCGCGGTCCGGCAGGGCGTCCAGGAGACCGCGGGCGTACGGGTGCCGGGGGCCCGGCTCGCCGAAGAAGCGGTGCGCGGCGGCGGTCTCGACGATGCGGCCCGCGTACATCACGGCCACCCGGTCGGCGATCCTCCGCGCCGCCTCCAGGTCGTGGGTGATCAGCAGCAGCCCCCGGCCCTCGTCGGCGTGCCGGCGCAGCTCGTCGACGGTCCGCTCGACCAGGTCACGGTCGAGCCCCGTGGTCGGCTCGTCGGCGAGCAGCAGCGGCGCGTCCCCGATCAGGGCGAGCGCGGTCGCCGCGCGCTGCGCGAGGCCCCCGGAGAGTTCGTGGGGGTGGCGGTCGAGGTGACCGGCCGGGAAGGCGGCCCGTTCGGCGGCCGCCTCGGCCGCCGCGCGCCGCTCCCGCCGCGCCGTCCCGGTGAGTTCGCGCACCGTCTCCTCCAGCTGGGAGCGCACGGTGCGGACGGGGGTGAGGTGGGCTGCCGGGCTCTGCGGCACGAGTCCGACGCGCCGGCCTCGTACCGTACGCGCCAGGGTCCGTTCGTCGGCGGCCAGCAGGTCGACGCCGCCGAGGCGGGCCGTGCCGGTGGTCTCGGCGTTGCCGGGCAGCAGGCCGAGGAGCGCGGAGGCGAGGACGGACTTGCCGCAGCCGCTCTCCCCGACCAGGGCGAGGCACTCCCCCGCGGCCAGGTCGAAGTCGGCGGCGGTGACGGCGGCGACCCGGCGTCCTCCGCGCATGCGGAAGCGGACGGACAGGTCCCGGACGCTCAGGACGGCGTCGTCGGCGCGTCCGGCGGCGACCGCCTCCAGGGCGCGTACGACGCGTGCGTTCTCCGCTCGGGGACGCGGGGCCCCGGGGTCACCGGCCCGGCCACCCGGGGCCGGGATGTGCGAGGCCGGGGAGCCTCCGGCCGGGGTGTCCGAGGTGCGGGGCTTCTCGGCGCGGGGGTTCACAGCATCAGCTCCGATCGACGGCGCGGATTGAGGCGGTCGCGCCACACTCCGGCGAGTCCCGCGACGGCCAGGGTCGGCACGATCAGGAACAGGCCGGGGAAGAGCGTCGGCCACCAGTCCCCTGCGAGCAGGGAGGAGCGGGCGCTCTGCACGAGGTTGCCGAGGCTGGCCTGGTGGCTGGGGAGGCCGAGGCCGAGGAAGGAGAGCGCGGACTCGTGCCACATGGCGTGCGGGACCATGAGCACGGCGGCGAGTCCGGCCTGGGGCAGGACGGCCGGGAGCAGGTGGCGTGCGGCGACCCGCCACCGGGAGGCGCCGCCGGAGACCGCCGCGTCGATGTAGGGGCGCGAGCGCAGCGAGAGGACCTCGGAGCGGACGATGCGTGCGGTCGACAGCCAGTGGGTGAGGGCGACGGAGACGATCACCGGCCAGACGCCCGGCCGGAACATCGCGACGATGAAGATGCCGAGCAGCAGGTGCGGCACGGAGGAGAAGGCGTCGACGATCCGCATCACGAACCGGTCCGTCCAGCCGCCGAGCGCTCCCGCGGCGGCGCCGACCGCCGTGCCGATGACGGTGGCGACGAGCGCGGCGACCAAGCCCACGAGCAGCGAGATCCGCAGCCCGTAGACGCTGCGCAGCAGCAGGTCGCGGCCGACGTCGTCGGTGCCGAACGGGTGCTCCCAGGAAGGCGGCAGGAGCTTGCGGGAGAGTTCGACCGCCTGCTCGTCGAGGCGGACGACCGGGGGGACGACCAGGACCGCGAGGACCACGGCGCCGACGATCACGGCGGAGGACCAGAAGCGGACGCGCCGGGTGCGGGGGTCAGCCATCGAAGCCCACCCTCGGGTCGGCCAGGCCGTACAGCAGGTCGGACAGGAGGTTGCCGAGGAGCACCGCGGCCGTGGCCAGGACGGTGAGCGCGGCGAGCAGCGGGAAGTCGACGGAGGTGGCGGCCTGGACGGTGGCGGCGGCGATGCCGGGCCAGCTGAAGACGGTCTCCACGAGCAGGGCGCCGGTGATGAGTTCGGGGACACGGGAGCCGACCAGGGTGAGCATGGGCAGCATGCCGGAGCGCAGGGCGTGGCCGAGCAGGACGGTGCGCTCCCGCAGTCCGCGTGCGCGTGCCCCGCGGACGGGGTCCTCCTCCAGGGCGTCGCCGACGCCCTGCCTGACGTACAGGAAGAACCAGGGCAGTTGGGCGACGCCGAGGACGGCGGCGGGCAGCACGAGGTGTGCGGCGACCTGGTCGAAGGTGACGGTGTCGCTGGCCGTGTCGGTGAGCCCGCCGGCCGGCAGCGCGCCCAGCTTCAGCGCGAAGAACCAGATGGCGAGCAGGCCGAGCCAGAAGGCGGGGGCGGCTTCCAGGGTGTACGCGGCGGAGCTGACGGTCCGGTCGAGCCAGCCGCCGCGGCGGCGTCCGGCGAGGACCCCGAGGGCGGTGCCGAGGAGGATGGCGAGGAGGAAGGCGGTGACGGCGAGGAGCGCGGACCAGCCGATCCGCTCGGCGATGACGTCGGCGACGGGCTGCCGCATGACGCTGGAGTCTCCGAGGTCGCCGCGCAGTGCGGAGGTGAGCCAGTCCCACCAGCGGGTGACGAGCGGCTGGTCGACGCCGAGGTTGGCGCGCAACTGGTCGAGGTTCTCCTGCGAGGCGGTGAGGCCGGCGGTGCCGGCGTACGCCTTGACGGGGTCGAAGGGGGAGGCCGCGGCGACGGCGAAGACCGCGAAGGTGACCGCCAGCAGGACGGGGACGGCGAACAGCGCCCGCCGTCCCGTCATCCGGGCCATGGCCCCCCAGGGGAGGCGACGGCTCACCGCGTGTCCTTCGGCTTCCAGGTCTCGACGTTCCACCAGGGGCCGGCGGCGAGTCCGTGGTCGTGCGGCTCGGTCTGGGTGGACAGTCCGGTCCAGCGGTCCTCGACGACGTACAGGTGGTCGATGTGGGTGAGGAAGGTGTAGCCGGGGTTCTTGACCAGTTCGCGCTGCACGGTGTCGTACGCGGCCCGGCGCGCGGTGAGGTCGTCGGTGCGCCGGCCGGCCTCCAGGGCCTCGTCGACGGCCTTGTTGTCGTACCAGGCCATGTTGTTGAAGCCGTCGCCGGCGAGGGTGGACTTCAGGAGGAGGTACTGGTCGAAGTCGGGGTCACCGGGCGAGCCGCCGCCGGCGAGGACCGCGTCGGTCCTCATGCGCGGCTCGATGACCTCCCAGGTGCCGCCCTGGGTCCTGATGTCGATGCCGGCCTTCTTGGCGTCGGAGGCGTAGGCGAGCGCGTGGTCCTGGCGGAGCTTGTCCCCGGAGAGGTACCAGAGCGGGAACTGGGCCCGTACGCCGTTCCTGACGCGGATGCCGTCCGGGCCCGGCTTCCATCCGGCCTCGTCGAGGATCTTCCGGGCGCCGGCGAGGTCGTGGCGGCGCTCGGTGCCCTTGGCGAACCACTCGCTGTCGGTGGGTACGGGGCCGTAGGCGGGCTTTCCGGCGCCTTCGAGGATCTTGTCGACCATGGTCTGCCGGTCGACGGCGATGTCGAGGGCGCGGCGGACGGCGGTGTCTCCGGTGACCCGGTGGTGCGTGGGGAGCGTCACCGTGCGGTAGTCGTACGTCGTGGCGGCGTACGTCCTCTTCGCCTTGTCGTTCTTGAATCCGGCGGCGAGGTTGGGCGGGAGGATGGCGCCGTCGAGGTCGCCGGAGCGCAGCCGGGTGGCGCGGACGTCGTCGTCCTTGATGATCGCCATGGTGAACTTCTTCACCTGCGGGGCCCCGCCCCAGTAGCGGGGGTTGGCCTCGAAGCTGAGCTTCTCGCCCTTGGACCAGCCGGTGAGGACGTAGGGGCCGGTGCCCACGGGCCGGGTGGTGAAGGGGCCGGAGTTGACGTCCTGGCCGGCCGCGACGTGCTCGGGGGCGATGGCGAGGACGGTCCGCTCGGCGAAGGGCGCGTAGGGGTACTTCAGGGTGAAGACGACGGTGTTCCCACCGACGGCCTTGACGTCCTTCAGGGCGTCGAGTTCGGTCCGCGAGGGGTTGTTGGTCTTCGGGTCGAGGATCGTCCGGTAGGTGAAGACGACGTCCTTGGCCGAGAAGGGGCGGCCGTCGCTGAAGGTCACGCCGGTGCGAAGGGTGTAGGTGTACGTCAGTCCGTCGGGGCTCACCCGGGGCAGGGCGTCGGCGAGGGCGGGCCGCAGCTTCATGGTCTCGTCGAAGGCGAGGAGCCCGTCGAAGATCTTGGAGTTGCCGTCCTTGCCGTAGCCGAGGAGGGGGCTGAGGGTCTCGGGTTCGTAGGCGATGCCGACGACCGCGGAATCCTTGGGGCCGCCGGAGCCCGAGGCGGGGCCGCCGGGGTTCGAGCAGGCCGCCGCGGTGAGGGCCAGGGTTCCGGCCAGCGTCGCGGCGGCCGCGCCGCGTATGGATCGGGCGGTCATGGTGCCCACACCCCTCTTGAAGATCAACCGTTGTTGCGAACAACTCGCAATTAAACAGTATGTAAAGGGGTGTGGGCACGGGGGCCCCTTACTTCGGCCCGGCCTTCCGGTTCACGCCGGGGCCGGGAGACCCACCAGCTCCGCGAGCGCGTCCTGGTGGAAGCCGGCCGAACCGAAGGCGATCTGGTCGGACTTGGCCCGCTTCAGCGCGAGGTGGGCCGGGTGCTCCCAGGTCATGCCGATGCCTCCGTGCAGTTGCACGCACTCCTCGGCCGCGTGGACGGCCACCCGGGAGCAGTACGCCTGGGCGACGGCGACGGTCAGGGGGGCTTCGGGGCTGCCGGTGGCCAGTGCGTCGGCGGCGGCGCGGGCCGCCGCGCGTGCGTTCACGATCTCCAGCCAGAGCTGTGCCATCCGGTGCTTCAGCGCCTGGAAGGAGCCCACGGGGCGGTTGAACTGGTACCGCTCGCGGGTGTGCCGCACGGTCTCCTCCAGGCACCACTCCGCGAGGCCGAGCTGCTCGGAGGCGAGCAGCCCGGCGCCCGCGAGCAGACCGCGCCGGACGGCCTCGGCGGAGGTGTCCGCGTCGGCGATCCGGGTGCCGGCGGCGTCCGTGGTGACGGCGGCCAGGGGCCGGGTCAGGTCGAGCGGCGTCCGCGGCTCCACGGTGGCCTCGGCGGCCGGGACGGCGTGGAGCCCGTCCGCGCGCGGCACAAGGAAGACGTCGGCGACGACGGCGTCGGCGACCCCGGACACCGTGGGCGCGCCGTCGTGGCCCGTGCCGC
This sequence comes from Streptomyces sp. NPDC053755, assembly GCF_040677675.1. NCBI lineage: Bacteria > Bacillati > Actinomycetota > Actinomycetes > Kitasatosporales > Streptomycetaceae > Streptomyces > Streptomyces sp. NPDC053755. Next base: position 77,653 of record NZ_JBFASK010000009.1, on the reverse strand, counting down.
GGGACGCGGGCGCGGCGGTGGGGCCGGTCGACAGCGGCAGCGCGAGGACCGCCACGCTCCGCCCGGCGGCGAGGTCGGCGAGGAGTCCGGCGACGGGCCCGCTCTCCGTGTCCAGGGCCAGCAGGGTCTCGGTGGCCACCACGGCGCTGGTGAGGTACGGCGCCGGCGTCACCGCGCGGCCCAGCTCCTCCAGCACCACGGCCGCCTCGCGGTGGCTCGCGCCCTGGCCGCCGAGCTTCTCGGGTACGAGCAGTCCGGCCGCGCCGATCTCCCCCGCGAGGGACTTCCACAGGCCCGGCACGTACGGGCTCTCGCCCTCGATCCGGGCGAGCAGCGTCTGCGCGCCGGCCCGGTCGGCGAGCAGCGAACGGACCGCCGCCCGCAGGTCGTCTTCCGTCTCGGAGTAGAGGAGGTCGGTCATCGGGCGAGGTCCTTCCAGGCGACGTCCTTGTCGTTGCGGGGTTCGGCGGGGAGGCCGAGGACCCGTTCGGCGACGATGTTGAGCAGGACCTCGGTCGTACCGCCCTCGATGGAGTTGCCCTTCGAGCGCAGGTAGCGGTAGCCGGCGTCCCGGCCGGTGAAGTCGACCAGTTCGGGGCGGCGCATGGTCCAGTCGCCGTACAGCAGCCCCTCGTCGCCGAGGAGTTCCACCTCCAGGCCGCTGATGGCCTGGTTGAGGCGGGCGAAGCCCAGCTTCATGGCGCTGCCCTCCGGGCCGGGCTGTCCGGCGACGAGCTGCTGGCGCAGCCGTTCGCCGGTGAGCCTGGCCACCTCGGCGTCGACCCAGAGGTCGAGCAGGCGGCGGTGCAGGTCGTGGGTGCGCAGCTCCGGGCGCTCGCGCCAGGTCGTGGCGACCGGGCCGATCATGCCGCCCTCGCGGGGGATGCGGGCGCCCCCGATGGAGACGCGCTCGTTCATGAGCGTGGTCTGGGCGACCCGCCAGCCGTCGCCGACCTCTCCGAGGCGGTGGGCGTCGGGGATGCGGACGTCGGTGAGGAAGACCTCGTTGAACTCGGCCTCGCCGGTGATCTGGCGCAGGGGCCGTACCTCGACGCCGGGGTCCGACATGTCGCAGACGAAGTAGGTGATGCCGCGGTGCTTGGGCACGTCGGGGTCGGTGCGGGCGATGAGGATGGCCCAGCGGGCGACATGGGCGCTGGACGTCCACACCTTCTGGCCGTTGACCACCCAGGAATCGCCGTCCCGGACGGCCCGGGTGCCGAGCGCGGCGAGGTCGGAGCCGGCTCCCGGTTCGCTGAAGAGCTGGCACCACACCTCCTCGCCGACCCAGAGCGGCTTCAGGAAGCGCTGCTTGACCTCGTCGGAGCCGTAGGCGAGGAGGGTCGGGGCGGCCATGCCGAGACCGATCCCGATCCGGCGCGGGTCGTTGTCGGGGGCGCCGGCCGCGGCGAGTTCGGCGTCGACGACGGCCTGGAGCGAGCGGGGCGCGTCGAGTCCGCCGAGGCCGGCGGGGTAGTGCACCCAGGCGAGCCCGGCGTCGAAGCGTGCGCGCAGGAAGTCCTCCCGCGCGGTGGCGGCGGGCGGGTGTTCGGCGAGCAGCCGCCGGGTGCGGTCGAGCAGTTCGGCGGTGTCCGTCATGCCCGGGCTCCTTCCGGGAGGACGACCAGACGGCCGGTGGTGACGCCCTCGGCGACCCGCTGCACGGCGTCGGCCGCGTCGGCGAACGCGACGCGCTCGCTGACCAGCGGCTTGATCAGCCCCTTGGCCGCGTACGCGGTGAGGGTCTCGTGGCAGCGCGGGATCGCGGCCGGGTCCTTGAGGTTGTAGAGGCCCCAGTGCAGGCCGAGGATCGCGTAGTTCTTCACCAGGGCGTGGTTGAGGGCGGGCGAGGGGATCGATCCGCTGGCGAAGCCGACGACGACGATCCGGCCCTCGAAGGCGACGGCCTTGGCGGACTGGGCGTAGGCGGCGCCGCCGACCGGGTCGTAGATCACGTCCGCTCCTCGGCCGCCGGTGGCCTCCTTCACGGCGGCGACGACGTCCTCGGAGCGGCGGTCGATGACGACGTCGCAGCCGAGCGCGCGGGCCACCTCGGCCTTCTCGGGGCCGCCGACCACGCCGATGACCGTGGCGCCGGCCGCCTTGCCGAGCTGGACGGCGGCGCTGCCGACTCCGCCGGCGGCGGCGTGGACGAGCAGCGTCTCGCCCTCCTTCAGGGCGGCGCGGCGGTGCAGGCCGAACCAGCCCGTCTGATAGCCGATGTGGAGCGCGGCCGCCTCGGCGTCGTCCAGGGCCTCGGGGGCCGGGAGCACGCTCCCGGCGTCCGCCACGGCGTACTCCGCGAGGCCGCCGTGCGGAAGGACGGGGGTGGCGATGACCCGGCGGCCGTCCTCGGTCTCGCCGCAGATCTCCACCCCGGGGGTGAAGGGCAGGGGCGGCCGCACCTGGTACTGCCCGCGGCAGAGCAGGGCGTCGGGGAAGTTGATGTTCGCGGCGCGGACCTTGAGGAGGAGCTGCCCCTCGCCCGGGGTGGGCACGTCCACCTCGTCGCGCTGCATCACCTCGCCCGGCTCGCCGTTCTCGTGCACTCGCCATGCCTGCATGGAGCTCCTCCACCAGCGGTCGTCCGTACTGCGCGGTCGGTCGCATACTAAGCGGTCGCTTGCCGTGGAGGAACCGTATGCCGCGACTTTCTCGGCCGCCCTCAGGAGTTCTTCGGCCGGGCTCGCACGTGCATGCGCTCACCCTGCGGCCCGAACAGGCTCAGGAACTCCACCGGGCCGTCGTCCGTGGGCCCGAACCAGTGCGGCACGTGCGTGTCGAACTCGGCCGCCTCCCCCGCCACCAGGACGACGTCGTGCTCGCCGAGGACGAGCCGCAGCTTGCCGGAGAGGACGTAGAGCCACTCGTACCCCTCGTGCACGCGCGGATCGGGGTTCTCGTACGGCTTGTCCTGCACGACCTTGTAGGCCTGGAGGCCCCCGGGCTGGCGGGTGAGCGGGAACATGGTGCGGCCGTGGCGCACGATCGGCTTGGCCCGCACGCGCGGATCGCCGACCGGCGGCGCGCCGACCAGTTCGTCCAGGGGCACCTGGTGGGCGCGCGCGATGGGGAGCAGCAGCTCCAGACTGGGCTTGCGGTGCCCGGACTCCAGGCGGGAGAGCGTGCTCACCGAGATGCCGGTGGAGGCGGAGAGATCACCCAGGGTGGCCCCCCGCTCGTGCCGGATGCGGCGCAGCCGCGGACCGACCTCGTTCAGTACCTCGTCGATGCGTTCGTCATCGGTCATGAGTCCATTGCAGAAACGGCAAGAACATTTGTCAAGAGTCGACCGCCGGAGTGAGAGTCGTGGCATGAGCGAACACGAGCACACTCCCGGACAGCGGTACGACGTCGTGGTGGTCGGAGGCGGTGCGGCGGGACTGAGCGCCGCTCTGGTCCTCGGCCGGTCGAGGCGCCGGACCCTGGTGGTCGACGCAGGCGAGCCGCGCAACGCCCCGGCCGCCCACATGCAGGGCTACCTCTCCCGGGACGGGATGGACCCGGCCGCGTTCCTGGCGGAGGGACGGCGCGAGATCGCGGCGTACGGGGTGGAGTGGACGGCGGGGCGGGTGACGGAGGCGGCCTCGGACGGGGCCGACGGGTTCGTGGTCACCCTGGACGGCGGGCGGACGGTCCACGCGCGCCGGCTGGTCGTGACGACGGGCCTGGTGGACGGACTCCCGGCGATCGAGGGAGTGGCGGAGCGGTGGGGGAAGGACGTGCTCCACTGCCCGTACTGCCACGGCTGGGAAGTCCGCGACCAGGCGTTCGGGGTCATCGCGCACCCGGTGATGGGTGCGCACCAGGCCCTGATGGTGTCCCAGTGGTCCGACGACGTGACCCTCTTCCTCCACACGGCCGCTCCCCTGTCCCCGCAAGATCGCGCGAGGGTGGCGGCGGCCGGCATCACCGTGGTGACCGGCGAGGTGTCCGGGCTGGTCGTCGAGGAGGACCGGCTGACCGGTGTGCGGCTGGCCGACGGCCGGGTCGTGGAGCGCGCGGTGCTCTTCGCCGGGACGCTCCTGTCGCCCCGGGACGGGCTGCTGACGGCGCTCGGGGCCACGACCGAGGAGACGCCGTTCGGGCCGTTCGTGGCGGTGGACGCGACCGGGCGGACCAGTGTCCCGGGGGTCTGGGCCGCGGGCAACGCGGTCGGGCCGGCGGAGCAGGTGATCAACGCGGCGAGCGGCGGATACCGGGCCGGCACGGCGATCAACGGGGAGCTGATCCTCACCGACCTGGACCGGAAGGCCGCGTCCGCGAGCCGGCGGGGATGACACGGGGGGAGGGTGCCGCCCCGGGGGCAGGAGCGGTCGGCCGGGTGCGGCGGGGTCGCCGCGGGGAGGGACGGGTAGCGGGGACCGGAAGAGCGGCGGCCCGTCGGCCGGGTGCGGCGGGGTCGCCGCGGGGAGGGACGGGTAGCGGGGACCGGAA